>CAZTXD010000096.1:0-14244 GCA_964617995.1 uncultured Acidimicrobiaceae bacterium
GTTCTGTCCCACCCGTACTCTCACCCGCGGCGAGATGGCCGCCTTCCTCACCCGGGCCCTGAACTTGCCGGCCGGTCCCGACCGATTCGTGGACGACGCCCTGTCGATCTTCGAGGACGATATCAACGCCCTGGCGGCGGCGGGCATCACCCGGGGCTGCAACCCGCCCCAGAACGACCGGTTCTGTCCCACCCGTACTCTCACCCGCGGCGAGATGGCCGCCTTCCTCACCCGGGCCTACGGCTACGTCGCCACCGAGGAAGACGTATTCGTCGACGACGACGATTCGATCTTCGAGCGGGAGATCGACGCCCTGGCCAGCGCCGACGTGACCCGGGGCTGCAACCCGCCCGACAACACGCGCTTCTGCCCCGAGGACCCCGTAACCCGCCAGCAGATGGCGAGCTTCCTCACCCGCGCCGAGGGGCTGGCAACCGAGCCCGTTCCTCCCCGACCCGACCTCGAGCTGTCACTGCTGAGCGACGACTTCCGTCTCCCGGTTTATGCCATCGCCCCGCCCGGCGACGACCGCATCTTCATCGTCGAGAAGGGTGGGCTGATACGCCTCCTGGTCGACGGGTCGATCGCTTCCACACCCTTCCTCGACCTGACCGATCGTGTCGTCAGCCGCGGGGAGATGGGCCTCCTCTCGATGGCGTTCCACCCCGACTTCCCGTCCGACGACAGGGTCTTCGTCTACTACTCCACCACCGGCATCGACGACTCCCACGAGTCACAGGTCTCGTCGTTCCGGCTCTCCTCCGATCCCGACCGGGCAGCCCCCGAGGAGACCGAGGTCATCACCATCCCCCAGCCGGCGACCAACCACAACGGAGGGCATCTCGTCTTCGACTCCAACGGCTACCTGGTGATCGCCCTCGGTGACGGAGGTGGAGCCAACGACACCCATCAGAACGCCCAGAACTCCAGCACGCTGCCGGGCTCCCTGCTGCGGCTCGACATCGACGGCGCCCAGCCCTACGCCATTCCCTCCGACAACCCCTTCCTCGGAGGCCCGGGCCGCGACGAGATCTGGGCGGTGGGCCTGCGCAACCCGTGGCGGATCTGGTTCGACGACGGGCTGCTGTATGTCGCCGACGTCGGCCAGGGCGCCCGGGAGGAGATCACGGTGGTCGACGACGATCGGCCGCTCGTCAACTACGGATGGCCCCGCTTCGAGGGCTCCCTCTGCAACCCCGACGACACCGATCCTTCCTGCTCGACGACGGGCATGGAGTTCCCCGACGTCGAGTACAGCCGCTCCGGCGGCGCCTGCGCCATAACCGGGGGTCTCGTCTACCGAGGTTCCGCCCTCCACTGGCTGCGAGGTCACTACTTCTACGGCGACCTCTGCGCAGGCTTCATCCGCAGTTTCCGCACCGCCGACGGGAACAGGATCGACGACCGCCAGGACTGGACATCGCGTCTCGGCTCCGTCGGGTCCTTGTGGTCCTTCGGCCACGACGGCGACGGGGAGCTGCTGGTCGTCTCCGGCGGCGGCTCCGTCTACCGCCTGGAAGGGAAGTGAGCCGGAGTCTCGTTCGGCTCCTGCTGGCGGCAGGCGTCCTGTTCATGGTCGGCCCGGCCACGGCCGCCGCCGACTACGAGCTGACGGCCGAGTCGCCCGGTTGCGGCTATCCGCGCTTCTATCCGCCCATCGTCGGGAGCTCGGGGAATCTGATCGACTCGGACTACGTCCGGGGCCCGGCCGGTGCCCTGTTCGGCAGGACGCTGGGCGCGATCAAGGCCCGGCTGGTGTGGTGGGACGTGCCCATGTCCGACGGTGCCCGCTTCCGAGTACATCGGCGGCTCCTGCCCGTGCTGGAGGACGTGGAGGCAAACCTGACCGAGGCCGCCGCCGGGGGGCGCCACTACGCCATCCGCGCTTCTGAGAGCTACGGCTTCTCGGCGCGGACGAGCATCGCCCACGATGCCGTCAGCTACCACGGTCTCGGCGCCGCGGTCGACATCAACCCCTCCACCAACCCCTACCGGGTCGATGGTCGGCTCGTGACGGACATGCCGGCATGGTTCGTGGCGGCTTGGGAGGACGCCGGCATGTGCTGGGGCGGGAGCTGGCTCTTCGTCAAGGACCCCATGCACTTCTCGTGGATGGGTCCGGCCGCCAGCCCCAGCTACGCCGCCATCCCTCCGCCGATCGCTCCGCTCACGGCGGCCTCGTCCTTCACCACCACGATCGGCCGCCATGACGTCGTCTTCGGCCCCACCTCCAACCCCTCTTTCGTGACGGAAGCCAGCGGCGACGGCGCCCCCGACGTGGCTCATGTCCGGCCGTGGGGCGACCACGCCGTACTCGAGCTCGCCACGTCCAGAGCGGCGTTCGCCGACTGCTCGGTGTGGCGCTGGTGGCTCGACGACCCACCGAACGGCACTCCCCACCTCGCCGATGTCGACGGGGTGGGGCGCCCCGACCTCGTCTACGTCGACGGCTCGGGTGCCGTGGTGGTGCTCCACCGCTACTCGGCCGCGGAGGGATACCGAAGGGCGACAACCATCGTCACCGGAGTGGAGACCTCACCCGGGCAGCGCCACGTGTTCGGAGACACCAACGGTGACGGAGCCGATGACCTGTGGGTGGTGGAGGAAACAGGGGACGGACTGGCGGTCTCGGTCTGGAGGGCCGCCGACGGGTTCGCCCAGGCGTCTGCCTCGGGTGTCATCGCGGGGGCTTCGGGGGATCGCCTCGTGACGGCAGACCGCACCGTCGACGGACGCGACGAGCTGCTGGTCGTCGACGCCGGCGAGGGTTCCTCGGTCATCGAGGTCGTGAGCGCCGCATCACCAGGCACGGTCATCGAGACGGTGACTGGTCCCGCCCTGTCGGCGTCCGACGAGATCGGGTTCGAGGACTACGACGGCGACGGCCGGCCCGACCTGGTGGTGCTGTCGGATACCGGCGGCCTGCAGGCGTACCGGGGAAACACGCCGTTGACGGGGGTGACGGCCTCGTCGTGGTTTCTCGCCCCCGACTTCGACTGCCCCGAAGGGACCGTGCCCTATCACCATGTCGGGACCTTCGCCGACGACGACGGGTCGGTGTTCGAGGCCGATATCGAGTGGCTGGCAGCCTCCGGGACGACCCGCGGCTGCAACCCTCCCTTCCAGGACAGGTTCTGTCCCGACGACCACGTGACCCGCGGGCAGATGGCCGCCTTCCTCAACCGCTATCTCGAGCTGGCCCCGGCCGATAGCCCATTCGTCGACGCCGCCGGTTCGGTGTTCGAGGCCGACATAGGCGCCCTGGCGGCGGCGGGAGTGACGCGGGGATGCAACCCCCCGGCCAACGACCGTTTCTGCCCCGGCGGCCAGGTGACCCGGGGTCAGATGGCGGCCTTCCTGACTCGGGCGTTGAACCTGCCGGTGGCGGAGAGCCGATTCGTCGACGCCGCCGGTTCGGTGTTCGAGGCCGACATAGGCGCCCTGGCGGCGGCGGGAGTGACGCGGGGATGCAACCCCCCGGCCAACGACCGTTTCTGCCCCGGCGGCCAGGTGACCCGGGGTCAGATGGCGGCTTTCCTCCACCGTGGTGCCGGATTGCTTCCCGATTCGTGACCGACCCGCGTAACCTGCCCGGGGGCGGCGAGGAGTTTGAATGAGAAATAGATGGAGTTTCGCCGTCCTGGCCTTGCTGCTGGTCGTCCCCCTCGTGGCCGGGGCAGCCGAGGACGAATTCCTCGTCGACGGTGGGGGATGGGGCCACGGCGTGGGCATGTCCCAGTACGGTGCCTACGGGATGGCCCTCGACGGCAGCAACGTCGCAGAGATCATCTCGCACTTCTACAGCGGTGCCCAGCTCAAGTCGGCCCAGAGCCTGGGCACGGTGCCCGGGTGGATCTTCGACGACGAGGCCCTGGCGGTGAACGTTGCCTCCCGGCGCACCTCCCTCGACTTCCGGGTCATGTCGGGCGAGGTGGACGTGTGCCACCGCGGGGACGGCTCCAACAGCTGCGGCACTCCCGACGTGACCGTCGAAGCCGGCCAGATCCTGCGTGTGGCTGCCACCAGCACCTACGGGCGCTGCACCCGGGCGGTCGTGGTGTCGGGATCGGTGGTGGGCGGCACCCAGGTGGAGGGGAACTGCGACCTCGACATCACCTGGGACGACGACTTCGGGAACTCAGACCCCTCGACCATCGTGCGGGTGCTGGATCCCAGCGAGGACCCCGATCTCGAATACGCCCGGGGCCCCTTCGAGATCCGTACCAGCCAGATAGCCACTGCCTTCGACGTGACCGTGAGGCTCGGTCTCGAGGAGTACCTGTACGGCATCGGCGAGGTGCCGCTGTCGTGGCCGGACGAGACGCTGAAGGCGCAGGCCGTGACGGCGCGGTCGTTCGCAGTGAACACCGTTGCCACCTGGGGAGGAGCCGACGGGTCGGGACGACGCCCCGACTGCGGCTGTCACATCCGCCGCACCACCGCCGACCAGAACTACGACGCCTGGAATGTGGAGGGCTCATCGAACGGGCCCCGCTGGAAATCGGTGGGCGTCGACGGCACGGCGGGCCTCGTCGTCACCCACTCCCAGGTGAACAGCGGGAATTCGGTGGTGACCACCTACTACTCGTCGTCCACCGGCGGCGTCACCGAGAACGTCGAGACGGTTTTCGGAGGAAGCCCCCAACCTCATCTCAAGTCGGTGGCCGATCCCGGAGGCGGGAACCCCAACATCAATCCGCTCGCCCGGTGGCAGCGATCCCTCCCCGAGTCGGTCCTCCGTACCGAGCTGTGCGACGAGGGTCACTGCTGGAACAAGGTGACCGGCGCGCAGATGGTGTCGGGACCGCCCGGTGCCAACATCAGATTCCTCGGTCTGGTCAACGGCGAGCTTCGCTCCGCCGAGGTGTCGGCCGTGTGGCTCTATCGCATCCTCAACGCCCGCGGCGAGCGTGTCTCGCCCTACGTCAGCGGTGTCCTCGCTCCCAGTCCCTTCGTCGACATCGGGACGTCCATCCACTTCGACAACATCCTCTTCATCGCCGAGCTCGGAATCACCCGGGGCTGCAACCCGCCGGCCAACGACCGCTTCTGCCCCCGCGACAGCGTGACGCGCCAGCAGATGGCCTCGTTCCTCGTGCGGGCCCTCGAGCTTCCCCGCTCGGAGGAGGACCACTTCGTCGACGACACCGGCTCCGTGCACGAGGACAACATCAACGCCCTCGCCGCCGCCGGCATCACCCGGGGCTGCAACCCGCCGGCCAACGACCGGTTCTGCCCGGACAGGGCGGTGACCCGCGGCGAGATGGCGGCCTTCCTGGTGAGGGCCTACGTTTACACCGACCCGGGCGAAGGCGACCTGTTCATCGATGACGACGACTCGATCTTCGCGGGTGACATCGACCGGCTGGCCGTGGCGGGTGTGACCCGGGGCTGCAACCCCCCCGCCAACGATCGGTTCTGCCCCAACGACCCGGTCACCCGTGACCAGATGGCCTCCTTCCTGGCGAGAGCCATCCGCGGCTGACCGTGCGCTCCCAAACCCGTTTTCGCGCACCAAATGCGCGCGATAGCGCGCATTTGATGCGCGAAAACGGATGGGCGTTCCGACCTGGGGGGTCTGTCTGCAAGTAGAATCCCCCGGACCCGTCTTCAGAGAGGCTTCCGGGTGCCATCACCAGTAGAACGCTTTGCATCGGAACCGTGGACCGCAGGCATCATCGGGCTTGGATATGTCGGCCTGCCCCTGGCGATGACCGCCTCGGCCCAGGGCCTGGGGGTCATCGGCTACGACATCTCATCGGCCCGGGTGGCGAATCTCATGGCGGGCCAGTCCCACGTGGGCGACGTCTCCGACGAGGAGCTCAAGGAGTCTCTGGCCGCCGGGGCCGTCTTCACAGACGACATGTCGGCGCTGCGGGAGGCCGACGCCATCTTCATCTGCGTCCCCTCTCCTCTCGGCCGCAACCGCCAGCCCGACCTCTCGTTCATCGAAGCCGCCGCCGAGACGGTGGCGACGGTGGCACGCCCCGGTCAGCTCATCTGCCTGGAGTCGACCACGTATCCGGGAACCACCGAGGACTACATCGTCCCCGCCGTGGAACGGGCCGGTCTCGAACTCGACCGTGACGTCTACGTGGCGTTCTCTCCCGAACGGGTGTCGCCCGGAGACGTGATGAAGACCGCCGAGATACCCAAGGTCGTGGGCGGCGTGACGGAGCTCGCCGGTCGGGTGGCAGAGGCGGCCTACAGCCGGCTCGTCCCGTCGGTTCATCTGGTGTCGTCTGCCCGGTCGGCGGAGATGGCGAAGCTGCTCGAGAACACATACCGGGCGGTGAACATCGGCCTCATCAACGAGATGGCTCAGCTCGCCCACGAACTGGACATCGACATCTGGGAGGTGGTGGACGCCGCCGCCACCAAGCCGTTCGGATTCCAGGCCTTCTTCCCCGGGCCGGGAGTGGGCGGCCACTGCATCCCCCTCGACCCTCAGTACCTGGCGTGGAGGGCCCGGGAGGCCAACTTCGCCACCCGCTTCATCGACACGGCCGAGCAGGTCAACACCCGGATGCCGGCCTACACGGCCACCCGCGTGGGAGACGTGCTCAACGGTCAGGGGCGGCCCGTGTTCGGTACCCGGATCCTCGCCATCGGCATCGCCTACAAGGCCGACGTGGCCGACGATCGGGAGTCGGCGTCGCTGGAAGTCATCAAGGAGCTGGTGCGCAGGGGCGCGGAGGTCTCGGTGCTGGATCCGGTGGTGGGCGACGACAGGATCCGCCAGCACGGCCTCGAGCCGGTCGCCGGTGACGAGGACCTCTCCCGGTTCCCGCTGGCGGTGGTGCTGACCGACCACAGCAGCGTCGACTACGCCTCGGTCGCCTCCCAGGTGGGTCATGTGTTCGACACCCGCGGGGCATATCGGCGACTCGGGATCGCAGCCGACAACGTCTTTCACCTGTGAGCCGACGCCGGCTGCTGGTGGTGACCTCTGTTCACCGCCCCGACGATCCTCGCATCAGGGTCAAGCTCATCGAGACACTGGCTGCCGAGTGGGAGATCCACTACGCCACCAAGACTCCGGGTCCGGGTGACCTCACGGAGATCGAATGGCTACCGCTGGCGGGCGGTCGGGCACGACGGTGGCTGGCCGCCCTTCGCCTCATACCCCGGAAGCGATGGGACCTGGTGGCGATCCACGACCCGGAACTGCTGACAGCGGGTTGGCTGCGGGCGATGCTGGGTCGACCCACCCTCTTCGACCTCCACGAGAACCTGCCGGCTCAGCTCCGCACCCGCCGGTCGACCCCCGCCTGGTTACGGCCCGCGCTGGCGCTGGCAGCCGGCGCCGCCCTCCGGGTGACCGAGAGGCTGATGACCGTGACCCTGGCCGAGGAGGGCTACCAGAGTCTGTTCCGGCGTCCCCACCCGGTGATCGCCAACCACCTGCCCGGCTGGCTTCCGGAGCCGCGGGCGGTCGGGCAGCCGCCGTATCTGGCATACCTGGGAGACGTGACGGAGCTGCGTGGAGCCTTCCTGGCCCTGGAAGCGGCCGCCGGCGCCGGTCACAGGCTGGTGATGGTGGGCGGGGTCTCCCCGTCCTCACTGACTCCTCGTCTCCTCCGGCGCGCCGAGGAGCTGGGTGTCGAGGTCGAGCTCACCGGTCAGCTCCCGCATCGGGGCGCCCTCGATCGCGTCGCCGGCGCCACCGCCGGACTGTCGCCCCTGCTCGACATCGACAACTATCGCGACTCCCTGCCCACCAAGGTGCCGGAATACCTGGCGTTGGGACTCCCCGTCATCGCGTCCGACCTGCCGGGGACGCGCCAACCCACCAGTGGCCTCGACGGCATCGTGTTCGTTCCCGCCGGTGATGCCGTCGCCTGGAGGGAGGCGGGGGCCAAGGTGGGAGCAGATCACGGTCTTCGCCAGCGGGTGGCCGAGCAGATAGACGAAGTCAAGCGGCGCTTCGCCTGGCCGGCCGAGGAAGTGCTCATCGTCTACCGGAGAGCGCTCCTGTGAGAAACCCGAGTCCCCATCCCAGGTGCATCGACCACAACGCCACTGGTTCGAGGAGGCCGGCCGGGTCGCGCCGGCGGACCGCATCGACGAGCCCGGCTCCGACGGTGGCGACCAGGTAGGCGTCGGGGAGGGCCGTCGCCGCCCGCCAGTCGAACACCGACAGCACGGCCGACGCTACCAGCCCCACCACCAGCGCCGGGGCCGCCACCTGGCGCCAGCGCAGGGATTCGGGGTGGCGCCGGAGCACCACCCACTTCCACATCCCGTAGCCGAAGTACTGGCGCCACAGATCGCCCACGGTGCCCCGCGGCCGGTAATCGACCGTCAGCTCGGGATCGAACCAGACGAGGCCGCCCGCCCGGCGAAGACGCCAGTTGAGCTCGTAGTCCTGGTTGCGTTCCAGGGTCTCGTCGAAGGCCCCCACCGCTTCGAGGTCGGAGCGCCGGAACACCCCCAGATAGACCGTGTCGACCGGTCCCGCCTCCCCTCCGATACGGTAACGGGCATTTCCCGCCCCCAGCGGAGATGACATGGCCATCGCCACGGCTCGCTCGAATATCGTCTGTCCGTTGGGCACCTGACGCCCGCCGACGTTGGCGGCACCGCTGGTTTCGAGAACCTCCAACGCACGGGCCACGTACCCCGCCGGCAGACGGGAGTGGGCGTCGCAGCGCACGAGCACCTCCCCGTCGCTCGCCCGGACGGCGAGATTGAGGGCGGCGGGGGTGGAGCCCGCCGGGTTGGGGACGACCCTCACGCGGGGATCCTCCACCGTGGCCGCCTCCCGCTGGGTGGGTTCGTCGGCTGCCGCCACCACCACCTCCGTCACCTGCGGCTGATCGAGGGCCGATCGGATGGCGCCGACTATCGAACCGGCCGCCCGGCGGGCGGGAATGATGACCGACACACGGGGTCCGGATGGGGGAGACATCGGTGCCAGTATGATGCGCCGCGCCCGCCGCACCGTCTATCCACCGGACGGGCCGTCCCCGTGAACTCCGATCCACTCGTCACCGATCCGCTGTTCGTGCTGCTCACCTGGGCAGGCGGAGTCGGTCTTGCCGCCGCCACGGTCACGGTGAGATCGGTGGTGGGGCCCGGATTCACCTGGCTCGCTGCCGCCACCGCGGCCCTGATAGGGGTGTGGCCCGCCTTCACCGGCGACTACGTCGTCTGGGCCGCCGTGGCGATGGTCGTGGCGGGGGGGATCATCGTCTCATGGAGCCGCCTCGTCGCCGGCGGGGCTCTGGCGATCGGCGCAGCCCTCTTCGTGATCGCCGCCTCCGACATCGGTGGGCCCATCGGGGCCACAACCGCCACCCTGGCGCTGGGGGGGATCACCGGCGAGATGCTGCTCGGGCACTGGTACCTGGTCGACCCGACCCTTCCCCGGGTGGTCCTGCGTGCCCTGGCGGTCGCCGGCATCGTCGGGCTGGCGGTGGACACCCTCGCCGTCGTGCTCGGCCCGGGAGTGCCCGGATCGGAGATCCTGGGAACGGTTTTCTGGGTGCTGGCGGCCACCACCGTCGCTCTGATGGCGGCCGTGCTGGGGGCGCTGCGCCATCCCGCCTACTCGGGGGTGATGGCGGCGACCGGCCTTTCCTACCTGGCTGTGCTGACGGGTGTGGCCACCGTGTTCCTGGGCCGCGGCGGAACCGGAGGTGTGGTATGAGCAGGCCCTGGGCGCAATGAAGATCCGGCCGATCGGGTTCGCTGAGCAGATCCCCAACGGGGCCGTGTACATCGTCGGCGTGGTCGGTGGCGAGCCCCTGGAGGAGCTTCCGGTCTCCGCCGACGACCTGGCCGCGCTCGGCTTCGATGGTGAGCTAGGGAGCGTGCAGTCGGTGGCCGGACCGGAGCGGACATTCATCCTCGTCGGGCTGGGGGACGTCTTCGACGCCGACGATCTCCGGGTCGCCCTGGGAGCGTCGGGACGGATGCTGCCCGTCTCCACGCCCGTCGCCACCTCCCTCCACCAACTCGACATCGACGGAGCCCTGGAAGCGGTCGCGACGGGAATCCAGCTCGGTTCCTACCGCTTCGACGACTATCTCACCTCATCCGGCTCCGAACCGGGACACGTCACCTTGGTCGGTTCGGGGGATGAGGCGGAGCTGATCGGCCACGTCGGCACCTCCCGAGCGGTGTGGACCGCCAGGGACTGGGCGAACCGTCCTCCGGAGGCGAAAGCGCCGGCGGTCCTCGCTGATGAGATGGCCCGGCTGCTCGACGACGCCGGCTTCCAGGTCGAAGTGTGGGAAGGCGACCGTGTCATGGGCGAGAGCCTGGGCGGGCTGGCGGCCGTGGCGGCGGGCTCCGAGCGGGCTCCGGCGATGGTCGTGGCTCGCAAGGCGGCAGGTGGCGGACGCCCCCATCTGGCGCTTGTCGGCAAGGGGATCGTCTTCGACTCGGGCGGTCTCTCCTTGAAGACCACCGAGGGAATGGAGACGATGAAAGGGGACATGGCCGGTGCCGCCGCGGTGGTGGCGGCGGCAGCAGCCATCGGGCACCGGGATCATGACCTCACCACGAGCGTGTACGTCCCCCTGACCGACAACATGCCGGGAGGGGCGGCCGTGAAGCCCGGGGATGTCCTCACCACCCGCAACGGCAAGACCATCGAGGTCGTCAACACCGACGCCGAGGGCCGACTCGTCCTCGCCGATGCCCTGGCCCTGGCCGCCGAGTCCGAGCCGGACCTTATCGTCGACCTGGCCACCCTGACGGGTGCGTCACGGGTGGCGCTGGGGGACCACATCGCGGCGGTGTTCGGTTCCGAGACGACCACTGACCTGGTGCTGAGCGTCGCAGGAGAGGTGGGAGAGCGGATGTGGGCTCTGCCGTCGCCCCCCGACTACCGACGCCTCATCGACTCGACGGTGGCCGACATGAAGAACACCGGGGGTCGTTACGGCGGGGCCATCGCCGCGGCTCTGCTCCTGGCCGAATTCGTGGGGGATGTTCCCTGGGCACACGTCGATGTGGCCGGTCCGTCCTGGTTCCGGGAGGACAACCCGCTGGGTCCCAAGGGTGCCAGCGGCTTCGGCGTCCGCACCCTCATCGCCCTCGCCGCCACTCTCGAACGGGATGCCCTCTGAAGGAGGTGGGACGTCTCTGTGACGACCGGAGCAGTCAACGCTGATCTCGTCTTCCGGCCCCAACCCTCGTCGAACCACTAGCCTCCCTTCGATGCGGACCCGGTTCCTCGTGGGCATGACGGTCACGGATCTGGTCGTGCTCGGCGTGGCCATGGTCCTGGGTTCGGTGATCGTCTTCGACACCCCGGCGGTCTGGGATGCCCGCGTCGACAGGACCCTGTCACTGCTTCCCCTCGTCGTGCTCATGGCTTCCGGTGCGCTGGTGATGTCGCTGGCCACCGCTTCCATGTCGGGACACGGGGTACCCCGACCGACGTACGGTCGTCTCTTCACCATCGTCATCGGAACGTTCGTCCTCACCGCCACGGGCTCGTTCCTCATCCGGGACCTGCCCTACTCGCGCAGCTACGTGCCTCTCGTCCTCGCGCTATGGACGCTGCTGGGGATCGGACACCGGGTTATCCGCCTCCGGCGCCCCTGGACGGAGCGGTTCGTGGTGGTGAGCTCGGAGAAGGAGCTCCTGGACGAGCTGGCCGAGAGTCCCCATGTCGAGGTGGTGGCGACCATCGACCCGCAGAGCTCCTCCGAGATGACGCCCCTGCCTCCGGGATGCAGCCTGGCGGTGGACTTCCGTTCGGTCCTCTCCGAGCGGGTCGCTCAGTTCGTGTCGTCGTGCGATCTGGCCGGCTTCGATGTCCGCCCGTTGGCGTCGGTCTACCAGGAGCATATGGGTCGGGTTCCGCTGGTCCATCTCAACGAGGGCTGGGAGATCTCCACACCGTTGCTGAGCGCCGCGCCGTGGTTGCCGGGGAAGCATCTGGTGGAGGGGCTGATGGTGCTCGTCACGGCACCGCTGTGGTTGCTGGTGGGAGTGGTGGTGGCGGCCTTCGTGAAGCTGTCCTCTCCCGGACCCGTGATTTTCAGCCAGCGGCGGGTAGGTAGGGGAGGGGAGCCATTCGTGATGTACAAGTTCCGAACGATGAGCATCGACGCCGAGGAGAACGGGCCCCGCTTCGCCTCCGAGGACGACGAACGCCTCATCCGCGGCGGGATGTTCCTCCGCAGCACGAGGCTCGATGAGATCCCTCAGCTCCTGAACGTGCTCCGGGGGGACATGAGCCTGGTGGGGCCGCGGGCCGAACAGATTCCCTTCGTGCGGCAGTTCCGCAAGCGCATCCCGTTCTATGACCTGCGCCACCTGGTCAGGCCCGGAGTCACCGGGTGGGCTCAAGTCAATTACAGGTATGCCGATGATGCTGCGGACACGATCGAGAAGCTCTCATACGACCTCTACTACATACAGCACATGTCACCCGTACTCGACCTCCAGATACTCTGGAAGAGCGTCTGGACGGTGCTGACGCGCGCCGGAGCTCGGTGACCGAGGCCATCTCGGTCAGCAGTCCGCGGGGCATGCGTGCTCCGGGGACGAAGACCATGGTCGCCGGCGGCCTGATAGGGGCGGTGCTGGCCTATGTGTTCCAGGCGGTCGGGGGCCGCGCCCTCGGGGACGTCGGCTTCGCGCCCATCGCCGCCATCTGGACGGCGTTCTTCATTGTTGCCTCCGTTCTCCTGGTCCCTCTCGAGCAGTACGTCACCCGCGAGACCAGCCGGGGCCGGGCCGTGGCAGAGGACCTGAAGGTGATCCTCTGGGTGGCGATACTCGGTGTCGTCGGCGGGGCCACCTACGTCTACCTCAGCCTCGACACCGAGATATTCGACGGCAACCCGGTCTACGTGCTGATCATGGCTCTCCTGGTGGTGGGCTACACCGTGCTCTTCACGGCCAAAGGGGTGCTGGCGGGCAACCGGCGCTTCGCCGACGTCGGCTGGGTCCTGATGCTCGAGAACGCCTTCCGCCTCATCGCAGGCCTGGCGATCCTGGCGGTGGTGGTGGACGCGTCGGCCCTGGCGTGGGCGATGGTGGCGGCTCCCACTGCCGCGCTCGTTCTTCGCTTCTGGCGTCACGACAGCTCCCGGAGCCGGGCCGAACCGGTCGGTGCCGGCCGCTTCCTCGGCGCCTACATAGGCGGCAGCTCCGCCTCCCAGCTGCTGCTGGCCGGCGCCCCGCTGGGAGTGGCCGCGCTGGGCGGCTCCGCGGGGTTGTTCTCGGTCATATTCGTCACCTTCACCCTGTTCCGGGCCCCGCTGACACTTATCTACTCCCTCCAGTCCCGGATCCTCCCCCACCTGGTGTCCATGGGGGAGATAGGCGACCATGCCGGTCTGCGCCGGATCGCCGTGCGGGTCCTCGGAGCCGGGGCGGCTCTCACGGTGCTGGGTGCGGCCGTGGGATGGGTAGTGGGAGCAGACGTCGTCGAGCTGCTCTTCTCGGCCGAGTTCCGTCCCGCGGCTCTGGTCGCCATGCTGGCGGCCGGCGGGATGATGGCCGCCTCCACCGCTCAGATCGGCGGTCAGGTGCTCGTCGCCCGGGCGCGCACCGCGTCGCTGGCGGCGGCCTGGATCACGGGCCTGACGGTGGCGCTCGTCACGATGTTCCTCACGACGGGAGAGCCCGATGTGCGGGTCGCCACCGGCTTCGCCGCCGGTGAGGTGGCGGCGATGCTGTCGGTCGGGCTGCTCATCACCCGCTCCTGAGTCAGGGCCGCCGCCGCTCCTCGAACTTCCGGCGATGCTCCTCGCGCAGGCCGGGAGGAAAGCGACGCTGGAGCCTCGTGGGCACCCGGGGAAGGAGGCTGGGGACGACGATGGCGCCCCCGTCGATACGCACGAGATCGCATCTGAGCAGGAGCGGGAGCCAGCGGGGGAGGAGGACCCACTCGCCCCCGGCCCCTGCCCGGACCAGTCGCATCAGCTCGGCCACGGCGCCGGGACCGATCGCCGCCACCCAGAATCTCCGCACGTAGGGGTCGTTCGGTGACACCCCGTCAGAGACCCGCTCGATCCTGACGGGAAGTCGAGGCCGGGTCCTAGCGGTAGGACGGACCGCCGCCTCCGGAGCGAACGCAGCCGGTTTCTGCTCAACGGGAGGACGAGCATTGGTTTCCCCGGAGGCAGCGGTCGTCATATCTCACGTTGTACAAGAGAGCGTTATAGAACGTCAAGTGAGGCAGACGGGGACTTTTCGCGCTCTGCCACCGCCACCCCTCCAACCCCCCTCCCGTTTTCGCGCATCAAATGCGCGCTATAGCGCGCATTTGATGCG
>CAZTXD010000097.1:0-14222 GCA_964617995.1 uncultured Acidimicrobiaceae bacterium
TCATCGGGGACGAACAGGTAGAGGGAGTTCCCGTCGGCGTCGACGAGGTGCTCCCCGTCGGAGGACTCCGCCACACCTAGCCCCGCAGCCGCGGGAGCCTCCGTCTCGGTGGGTGCGGTCGTCTCGGTGGTTCCGGTGGTGGCCGGCGCCCGTCCATAGTCGTAGATGTCGTCGCCGGCTGGGCCTCCACCGCTGCCGGCAGTGGTGGTGGTCTCCGCCGCCGTCGTCTCGACCGAAGCCTCGGTCGTCGGAGGCGCCGTCGTGGTGGTCTCGGCGGCACCTCCGCAGGCGGCGACTATCAGTGCGACGACGGCCACGGCGACAAGATGCGCTCGGATTGCGAACCCCTTTGGTGCGTACGAAGGAAATACGGCCGGGCGGCGCCAGCGGTTCCCGCTGTTTTGAGGGTCAATGCTGGAGGCCCAGGGCCTTCATGCCTCCGGCCATGTTGGCGGGTTCCTCGAAGCCGGCCATCTTCATGAACACGGCTGCCTGCTGGCTGCGATTCCCCGACCGGCAGACGATGAGGGTGGGGGTGGCGGGGTCGAGGTCGTCGAGCGAGTCGGGGAGCTCGCCCAGACGGATCCGGATGGCACCCGGCAACGTGCCCATCTCCCACTCGTAGGGCTCGCGGACGTCGAGCACCACCCCCTGGCGGTCTCCTACCCAGTCCTGCCAATCTTCGGCCGGGACCTGCTCGATCTCCATGTTCGTTCCTTCTCGACCCGTCACCCCGGGACGGCCATGAGTCGATCCTAGGCGAGCCGTCCCGCCGTCCTGGCGCGCCACCTACACTCCCGGCTGCCGTGAGGGACGCAGGAACATCGACATCGCCGTACTCGTATCGGGCTCAGGCTCCAACCTCCAGGCCTTGATCGACCACGGCGGCGCCTACCGCATCCGGCTGGTGGTCTCGGACCGTCCCGGTGTGGCCGCCCTCTTGCGGGCCGAGCGGGCCCGAATACCCGCCCGGGTGGTGGCCTGGGAAGGTGACCGGGGCGATTTCACCCGGCGGATCTGCGAGTCGGTGCAAGAGGCGGGGGTGGAGGCGATGGTCCTGGCGGGGTTCATGCGCATCCTCGGACCGGAGGCGATCCGGCGGTTCCCCGGACGCATACTCAACATCCACCCGTCGCTGCTCCCTGCCTTCCCCGGCGCCGACGCCGTCTCCCGCGCGCTCGAGCACGGAGTGCGGGTGACGGGCGTGACCGCTCACTTCGTCGACGAGGAGGTCGATCACGGGCCGATCATCGCTCAGGTTCCGGTGCCGGTGACGGAAGCCGACGACGGGGCCAGCCTCCACGCCCGAATCCAGACGGAGGAGCACCGGCTCTACCCGCAGGTGGTCGACGCCCTCGCCGCCGGAGCGCTGAAGATCGAGGGTCGGCGGGTGTCCTGGGAGGGAAGGTGAGCGAGGTTCTCGTACGGCGGGCGCTGCTGTCGGTCTACGACAAGGCCGGCCTGGTGGAGTTCGCTTCCCGGCTGGCGGCGGCGGGAGTGGAGCTGGTGTCGTCGGGTGGCACCGCCCGCGAGTTGGAGGACGCCGGTCTGGACGTCACTTCCGTGGAGGCGGTGACGGGCGCGCCGGAGATGCTGGACGGGAGAGTGAAGACCCTCCATCCCAACATCCACGCTGGGATCCTGGCCGACCTGGGGAGGGAGTCGCATCGCTCCGACATCGCCTCCCGGGGCATCCGCCCCTTCCAGCTCGTGGTGGTGAACCTGTATCCGTTCGAGGAGACGGTCGCCCGGGAGGGAACAGGCGACGCCGAGGCGATCGAGCAGATCGACATCGGCGGTCCCGCCATGATCCGTGCCGCCGCCAAGAACCACGGCTGGGTGGGTGTCGTCACCGACCCGGCCCAGTACGACGAGGTGGCGGCGGCGGTGGAGGGAGGTGGCCTCGACGCCGAACTCCGTCGCCGCCTGGCGGCACGGGCCTTCTTCCGCACGGCCGCCTACGACGCCGCCATCGTGGACTGGTTCCATCCCGGTGCGTTTCCCGAGAGGATCGTGATTCCGCTGGAACGGACGGAGGTCCTTCGCTACGGAGAGAACCCTCATCAGGAGGGCGCCTCCTACCGTGAGGCGGGGGCACCGGCATGGTGGGCAGACGCTGCCCTCATCCAGGGGAAGGCGATGTCGTTCAACAACCATCTCGACGCCGAGGCGGCTTGGCGTCTGGCGGCCGGGTTCGAGCCCCCGGCGGTGGTGATCGTCAAACACACCAACCCCTGTGGCGTGGCTGTGGCGGGGTCGGTGGCGGAGGCATTCGCCCGGGCGTGGGAGGGTGATCCGCTGTCGGCGTTCGGGGGTGTGGTGGGGCTGAACCGCCCCGTCGACGCCGCCACGGCCGATCTGATCGTCGCCAACTTCGTGGAGGTGGTGGTGGCTCCTGCGGTAGACGGCGACGCCGCCTCCGTGCTGGCCACCCGCGAGAGCCTGCGGGTCCTGGTGGCGTCGCCGGCCGCAACCGGGGGCAGGGACTTTCGGCGCCTCGACGGCGGGTTCGTCGTCCAGCCACGCGACACCGTCGGCGACGAGGAGTGGACGACCGTGTCGGAGCGACCGCCAACCGAGGCCGAGCTGGCCGACCTCCGCTTCGCCTGGAGGGTGGCGGCCTCCACCAAGTCCAACGCCATCGTCATCGCCTCCGGAGGTGCCACCGTCGGGGTGGGCTCCGGCGATCAGAGCCGGGTGGGAGCCGCCCAGCGGGCCCTGGCCGGAGCCGGGGAGCGCTCCCGGGGGGCGGTGGCGGCGTCGGACGCCTTCTTCCCCTTCTCCGACGGGCTCCAGGTGCTGGCCGATGCCGGTGTCACCGCGGTGGTGGAGCCGGGCGGTTCCCGCCGTGACCCGGAGGTGGTGGCCGCTGCGGACGCCGCCGGAGTCGCTCTCGTGTTCACCGGCACCCGCCACTTCTTACATTGACGCCTCGGAGCCGGGGAGCCGTCCGCTACCGTGCGCGGCCATGACCGCACAGGTGCTGGACGGCCAGACGGTGGCGGCGGCGGTGAAAGCCGAGGTCTCCGCCGCCGTCGAAGAGATGGGTTACCCGCCCGGCCTGGCCACCGTGCTGGTGGGTGACGACCCCGCCTCCCATTCCTACGTGCGCGGCAAGCGCCGGGACGCGGCCGAGGTGGGCATCCGCTCGATCCACCACGAGCTGGACGCGGGCACCGGCCAGGACCGCCTGTTCGAGCTCATCGACGAGCTCAACGGCGACGACGAGGTGGACGGGATCCTGGTGCAGCTCCCCCTCCCCGCCCCGCTGAACGGGGAGGCCACGGTGGAACGCATCGACCCGGCGAAGGACGTCGACGGGCTCCACCCCTTCAACCTGGGTCAGCTCGTTCTCGACCGTCCCGGGCTCAGGCCATGCACGCCCAGCGGCGTCGTGCGGATGCTCGACCACTACGGGATCCCCACCGCCGGCAAACGGGCGGTGGTGGTGGGCCGCTCCTTCCTGGTGGGTCGTCCTCTGGCTCTGATGCTGTCGGCCCGGGGCGCCGACGCCACCGTCTCGGTGGCTCACTCCCGCACCGCCGATCTGGCCGAGCTGACCCGCAGCGCCGACCTGCTGGTGGCGGCGGTGGGAGTCCCGAAGATGATCACAGCCGAGCATGTCAAGGCAGGAGCTGCGGTGATCGACGTGGGCATCAGCCGTGTCGACGAGCGGCTGGTGGGCGACGTCGCCTACGACGAGGTGGCCGAGATCGCCAGCGCGATCACCCCGGTGCCCGGCGGGGTTGGCCCCATGACCCGGGCGATGCTGCTGTCGAATACCGTGGTCGCGGCTAGAGCCCGCCGTGGCGGAGACCAGTAGGTCCGCAAGGCACGAGGCGCCGCTTCGAGGACGTCTCGGCGGGCGGAGACTGCATCGGCTATCCGGGCGGATTCCCCGGCATCCCGGCGACTATTGGACCCGGCTCTCCGGTGTCCCCTCCACGATCGCCTCGGCTTCGATCTCGACCAGCAGCTCAGGGTCGATCAACCCCGACACCTCCACCATCGTGGAGGCGGGTCGGATCTCCCCGAACAGCTCACCGTGGACGCGGCCCACCTCCTCCCAGCGCGAGATGTCGGTTACGTAGATACGAGTGCGCACCACGTCGGCCAGGGTCGCTCCGGCCTCCTCCAGGGCCACCCGGATGCGAGCGATGGCCTCCCGGGTCTGGGCGCCGATGTCGCCGCCCACGGCGTCTCCCTCAGGAGGGGCGGCGGTGGTGCCTGCGACGAATACCCGGTCACCCACCCGCACGGCACGCGAGTAGCCGACGACCGGCTCGTAGGGGCCACCGGACGAGATGTTGAGGCGGCCGCTCACTCAGGCGACCAGGCCTACGGCGTCCCAGACGATCCCGACCGTGAGCAGCACCCAGACCACGACGATGAAGCCCGTATAGCGCCACCGGAGGCGGTGGTCGGCCATCCAGAAGCGTTTGAGGCTGTTGTGGCCGAGGACGATCGCCAGCACCGACAGGCCGATGCTCACCGGGGCGGCCAGCACCCCCATGAACCCGACGATGGGGGTGACGATCGGCACCATCAGGTAGGTGATGACACAGCGTATGCCGGAGATGATGATCGAGCTGCGCAGCTTGTTGCGGGCGTCGAAGACGGCACCGGGCACCGCTTCGCCTTCAACTTTGAGAAGGCGACGCACGAGCTGATCGGCGGGTGGGCGCTGCGTACCGACGGCACTGGTCACGAGACCGAAGATGGTAGATGATCCCCCGGGCTCAGTTGGAACCCGGGTCGGGGCAACCTCGGGTTCCGTTACCCTTCGAAGATCCCATCAGATCCCCCGAGGAGCCCTTGCATGTCCACAGCGATAACCATGACCGGCGGCGGTCTGGAAGTGCCCGACGACCCCATCGTCCCCTACATCGAGGGCGACGGCATCGGCCCCGACATCTGGGCTGCGGCCGTGAGAGTGTTCGACGCCGCCGTCGGGAAGGCCTACGGCGGCGGCCGCCGTCTGGGATGGACCGAGGTGCTGGCCGGGGAGAAGGCCTACAACGAGGTGGGGTCGTGGCTGCCCGACGAGACCGTGGAGGCCTTCCGGACCTATCTGGTGGGGATCAAGGGACCCCTCACCACACCGGTCGGTGGAGGCATCCGCTCCCTCAACGTCGCCCTCCGCCAGACCCTGGATCTCTACGCCTGTGTGCGGCCCGTGCGATGGTTCCAGGGGGTGCCGTCGCCGGTGAAGCAGCCCGAGCTGGTGGACATGGTGATATTCCGTGAGAACACCGAGGACGTCTATGCCGGCAAGGAGCTGGAGGCGAACACAGACGGAGCCCGCCGCCTCATCGACTTCCTCGACCAGGAGTTCGGCTGGGACATCCGACCCGACTCAGGGATGGGCATCAAGCCGGTGTCGATCACCGGCTCCAAGCGGCTGGTGAGGGCAGCCATCCGGCACGCCCTCGACAACGGGCGGGCGTCGGTGACCCTGGTCCACAAAGGCAACATCATGAAGTTCACCGAGGGTGCCTTCCGAACCTGGGGCTACGAGGTGGTGCGCGACGAGTTCTCCGAGGTGGCCGTGTCGTGGGAGGACTGCGGAGGCGACCCCGGCGACCGCCTCCTGGTCCAGGACGTGATCGCCGACGCCATGCTCCAGCAGGTGCTGACCCGGCCCGCCAACTACGACGTCATCGCCACCACCAACCTCAACGGCGACTACATCTCCGACGCGCTGGCGGCCCAGGTGGGAGGGATCGGCATCGCCCCCGGCGGCAACATCAACTACGACACCGGCTACGCCGTGTTCGAGGCCACCCACGGGACCGCCCCCAAGTACGCCGGCCAGGACAAGGTCAACCCCGGTTCGGTCATCCTGTCGGGGGAGATGATGATGCGCTACATGGGATGGGGAGAGGCCGCCGACCTGATCGTGAAGGGCCTGGAATCGGCGATCGGCGAGCGGATCGTCACCTACGACTTCGCCCGGCTCATGGAAGGCGCCAAAGAGGTGCCCACCTCCGAGTTCGGGACGGCCATCATCGACCGCATGTGACGAAGTTCAGCTGTTGAGGATCATGATCGGGCATGGAGCCCGGCGCACCAGGTACTCCACCCGCGGCCCCAGGTGGAGCCGGGTGGTCCCCGCCCTGACACCGGTGCCCAGGATCAAGAGGTCGGCGTCGAACTCGTCGATGGCCCGCATGATCCCCGTCTCGGCGTCGTCGGCACGACGGATGTGAGTGGCGGCGGGGTGTCCCATGGCGATCCCGACCTTCTCGAGCTCCGATGTGATGTCCGTGGCGATGTCGCTGCGGACGGGGCGCCCGGCGGCGGTAGTGACGATGTGCACACCGAGCACCTCGGCATCGGCTTCGGCGATGGCGAAGGCCAGCTCGGCGGCCCGACGCGACGCCTGCGTTCCATTGGTGGGCACCAGGATCCGACCGGGTCGCCATAGCTCATCTCCGGCCACCCCCCTGACCAGCATGGTGGGGCATGGTGCCAGCTTTACCAGGTCGTCGATCACCGGGCCGAACAGGCTGGCGGACGATGACCCGGCGGTGGGCGTGCCGAGGACGATCAGGTCGTAGTCGCCCTCCGCCTCTCTCAGGATTGGGGAAACGGGATCATCCGACACGACGATGCGGCTCGAGACACGATGGTCGAAGAGGGCTTCGACCTCGACGAGGTATCGCGAAGCGGTGTGTCGCTCTTCGGCCGTGGTCACCGCGAAGGGCGTGATACTCAGATGCTGCACGCGGGCGAGGCGGTTCAGGAGGGTCGCCTGCATCTCCCTGGTATGGCCCATGGAGGACGGTCGGGCCCGAACGGGCAGCAGGACGCGGCGTATCCCGCCCACGAATGACCCCTTCAGCCCCGCCTCCGTGAGGAGCCGCTGTTCCTCCTCGTAGCCCACCTCGACCCGGGCCATCGTGAATCTCAGGGCCACCGGGGCCATCAGCGAGGTGACGACGGCCATCACCACGATCATCGAGAACATCTCCTGGCTGAGAATCCCCAGTGAAAGGCCGATGGTGGCGATGATGATCTCGAGGGCGCCGCGGGCGTTGAGCCCGGATCCGTACGCCAGGGCGGACCAGTGGTCCTGACCCGAGAAGAGCCTGGCTCCCGCATAGGCTCCCGCGACCTTACCGAACGTGGCGACTGCGATCACGACCAGCGTCAGGAGCAGGAGGCGAGGCTGGAGGATGGCCGCCACGTTCACCTTGAGGCCGGCCACGGCGAAGAAGATGGGTGCGAACACCGCCAGCGCCATGCTCTCCAGCTTGTAGACCGTGTCGGCGGGCAGCCGGGGAGACCTCCCGAAGAGGATGCCGATGGCGAATGCTCCCAGGACCGGCTCGAGGTGCAACGCCTGGGTGAACGCTCCCCAGCCGAAGGCGATAACGACCACCAGCGTGAGGATCTGATCGTGGCCGCGGAAACGATCCTGCACGAAGGCCAGGCCCTTGTCGACGATCAGCACCCCGATGGTGGCGGTGGCGACGACGAAGATCGCCACCATGCCTACGGTCTGGATCACGGCACCGGCTGTGACGGTGGCGGCACTGGCCAGAGCGGTGACGAGGCCCAGCAGGGTCCATCCTGTGATGTCGTCGATCATGCCGGCAGCCAGCAGGGTCTGGCCGACGTCGCGACGCATGAGGTCGAGGTCCATCAGCACCTTCGCCAGCACCGGGATCGCCGAGATCGACAGGGCGGTGGCGACGAACAGCACGAACACCGTTCGTTGCGATGGATCGACGAGCAGGTCGTCCGGTAGCGCGTAGCCGAGGGCCGCCCCGGTGGCGAAGGGAAGCACCAGGCCCCCGACGGCCACCCCCGCCGCCGTTGCCGCCTTTCGCCGGATCAGGTCGAGGTCGGTCTCCAGGCCGGTGACGATGAGCAGCATCATCACCCCGATCAGCGCCACCACCTCCAAGAGGTTCCCCTGCAGAGGGGTCTGGGGGAGGATCCAGCCTCCGATGCCGGGGAACATCCCCGACAGCAGCGAAGGCCCCAGGACGACACCGGCCAGGATCTCGCCCACAACCGTTGGCTGGTTCAGACGCTGAGCGAGACCGCCGAACAGACGGGCGACGAACAGCAGCACGGCGATCTGCACCACCAGCTGAAGCACCTCGTCATGCGACGCGGCGCCGAACGTTTCCAGCACGTCCATCTCCTTCCCTGTCACGTTGGGGTAAGAGACGAACTCGGGCTGGAACTTCGCCCGATCCGGCGAGTAGCCGAGGTTCGCCTCCGGAGATCTGATTTCTCCCGTCCGGTATCGGTACCCGGGTCCGGCGTTGAGACCGGGAGCATACCCTTGGATCGATCCGGGAGTGAGGCGGCGTCGGCGGGACGCCGGGTGAGTGCCTCACCGCTAGTGTGCGGTAGTGCCCTCACACTCCCTGATCTGGCTCACGGGCGCCGAGGAAGCGAGCGCCGCCGCACCCCTGAGCGGAGACCAGGTCCTGGTGTTCCTTGTCCAGGTGCTGTTGCTGGTGGGGGTGGCGCGGGCCCTGGGAACGATCATGAAACGCCTCGGGCAGCCACCGGTCGTCGGGGAGCTGCTGGCTGGGGTCGTCCTGGGGCCGTCGCTGTTCGGGATCGTCTGGCCGACGGCGCACCAGTGGGTCTTCCTGGATGAGCCGGTCGTCAACTCGGTGACCTTCGGACTGGCCTGGCTCGGGGTCGTGTTCCTGCTGGTCGTGATGGGCTACGAGACCGATCTGGGGATCATCGCCCGCTTCCGGAATGTGGCCCTGATGGTGGCAGCGGGCTCGCTCCTCGCGCCTCTGATCGCCACCGGCATCCTCGGATACTCATTGGCGGATCAGTTCTCCGGCGTCATCGAACCTCCCCGCTGGGTATTTGCCATGTTCTTTGCGCTGGCATTGTCGGTGTCTGCATTGCCGGTCGTGGGCAAGATCCTCTCTGACTTGGGGGTCCTGCGCCGCAATTTCGGTCAGATAACCCTGGCGGCGGCGATGGTCAAGGACGCGGTGGGGTGGTTGATTCTGGCGGTCCTGTCGGGAGTAGCGGTGGGCGGGGTGGTGCTGGGCCAGATAGGGGTCACGTTTGGAGGTCTGGCTCTGTTCGCGGTCTTCGTCTTGACCATCGGGCGCCGTCTCCTCGACAACCTCTTCCGTGCGGTGCTGGCTCGCGGCTCCGACCTGGTGGCCGGGGTGTCGATCGCCGTGGTTGCGGCCGTGCTCGGAGGAGCCATCACCCAAGCCCTGCATGTCGAGGCGATCTTGGGGGCGTATCTGGTCGGGATCACCCTTGCCCGGGTCCGTCATCAACTCCCTCAGGTACGGGAGAGACTGGAAATGATCACCGGTGCCTTCTTCGCTCCCGTCTTCTTCGCCATCAGCGGCCTGCGAGTCGACATCACAGCCTTGGCCGACCTGGAGACGACGCTGTGGGCGGTGGCAGCGATCGTTCTCGCAGTGGTAGCCAACATCGGAGGCACCGTCGTGATGGCCCGCTGGGCGAGCGTCGACACCCGAGAGGCGGTAGCCCTTGGATCGGGATTGAGCGCATTGGGTGTTATGGGTGTGGTGGTGGCGATCGTCGGCCTCAACGAGGGCGTGATCAACGACGCCGCCTACACCATCCTGTTGCTGGCGGCGGTGGTGACCTCGCTCCTGGCTCCGATCCTCCTCAGGTGGGCCGTGGCACGCTGGGAGCCTCCGGCCGAGGAGGCAGATCGCCTGGAGCAGGAGTCCCTTCGCAGCGATGCCGAGATACTGGGAGCGAAGAGGATCCTGCTGCCGACCCGCGGGGGTCTCAACAGTATCTACGCTGCTCGCCTGGTGGCGGCGGTCTTCCCCGAAGCGGAGGTCACCGTGTTGACGATCGAGGTTCCTCGTGGCCGGTTTCTCTCGCGGATGTTCAGGCGCCGCCGGGGGGGCTCGGCGGATCCAGGAGAGATAGTCGAGACCCTTGGCGACACTCCCTCACGATCGTTGCACCGGGTGGCCACCGACCCGGCTGAGGCGATACTGGAGGAGAGCCGCCTGGGCTACGACCTGCTGATCGTCGGAGCCTCCCGGGACGAGCAAAGGGCACCGATCCTGGCCAACGTGGTGGAGCGGGTGCTGAGGGAGACGGGGATCCAGACGTTGGTGGTTCAGTTCCCGAACGATGCCGCCGTGCCCGACGAATTGCCCCGCAATGTGCTCGTTCCGATCACCGCCACCCGCTCCAGCCGTGCGGCGGAAGAGTTTGGTTACTCGATCGCCCGCGTGGCCGAGGGTAAGGCGTTGGCCCTCCACGTCGTCAACCGACCCGATGGCGAGGGGGTCTTCCTTCTCGGTTACGGCGTCGAGCAGGCCATGGAAGCTGCTGCGGCGATGCTGGAAGAGGCTCGCGACTTCGCCGGCCGGTTGGGCGTCCAGCTCGAGGCTGAGGCTCGGGTGGCTCCCAATGCCGAACAAGAAATACTCGACCATGCCCATCGGGGGGGCATCGACCTGGTCGTACTCGGGACCTCGAGCCGTCCCCTTACGAACCGTCCCTTTTTCGGGCACCGCATCAGCTACATGGCCGAGAACTCGAGCATCCCGCTCGTGATCGTCGCCCTCCCCTCCTTCCGGGGTACCTCCTGAGCGTGGGCGACCGGGTGGTCAGTTGCCCCGGTCGACCTGGGCCGAGAGGGTCCGCTCGGCCCGGCCGGCCACCGTCTCGGAGATCACGCCGCCGTCGGTGAGGCGATGCAGCACCGCCACCGCGCTGATCCGTCCCAGTGCCTGGGCCTGGCGTCGCATCACGGCAGCCCGGTCGGCGCCCCCGTCGTCGAGGGTATGGAGGGTGTCGGCAGCCCGCTGCTCCCAGGCGAGGAAGGTGGCCCGGGCCTTCTCGATGTCGGAGTGGTCGATGTCGGGCAGGTCCATGAAGTGGGTCAGCTCGTCGGCCGCCTGATGGGCGGCCAGCTTGCGAGCACTGACCTCGATGTAGCTCACCTCGGTGAGGTCCTCCCCCAGGGTTCCCGGCAGGAGGTCGAGGAGGCGTCGGTGGAGACGGCCGTACCAGGGCAAGGCCGCCCGGCGGGGTGCGTCGACCCGAAGCTCCCCTTCGGCCAGCTCGTCGATCTCGTCTTCGATCTCGTGGAGCAGGGTCCGCGCCGAGATGGGGGGCAGCAGACCGGCGTCGCTCATGTCCAGATAGGCCTCCCGCTCGATGTGGAGTCCGCGTAGGGTGAGCACCCGTACGGTCTCCGCGCTGCCGAGGTCGGCCTCCGCCAGGGTGGCGAGGGCGTCGCCCTCGGCGCCGTCCAGATTGGAGGACACTTCCTCGTCGGACACACCCAGATCGGCCAGGGACCGACGAACCTTGCGGACGGTGGCGAGGCGCGCTACCCCGTCCAGGAAGACGTCTGCCCGGCTGGGTCGATCGAGGCCCAGCGCCCGCACGAGGCGGGGCATGGTGGTGGCGTTCACCAGGAGGGTGGCCAGGACCACACCACCCGTCAGAGCGATGAACAGGTCCCGCTGGGGCAACTCCGCCGGTAGGGCCAGGGCGAGAGCCAAGGCCACTCCACCTCTCAGACCGCCCCACACCACCACCGCCGAGTTGCGGTAGCCGAACCGGGGAATGCGAGCGACGCGCTCCAGCACGGCCACGGTGGGGAGGACGGCGAGAGGTCGGGCCAGCAGCACGGCCGCCACTGCCAGGAGGATGGCCGCCCAGTTGGCGGCGATGAGCCCGAAATCGAGCGCCAGGCCGACGAGGAGGAACAGCAGGGCGTTGGCCACGAAGGCCAGCGCATCCCACAGCTCGTGGAGGATGTCGCGCACCGGCCGGGAGGCCCGGCTGGACACCATTCCGCCCATCACTACACCGGCGGCCACCGTTGCCATCACCCCCGAGAAGCCGAACACGCTCTCGGCGGCGACGAAACCGCCGTAGGCCACGGCGATCGTGAGGGCAGCCGCGGGGAGACGCTGGACGAGCGGCAGCAGGAGCGCGGCGGCGGTGCCGATCAGCGCTCCCACCGCCATTCCGCCCACTACCACGAGAGCGAAGTCGAGGGCGGCACCGCCCACCGACAGCGAAGCGGTGCCGAGGGCCCCGCCCAAGAGGATGGCGGAGCCGACGATGGCCACCCCGTCGTTGAGGAGGCTCTCGCCTTCGACCAGGGTGAGTACCCGGTTGGGCACACCCAGCTCCTTGAACACCGCCACCACGGCCACCGGGTCGGTGGCCGAGACGATCACCCCGAAGAGCATGGCCGCCACGATCGGGACGCCCAGGCCGGTGTGGACGGCGAGACCGACGACGACGGCGGAGATGACCAGCGCCACCGTGGCGAGAGCGGCGATAGGCGCCAGGTTGCGCATGAACTCCCGGGTCGACAGGCCGAAGGCCGCCTCGAATATCAGGATCGGCAGGAAGAGATTGACGAGGAGACGCTCGAAGCCCTCGCCGTTGAGGAGCTCGGTGATCGTCAGGGACTCACCGATGGTCTCGTTGACAACCAAGCCGACCACGGCCAGCAGCGCCGTGAGGGGAATGTCGAACCGCCGGGTGAGGAGCCCGGCGAGCACGGCGATGCCGAGGAGCGCCGAGATCTCCAGCACGGCCCGAGGCAGATCGATGAGCAGCTGCTCCACGCCGGTCCTTCCGGGTCAGATGGCAGAACGTTACCGAGCGGAGGGCCGCCGCGACATAGAGGGGCCGCGACTTCGGAATTGCCCTCCGAGGTGGGGAGAATCCCCGGGATGACCGAAGTGGATCGGATCGAGGAGCCCCTGGTGGTCGGGGCAGGGGTGGCCGGCCTGACCGTGGCGCTGGCGCTGCCCCGCGCCCGGCTGCTCGCTCCCAACGACCTCGGCTCGACGTGGACGGCTCAAGGCGGGATCGCGGTGGCGATGGGTCCCGGCGACGAGCCCCGCCTCCACGCCGCGGACATCGTGGCCGGGTCGGGGGATCTGGCGGTGGAAGAGGTCACCGAGATCCTCACCGCGGGGGGTCCCGGGGCGGTGGGGCGCCTCATCGAGCTTGGAGCGCGTTTCGACACCGACGCCGACGGCGAGCTGGTGTGGGGCCAGGAAGGCGGCCACCGGCGCCAGCGGATCCTCTACTCGGACGGTGACGCCACCGGGGCCGAGGTGATGCGGACGCTGACGGAGGCGGTAGAGGCCTCCGACCGTGTCACCCCGATGAGCGGCTGGAAGGCGGTGGACTTGGTCCATGGCGACGACCGGATAGCGGGGGTGGTGGCAACCGACGATCGGGGCAGGCGCCGCGTCGTCGTCGCCCCGGCGGTGGTGCTGGCGACGGGTGGGATCGGCCGTCTCTACGCCCGCACGACCAATCCTCCCGCAGCCACCGGCGACGGCATCGCCATGGCCGCCCGGGCGGGTGCCCGCCTGGCCGACATGGAATTCGTCCAGTTCCATCCCACCGCCATGGTCGGTGACAAGGACCCCATGCCCCTGATCACCGAGGGTCTGCGGCGCGACGGAGCCCTCTTGGTGGACGCCCACGGACGGCGGTTCATGCCCGCCGTTCATCCCGACGCCGAACAGGCTCCCGGTGATGTGGTGGCCAGGGCGATCTGGCAGCAGATCGACGAATCGGCCGGCGCTTATCTCGATGCCCGTTCCATCATCGACTTCTCCGAGCGGTATCCGACCGTCTTCACCCATGCCATCTCGATGGGCTTCGATCCCCGGGCTGGCCCCGTGCCGGTGTCGCCGGCGGCGCATTACCTCATCGGCGGCATCGACACCACCCCCCAGGGCCGTACCTCCCTGGCGGGCCTGTGGGCGGTGGGGGAGTGTGCCTCGACCGGGGCTCACGGCGCTCACCGCCTGGCGGGCAACTCGTTGCTGGAGGGCCTGGTGTTCGGAGCGAGGGCAGCCGTCGACATCGCCGAGAGCATGGCCGCTGCACCGGACGGCCCCTACCGGGCACCTGCGGAGGCCCTCGATCTGCCGCTCAGAGCCGGGCCGGCCTCGGAGGACCTGAGACGCTTGATGTGGGACCGGGTCGGACTGGTTCGAACCGGGACGGGTCTCTGGGACGCCCAGCGCCAACTCCATGACCTCGAGCCCGTGCTGAAGCGCTCCGTCGCCGGGCGGGTTGCCGCCGAGGTGGCGAGGCTCGTGATCGCGGCGGCTTTTCGCCGCAGCGAGTCACGGGGGAGTCACTACCGGGCGGACTATCCCGAGCCGGATCCGCTCCAGGCGGAGCGCCTCACGGTGGAGCCGATCCCGACGGAGTCGACGGTGATCTGAGCC
>CAZTXD010000098.1:0-9141 GCA_964617995.1 uncultured Acidimicrobiaceae bacterium
CACGACGGCTATCCCTCCACGGACCAATGCCCTGCCGGCACGGCATCGGCGTACGGAGCAGCCGCAGACGAGCGACAGCACGAGCATCCGCGCGCCTTCCTCCGCAGTGCGGCTCACGAGGTCGGGCACACCTTCAACCAGATCCACCAGAGCTTCGAAGGCGGCATCGACAACTCGATCATGACGGTCACCCCGTGTGTGGCGACTGTCGTCGATCAGGCAGGTGGAACGTTCCCCGACGACATCGACCTGTCGTTCAACGCCACGGTGCGGCAACACCTGATCCATCTACCCGATCCCGCCGTCCGCCCGGGAGCGATGGACTTCTTCGGCTCTGCCATCAACGCCCCCGAGGCGTCGGACGTCAACGTGATCGACGGCCTCAGCCTCGAAGTCGAGGTGGATTCGGACCGCATCCGGCTCGGAGAGCCACTGCCGGTGCGATGGACGCTTCGCAACGATGGTGACCGACCTGTCCCGGTGCCGGGACGCCTCGACACTGAGAGTCTCACAGCACGGGTCTCGGTCACGGGTCCGCGCGGGCAGACGACGTTCATGCGTCCGGTGAAGCTGGATCCATGCAGCCGGGTCCCGATCGAAAGCCTGGAGCCAGGTTCCACCGAGCAAGGGGAGACCGTCGTGTTCTACGGCCGGGACGGCTTCGCATTCGAGGAGCCGGGCCGATACACGGTCGATGTCGTGATCCTCTGGGAGCTGGGAGGAGCCCAAGTCGCAGCAGAGGGGAGCGCCGACGTGTGGGTCGCCTATCCCCTCACCGACAAGGACAACCAGATCGCGTCCCTGATGCTCGACCCGGAAGTCGGACATGCCACCGCCACGCGATCCACCCACAAGCTGGACCGGGCAAGCCAGCGCATGCAGGAAGTCACAGCACTCCAGAAGACGCACCCCGTGTGCAAGCAGCTCAGGCGGCTGGGCCTGGTGTGATGGGGCGAGACTCCGGAGACCACGATGACCCCGCGTCGAAGCGGCGTCTCGTTGGGGCCGCCCTCGGCGGGGCCGTATTCGTAGCCGAGGTCGGATCGACATCGATCGGCTCGGCTTCGGCCGAGGCGGAGAGTCCCGAGCCGTGGGCCACCGTCGACACCCCGATCGCGGCGGTGACGGCGACGGGCAGCCAGGTGCTGGTCGTCTCGGGAGACGGTCGGGTCACCGGCCTCGCACCCGACGGGGCCCGGCTTGTGGAGGTCGCTCCACTCGTCGACGCCGCCGAAGCGGTGGCGGACGTGCACGGCGTATGGGTGCTGTCATCCGACCGGAGATCGCTCGCCCACGTCGAGCTACAGGGTCGGGTAGACAGACGCCTCGCGGTCGACAGGGTCGAGCGACTGGGGGCGGCGCTGGAGGGGGTGTGGTACACCGGCCGCGGTGACCCGAGCATCCGGCGCGTCTCACTGGCCGCCGGCCACGAGGTGCGGATCCCGTTGACGGTCGAGAACCAACCGCACGGTGGGCTGGTCGGGTGCGGCAATTCGGTTTGGATGAGCGTTTCGGGTGGGCTCGTGTGGTCCCCGGAGCGAGATGGCGAGCTTCGTCACATGCGTGGCGGGCCCGAGGGCCCGGTCGACAACCTCATATGTGCAGGCACGGCGCTCATCGGAGGGGACGATCTCGAAGGCATGTTCATCCTCGACTTCGCCGCGGACGATTCCCTCCGTCCCTTGATCACCGGGCGCACCGGCCGCATCGACGCGTTGACAACCGACGGCCGCATGGCCTGGGCCCTGTGTCGTCTACCGGACGGCGCACCGGCCGCTGTCAGGTTGCGGGGAGGACGCCGGTAGCGGTCGTGCCGAGAGGCTGGCCGGCCGGCCTATGTCAGTGCAGGTGGGCTTCCAGCTCCACCAGGAACTCGTCGATGCTCTGGATGTGGGAGGCGTGGTCGCCGGCAAGCTCCACGCTCCTCGCGTTGGGCAGGTGCTTTGCCAGGAGCTCCACCACCCGCTTCTCCCACGGCCGCGTCTCGGAGCCGTTCACCAGTAGCACGGGACACTCGATCGAAACGATGTCGGCGATGGTCAGGGGGGTGTGCAGGAACGGCGCCAGCCACGACAGAGCCATCCGATGGGCGACGGCACGCTCCCATCCGGGCTGGTTGGCAGCGTTGGCCGGGTTGTCGGCGAGGCCGGCGAGTGTCAGAAGCGAGACGAGGTCCTCCTCGGTGACGGTCCTCCCGGCCACCCGTCGGAGCAGTGCGTTCATTTCGACCACCCCGGCGTGTGTCTCGCCCAGTTGCTCGAGCATCCAGTAGGCGCCAGGTTCGATCAGCGTCAGCGACCGCACACGGTCGGGGTGGGCGAGCGTGAACTCGATGAGGGTATTGCCTCCCAGAGACCAGCCGGCGAAATCGGCGATCTCGATCCCCAACTCGTCCATGGTCAACCTCAGGCTCTCCCGGTGGATCTCGGGTGTGTAGCCCGGATCGCCGGGCTCACCGGCGGAGCCCATCTGGTTGTGGATCGGCTGGACCCGGACGACCCGATGGTGACCGCTCAGACGTTCCTGATGCGGGATCCACGACAGCCACCCGGTCAGCCCTCCGGGGACGAGTATCAGAGGTTTGCCATCTCCGGAGATGTCGTTGGTCAGGACCCTGGGTTGCATCAGATTCGGCTCCAGTGTGAGTGTGCCGGAAACCTATCCGTCTAGCCCGGGTGCGTCATCGGGTGATCGCCCCATTTCCCGATGGCTCGGCCCTGACCGGGCCCTTCGGTCTCAGGACATCCGTTGTTCGGCCAGGTCGCGGATGCGGCGCTCGATCTCAGGATGATCGGCTACGAGACGGCCGAACTCCCCTCTGCTCATCGACAGGAGCGACATCACCGACGAGGCGACGACGTCGGCGTTGCGGTGGGTACTGCCCAGCAGAGCCATCTCACCGAAAACGTCGCCCTTGGACAGGCTGGCCACCACCTCGCCGTCCCGCACCACGTCGGCGGTGCCGGAGAGGATGATGTAGATCTCGAAGCCGGTGTCGTCCCGGCGGATGATGTGCAAGCCGGGATGCGCGCCGATGAAATGAGCGCACTCCTTCAACTTTTCGATCGCCGACTGGTCGAGTCCGGCGAGCACGTCGACATCCCCCAGCTGCTCGTTGGTGACCCCGCTGAAAAATGACATACGGAAACCTCCTCGGATCGAACGACTAAGCGAACCCTACATCGTCACCCCGGCCCGCGCCCGACGGATTGCGACCGCCGAGCCATTCAGATCCGACGGCGCAGACCGCCGATATCATCGTCTGACTCAGATGACAACTCCGCCCGCTTCGAGTCGACCCGCCATGGTCCTGGTCGACGACGACCCGGCCGTCCTCGCTTCGATCGAACGGGACATGAAGTCGAGGTTCTCCGGCGACTACCTGGTCGTGGCTGCCTCCTCCGGCCGGGAGGGAATCGAAGTCGTTCGCAAGCTCAAGCTTCGAGACCAGGACGTTGCCCTGCTCCTCGTCGATCAGAGGATGCCCGACATGACCGGGATCGAGTTCCTCGAAGGGGCCAAGGCCCTCTTCCCCGAGGCGCGGCGCGTCCTTCTGACGGCCTACTCGGACACCTCCGTGGCCATCCAGGGGATCAACCACGTCGGCCTGCATCACTACCTGGTCAAGCCGTGGCACCCGCCGGAAGAGAACCTCTACCCGGTTCTCGAGGACCTGCTGGACGATTGGTGGGCGGGGCGCTTCCCGACCTCGGGCGTGGTGCGGGTGATCGGCCACAGATGGTCGGCCCTGGGAAGCGAGATAAAGGAGTTCCTGGCGGGTAACCGTGTCCCCTATCGCTTCCTGGATCTCGACCGGGACGTCGAGGCCAGAGAGCTCCTTGCCGTCCTCGATCCCGAACCGGCCCTACCCGCAGTCGTCCTGGCCGACGGTGAGGTCCTGGCGCGGCCGTCGGTTCGCCAGGTGGCAGAGAGCATTGGGCTGGTGGTGGCGGCAGCCGAGTCGCGAGTGCACGACCTGGTGATCATCGGGGCGGGACCCGCCGGCCTGGCTGCCGCCGTCTACGGCTCGTCGGAGGGACTCGACACGGTCGTAGTGGAGCGTTGGACGGTGGGGGGACAGGCCGGCTCGAGCAGCTTCATCGAGAACTACCTGGGGTTCCCGGCGGGGATCAGCGGTGCGGAGCTGTCTCGGCGAGCAGACGCCCAGGCCCGCAGGTTCAACGCCGAGATCCTCACCGCCGTGGAAGCGGTCGACATCCGGCTGGAGGAGCCGACGCGGGTGGTGTCCCTGGCCGACGGGACCGAGCTGTGGGCCCGGTCGGTGTTGATAGCCACCGGCATGACGGTGAGGACGATCGAAGCTCCCGGCTTCGACAAGCTCCGCGGGGCGGGGGTCTTCTACGGGGCGACCGCCTCGGAGGCATCGGGGATGAAAGGCGAGCAGGTGCTGGTCGTCGGCGGGGCCAACTCGGCCGGACAGGCAGCGATCATGCTGGCCCGCCACGCCGAGAAGGTGACGCTGGTGGTGAGATCAGAGAGCCCGGCATGGGGAATGTCGGCCTATCTCGCGGATCAGGTCCTGGCCACGCCCAACATCGAGGTCTTGACGGGCCACCAAGTCGTCGAAGCGGAGGGCGACGATCATCTCACCGGAGTGGCCGTCGCCGACATCGCAACAGGGGAGAGGTCTTGCCGACCCGCCACCGGGATGTTCATCTTCATCGGCGCCGTTCCCCACACCGACTTCCTGCGGGGCACCGTGGAGCTGAACGAGGACGGGTTCGTCCTCACCGGGCCCGACCTCGTCCGCGACGGGAGGCCCCCGTCGGGTTGGCCGCTGAAGCGTATGCCGTTCATGCTGGAGACGTCGGTGCCGGGGATCTTCGCAGCAGGCGATGTCCGGAACGGGTCGATCCGGCGGGTAGCGGCTGCCGTCGGCGCCGGTTCCGCTTCTCTCACGTTCATCCACGAGTATCTCTCGACGGTGTGAACGAGATCGCCGCGCTGCTGCGGACCGTCGATCCGTTCTCGCATCTCCCCGCCGACGACGTCCGAGCTCTCGCCCGACGGGTTGAGATCCTCGAGCTGCCGGCAGGAAACCCGCTGTTCACACGAGGAGAGGCCGGCGACCGGGCATACGTGATCGTCGATGGCCAGCTCGAGGTGACCGCTCCCGGGCCGTGGCAACCGATCGTGCTGGCCACCGTCGGACGGGGAGACCTGGTGGGGGAGGCTGCCCTGCTGCGTGGGACCACCCGCAACGCCACGGTCACCGCACGGACCGACACCACGCTGGCGGCCATCGGCGCCGACGATCTCCACGCCGCCGTCGGCTCCGGGGCGGGAGCTCTCATGCAGACGATCCTGGATCGGTGGGACTCCGCCCGCGACCGGGTCATGAAGGCCGAGCGGATGGCCCAACTGGGAACGCTGGCAGCCGGGATAGCCCACGAGCTCAACAACCCGGCGGCAGCGGTGCAACGGAGCTCGCAGACCCTCACCTCCTCCCTCGAACGGCTCGACCGCGCCGCAATCGAGATGAGCCGTCACACCTTCGACGAGATCGAGCTGGATCTCATCGGAGGGGTCCTCGGTTCCATCAGCGAATCGCCTGCGAGCGACCTCGGTCCTCTCGAGCGTGTCGAACAGGAAGAAGGCCTGGGGGCGCGACTGGAGGAGATGGGTGTGGGACAGCCCTGGAGTGTCGCCGCCGACGCGGTAGCGGCGGCAATCGGCGGGGAGGTCCTCGACCGGCTCGCAGGGGCCTTCACCGACGAGAAGCTGTCGGACGTCTTCGATCTGGTAGTGGCGTCGGCCACGGCGAAGCGACTGGCGGGAGAGATCAGCTGGGCGTCGGGTCACATGTCCGAGGTAGCCCGCGACCTGGGCGAGTACACCAGATTGGGAGAGGCCCCGGTCCAGGACGTGGACGTGGTGGACGGGCTCGACCACACCGTGAGGCTGGTCGCCCATCGCCTGGAAGGGATCGATGTCGTGCGCCATTTCGACGATGACCTGCCCCGTATCCAGGGAGCGGGGAGCGAGCTGAACCAGGTGTGGACCAACCTGATCGCCAACGCCGCCGACGCCGCCGGGCCAGGCGGCACCGTGACCCTGCGTGCATTCGCAGAAGAAGGCGCCCTGGTGGTGGAGGTCGAAGATGACGGTCCCGGGATCGCCCCCGATGACATACCACGCATCTTCGACGCGTTCTTCACCACCAAGCCGCCGGGGTCGGGTACGGGACTGGGACTTCCGATCTCCCACAAGATCATCGTGGCGGACCACGGCGGGGAGCTGACGGTCGAATCGGAGCCGGGGCGAACCGTCTTCCGGGTGGCTCTACCCGCGCACCCCGTCGCCTGATCGCGGGCTACGCTTCCAGCGGAAAGGCTGGGTCAATGTCGTTGTCGATTTTCGAACGGTACGGGGGCTTCGCCGTGGTCAGCAAGGTCGTCTCGGACTTCTACCGGCGTGTCATCGACTCTCCGATTCTCGCCGAGTACTTCGACGGCATAGACATGCGGAGGTTGATCGATCATCAGACCAAGTTCATCGCCCAGCTCATGGGTGGCCCGGCCTCCTTCACCAACGAGCACCTCGCCCGGGTCCACTCCCACCTCGGAGTCACCGAGCGGGCGTTCAAGGAGATGACGGTTCTCTTGCGGGAGACGCTCGAGGACTTCGAGTTCGAGGAGAGCGACATCTCCATCGTCCACGGGGAGGTGCTGGCTCGAAAACCGTTTGTGGTGACCGGGCGGGAGAAGACGGGGACGGAATGACCATCGAGGAAGGGCTGCTACGTCAGGCCGTCCAGTCGCTGTCGGCGGCCGTGGCCGTCGTGAAGACCGACGGGTGGGAAATCCTCTTCGAGAACGCCCTGTTCTTCTCGTGGTTCGAGTCATCCGGGGACGATCACACCCTGGAGCGTCGCGTTCCCGGGTTCAAGGTGGATCGGGCGGCGTCACGGGTGTCGGAGGGGCGGCCCTACGGGTTCGACACCGAGGTGGAGGTGCGGGGCCGGGGTCTGCCGATCCGGGTGGAGGTGAAGAGGCTGGGCGACGATTCTGACATGGCGCTGGTGGAGTGCACCGACGCTTCCAGGGTGCAGGAGATCCAGTACATGCTCGACTCCTACTCCACGCTTGCCGAGCGCAACGCCCGGGAGCTCGAGAAGGAGCGGGACCGGGTCGAGAAGCTGCTGCTGAACATCATGCCCCGGGCAGTATTCGAGGAGTTGAAGGACTACGGCACCGCCACCCCGCAGCGTTTCGACGACGCCACGATCCTCATGCTGGACTTCGTGGGATTCACCGACATGGCGGTGGCCAGTGATCCCAGCGCCATCATCTCCGAGCTCAACGACATCTTCTCCTCGTTCGATCGCATCGCCGAGACGTTCGGCTGCGAGCGGATCAAGACGATCGGTGACGCCTACATGGCCGTCTCGGGAGTCCCCGAGCCGACGCCCGACCACGCCATCAACGTGGCCCGGGCCGCCTTGCGAATCCGTCGCTATCTGGAGCGCCGGAACGCCGCCCATCCCCAGGAGTGGAGAGCACGGATCGGCATCAACACCGGGGCCGTGATCGGCTCCCTGGTTGGTGTGCAGAGATACGTGTACGACTTGTTCGGTCCGGGAGTGAACCTGGCGGCGCGGATGGAGACCGCCTCGGAGCCGATGCAGATCACCATGACCGAGGACACCGCCAAGCTCCTGGCCGACGACTTCGTCGTCACCGAGATCGGTGAGACCGAGATAAAGGGCTTCGGGATGCAGCGTCTCTATCGACTGGAGAGCGAGGTCCGCTCCTTCCGGTTGTGACGGGCTCTCGTGGCGCGTGCTCACGTTCGTTTGGAAGGCCGGGACGCCACCACCCTTGTATCGTCGGGGCCCATGGAGCGGCATGGGTTCATCCTGATCGCCGACATCAGCGGCTATACCGTCTTCCTGCGGGAGTCAGAGCTGGAGCACGCGCAGGGGACGCTCACAGAGCTCCTGGAGCTTCTCGTAGATCACACCCGCCCGCCGCTGGTCATCTCCCGGCTGGAGGGCGACGCCGTCCTCAGCTATGGGCTGGAAGACAAGATCGTCGAAGGTCAGACGTTCATCGAGACGATCGAGAGCACCTATGTGGCGTTCCGACGGGCCATCGAGCTGATGGTCCTCAACAACACCTGCCGATGCAACGCCTGCGCCAACGTCTCCAGCCTCGACCTCAAGTTCTTCCTCCACTACGGGGCTTTCGCCATCCAGCGCATCGACGACCACGACGAGATGATGGGCACCGACGTCAACCTCATCCACCGTCTCATGAAGAACTCGGTGGTGTCCGCCACCGGGATCCGCGCCTATCTGCTGTGCACCGACGCCGCGATGGAGGCTCTCGGCCTCGAGGACGCGACGGGGAACAAGGTACGGCACGTGGAGCCGATCGAGGACCTGTGGGAGGTGGAGGTCTGGATCGAGGACATGCATCCGGTCTTCGAGGCCCGGCGGGACGCTGAGGTGATCGCGTTCGCTCCGGAGGAGATCCTGATGACCCTCGAGGTGGAGATCGCGGCCCCCCTGGAGGTGGTCTGGGACCACATGAACCAATCCGACATCCGCAACTCGATGTTCGGGTCGGATCGCTTCGAGGTGGAGAACCGGCGCAACGGCCGGATCGGCGAGGGAACCGTCTACCAGTGCTTCCACGGAAAGCAGGTGATGAGTCAGGTGGTGCTCGACTGGCAGCCGCTCCGTCGGGTACTGCTGCTGCAGCACATCCCGCTGCCCGGTCGGGACAGCCATGTCCTCATAGAGACGACAATCGAGCCCGTGGAGGGCGGCACCCGGTTGGCTCAGGTGCTGGCGCGCCCCTCCGGTTCGTTCCTGCAGCGGGCCGCCATCCGGACGATGATGAGGCTGAGGGACCGCAAGTCGCGGGAGGAACTGGAGGACTTCGGGAGGCGGGTCGAAGAGGACTGGACGGCGAGGGAGGTGCCCGAGCCCGGCGGGATGAGTCCCGAAGCTATCGGTGCCGCCGCCGCCGCCTCCCTGCGGGAGCACTAACACCCACCCGGGTTCGCAGGTAGCCTTCTCCCGTTTTCGCGCCTCAAAATGGGGCGGTAGGGCGCCGTTTATGGGGGGAAACGGGGGGAGGGGGGGGGTGGGGGGGGGGGGGGAAACGGTGTAGA
>CAZTXD010000098.1:9151-14215 GCA_964617995.1 uncultured Acidimicrobiaceae bacterium
GGCCCCCGCCCCGCGCCCCCGTGGGCGCCCCCCCCCGGCGCGGGCCCGCCCCCTTTGGCCGCGCGAAAACGGGAGAAGGGCGGTGTTGGCGGGCGTTGAAGAACCGTTCTAGATACGGTCACATAGCTTGGTTAAGGTGCGGGGGCCTGTATGAGGGATGCGAAAAGGAGTTCTCAGGTGATTGCACGCCCACGCCCCCGTCTCGTTGCCCTGTTGGCCACGCTTTCCATGGTGGTCGCCCTGCTCCCCATCACGCCGTTGGCAGCGGTCGACAATCCCACCACGACGGTCTTCTTCAACGAGATCCACTACGACAACGTCGGCACCGACGAGGGTGAGGCGATCGAGGTGGCCGGCCCGGCCGGCACCGACCTGACGGGCTGGTCGATCGTCCTCTACAACGGCAACGGTGGACAGCAGTACAACACCACGACCCTGGACGGCATCGTCCCCGACGCCGGCGATGGCTACGGCTTCATGGTGGTCGAGTACCCCACCAACGGGATCCAAAACGGCGCTCCCGACGGCATGGCGCTGGTGGACGATGCCGGCAACGTCATCCAGTTCCTCTCCTACGAAGGCAACTTCGAAGCGGTCGACGGGCCGGCGGAAGGACTCACCTCTACGGACATCGGCGTGGTGCAGGACGCCTCGACGCCGGTGGGTGACTCCCTCTTCCTGACCGGGACGGGCCTCAGCTACGGGGACTTCACGTGGACGGACGGCGCCAACACGTTCGGTGAGGTCAACACCGGCCAGACCTTCGCTGCCCCCGATCCCGACCCGGATCCCGACCCGGATCCCGATCCCGATCCGACGGTGACCCCGGTCTTCTTCAACGAGATCCACTACGACAACGTCGGCACCGATGTGGGTGAGGCGATCGAGGTGGCCGGCCCGGCCGGCACCGACCTGACGGGCTGGTCGATCGTCCTCTACAACGGCGCCAACGGGAATGTCTACAACACGACCGGACTCTCCGGCACGATCCCCGACGAAGGAGCCGGCTACGGCGTGGTGGTGGTCGAGTACCCCACCAACGGGATCCAGAACGGCTCTCCCGACGGCATGGCGCTGATCGACGACGGAGACGATGTGGTGCAGTTCCTGTCGTATGAGGGCACGTTCACCGCCGTCGGTGGCCCCGCCGATGGCTTGGAGTCGGTCGACATCGGCGTGGAGCAGACGACTTCCACCCCGATCGGTCAGTCGTTGCAGCTCACGGGAGAGGGAACCGTCTACGAGGACTTCACCTGGACCGGACCCACGGCTTCGTCCTTCGGCTGTCTCAACGCCGGTCAGGTCGACATCGCCGGCGAGTCGTGCGGACCCGAGCCCGAGGGCACCCCGGTGTTCGTAAACGAGATCCACTACGACAACACCGGTGCCGACGTGGGTGAGGCGATCGAGGTGGCCGGCCCCGCCGGGACGGATCTGACGGGCTGGTCGATCGTCCTCTACAACGGCGCCAACGGAGCCGTCTACGACACTCTGACGTTGAGCGGCGCCATCGACGACGAGGGGTCCGGGTTCGGAGCTGTGCATGTCGACGCCCCCGGCCTCCAGAACGGCTCGCCCGACGGTCTGGCGCTGATCGACGACGGAGACGATGTGGTGCAGTTCCTGTCGTATGAGGGCACGTTCACCGCCGTCGGTGGCCCCGCCGATGGCTTGGAGTCGGTCGACATCGGCGTGGAGCAGACGACTTCCACCCCGATCGGTCAGTCGTTGCAGCTCACGGGAGAGGGAACCGTCTACGAGGACTTCACCTGGACCGACGGCAACGCCAGCTTCGGGTGTGTCAACTTCGGTCAGATCGACTTCGGCACGTCAACCTGCGGTGAGGCCCCATTGCTGGCGATCGGGGAGATCCAGGGAGACGGAGCGGCGACGCCACTGCCCGGCCAGCGTGTCAGGATCGAAGGTGTCGTCGTGGGCGACTACGAAGGACCCTCGCCCAACCTGCGCGGGTTCTACGTCCAGGACGAAGGCGACGGTGACCCTGCCACCTCCGACGGGATCTTCGTGTTCCACGGCAACGAGGACGCAGTCGACGTCGGCGACTCGGTCAGCGTCGTCGGGGTCGCGCAGGAGTTCCAGGATCAGACCCAGCTCGGCTTCCCCGAGGAGCTCGAGGTGCTCGGGACAGGGGCGTCGGTGGCTCCCACCGCCGTCGAGTTGCCCTTCCCCAGCGCCGACCACCTGGAGCGGTACGAGGGCATGCTCGTGACCTTCCCCCAGGACCTGTATGTGACGGAGTTCTTCCAGCTCGGCCGCTTCGGCCAGGTGGTGGTGTCCAGCGGTGACCGACTCCAGCAGCCGACGGCGGTGGCGGCGCCCGGTGGCCCCGCCAACGCCGTCCAGGCCGCCAACGACCTCAACCGGCTGATAGTGGACGACGCCCTCAACAACCAGAACCCGGACCCGATCATCTTCGGGCGCGGAGGCGAGCCGCTCACGGCGGAGAACACCTTGCGGGGCGGCGATACCCTCACGGGAGCCGTCGGGGTGATGACCTACACCTGGGCGGGGAACCAGGCATCGGGCAACGCCTTCCGGCTCCGACCGGTTGATCCCGACACCACCTTCCACTTCCAGGCTCAGAACGAACGACCCGCCTCACCTCCCGACGTTGGGGGGACGGTCCAGGTCGCCAGCTTCAATGTTCTCAACTACTTCCTGACCCTCGACCAGGGCAGCCCCGACTGTGGCGTGGTCCCCGACTTCTGCCGGGGAGCTGAGACGGCCCTGGAGTTCGAACGCCAACGCACCAAGCTCCTTGCAGCACTCGTCAAGCTGGATGCCGACGTCGTGGGTCTGATGGAGCTGGAGAACACACCGGGAGTGGACCCGGAGGAGGACATCGTCGACGGGCTCAATGACGCTCTCGGGGCGAGCACCTATGCCCCGGTCGCCGCGGGTACGGTCGGTGAGGACGTGATCCGGGTGGGTCTCATCTACAAGCCCGGCGCGGTGACCCCGGTGGGTGACCCCGGCGAGGTGGACTACGGCGACGGACTGAACCGGACGTCGTTGACGCAGACCTTCATCGACAACGCCAGCGGTGAGGTGTTCTCGGTGGTGGTGAACCACTTCAAGTCGAAGGGATGCACCGGCGCCACAGGCGCCGACCAGGACCAGGGCGACGGTCAGGGATGCTGGAACCCGGCCCGGGCGGCGGCGGCCGAGGCTTTGGTCGCCTCGCTGGGCGACCTCGGCCATGGTGACGACGACTGGCTCATAATCGGCGATCTCAATTCCTACGACCACGAGGACCCCATCGAGGTGCTGAAGTCCGCCGGTTTCGTCGACCTCGCCTTCGAGTTCGGAGGCGAGGAGGCCTACAGCTTCGTCTTCGACGGGCAATGGGGCTACCTGGACTACGCGCTGGCGTCGTCGTCGCTGGTGAGCCAGGTGACGGGAGCAGCCGAGTATCACATCAACGCCGACGAGCCCAGCGTGTTGGACTACAACACGAACTTCAAGAGCGCGGCGCAGATCGACAACCTGTTCGCCCCCGACGAGTTCCGCACATCCGACCACGACCCCGTGCTGGTGGGGCTCGACCTCGACGGCGGGATCGCCGAACCCGACCTGGTGGCGAGCCCGTCGTCGTTGTGGCCACCGAACCACGAGTACCGGACGGTAGAGGTGACGGCCGGCTCCTACGACGTCGAGGTGTGGGACGTCGAGTCCTCAGAAGCCGACTCCGGCCTCGACGCGGAGGATGTGCCCGACGACATCGTCATCGTCGACGAGGACACGCTCCAGCTCAGGGCGGAGAGATTCTCGACCGACGGTCGCACCTACACCATCCACGCTCTCGCCGGCACGGATGGTCAGAGGCTCTCCGACACGGCGACGGTGGAGGTCCCCCACAATCTGGGGGGCGGCCCTCCCAACCGCTCCGGCGGCCGCTGATCCTTTTCGCGCATCAAATGCGCGCTATAGCGCGCATTTGATGCGCGAAAACGGGGGAGGGGGCAACGACCCCCTTCCAATCGGCGGGTGATCCATGCATCGTGGCAGCATGGATGTCGACAAGTTCATTCGCGACTTGGCCGCGACACAGTACGGAGCCGTTGCGCGGCTTCAGCTCGCGGAAGGAGGGATCACGAGAAACGCCGTCCGTCATCGCGTTGAGAGCGGGATGCTGGTGCCGGCCGGACGGCGGGTTCTCGTCTTGGCGGGGACGCCTCCGTTGGCTGCGCGGTCCGCTGCCATCGCCGTTCTGGACGCACCTGCCGGAGCGATGCTCTCTCATCGGTCGGCCGCCGCCTGGTGGGGTTTGCGGGGCTTCGACCTGAACGGCACGATCGAGGTGACCGTGCCCCGGCGTGGTGCCCCGCGGACGACTTCAACGGCCCGCTGGCACTACCAGCACCCGATACCCGCCCACCACATCCGACGCCTCCGCGGGATCACGGTGACGAGCCCGGCGTTGATGTTGATGCACCTGGGAGCCGTTTGTCATCTCCAACGGGTCAGGCGAGCGACCAACAACGCCTTGGCGTTGGGCATAGTCGACACGAGGCAGCTCCAGACGGTGCGCACGGAGCTGAAAGGTTCCGGAAGGAACGGTGTGGGCGTGCTGGGAGCGATTCTCGAGGAGTTCGGAGAGGACTGGGTTCCCACCGACTCGGGAGTGGAGCTGCGGCTGAGCGATCTCGGTCGAGCATACGGAGTTCCGCTGGAGAGGCAGGTCTGGGTCGGTGACGACGACGAGCGGATCGGACGGGCCGACTTCCGCCTGAAGGGCGAGCCCCGTGGTCTCGTCGAGCTGCTGAGCGTGACATACCACTCGATGTTCCTGGACCGGATCACAGACGAGCAGCGCTTCCGGCGCATGGAACGCGCCGGATTCTCCGTTCTCACCGTGTGGGACACAGATGTGTGGAACCGACCCGACGAGGTTGCGACGGCACTGGTCGAGTTCTCCAACGGCTTGGCCGCCCGCCGTCTCGCCTCCCGCTGAGCCCGATCCCGTTTTCGCGCATCGAATGCGCGCTATAGGGCTTGTCGATTTTTCGTGTGGGGTGGTTCGGTGGTGGCAGGGCGTGCTGG
>CAZTXD010000099.1:0-14122 GCA_964617995.1 uncultured Acidimicrobiaceae bacterium
AGCGGGAGATCGAGAACACCGACTCCGACTGGGACCGTGAGAAGCTCCAGGAGCGGCTCGCCAAGCTGTCGGGCGGTGTGGTCGTGATCAAGGTCGGTGCCGCCACCGAGGTGGAGCTGAAGGAGAAGAAGCACCGCATCGAGGACGCCGTGTCGGCCACCCGCGCCGCGGTGGAAGAGGGCATCGTTCCCGGTGGTGGCGTGGCGCTGCTGCGGGCTCAGGCTGCCATCGAGAAGCTGCGCGGCGGCAGCGACGACGAGAAGACGGGTCGTCAGATCGTCAAGCGGGCGATGGAGGAGCCTCTTCGCCAGATCGCCCACAACGCCGGCATGGAAGGCGGCGTGGTGGTAGAGCAGGTGCGCAACCGCGACGGCGCCGAGGGCTTCAACGCTGCCACGATGGAGTACGTCGACCTGGTGAAGGCCGGGGTCATCGATCCCGCCAAGGTCACCCGGTCAACCCTCCAGAACGCCGGTTCGATCGCGGCGTTGCTCCTCACCACCGAGGCGCTGATCGCCGAGCAGAAAGAAGACGCCCCTGCCGGGGCGGGTGCCGGCCACGGCGCCCCCGACATGGACTTCTGATCGATCGGAAGACCGCAAACCAGAGAGAGCCCCGCCTCGGCGGGGCTCTCTCGCGTGGCATTACCCCGGCGCTACCGATAGTGTTGCCGGTAGTCGCTGTGGTGCCGATCGCGCGACCACGCGAGAGATGAGCGGTGCATGCATCCGGGAGCGAAACGGTCTCTGCTGATGGTGACGGCCCTCGTCGCCTCTCTGTGGGGGACGTCCGCCGCTGCCCAGGTGGACGTGGAGTCGGAGCCGGAGCGACCGGGGCCGGGCCCGGAGGTGGTCGATCTGCTGGCACCGGTAGGGCATCTCCTTTCGGGGCGACCGTGGCTGCTCACCGAGGGCCTCGACCCTGGCCTGGCCACCCGGCCCGGCTGGGACGCGTTGACACGAATGGACTGGCGCAGCTTGCCGGACGAGATCTTCGCGTCTCCCGGTGTCCCATCGGGCCGCCCCTTCCTCCAGGCGCCCGGTGCCGTGGAGCTGGTTCCGTTCCGGGATCCCGCCCCCGCGTTCAGCCGCGATGTGCTGGTGACCCGTGATTTCAGCCAGATCCCCCTCCAGACGGAACCTCACCTGGCCGTCAACCCCAACGATCCTGAGCACCTCGTCGTCGGCACCATCGACTTCAACTTTCCCTCGGTGTCGTCCTACGTCAGCCTCGACGGAGGTGACGTATGGGAGGGGCCGTTCCAGTCCGCCTTCCTGCTCGACGATCGCACCTCCGGCGGTGACCCCGTCCTCGCCTTCGACCGGGACGGCAACCTCCATTTCGCCAGCATCTCCATCGGGATCGAGGAGTTCACCTTCGGCCCCATCGTGACCTTCTCGCTGGTCTCCTCGATTGCCGCCGCCACATCCGGGGACGGCGGCTTCACATGGCAGGACCCCATCTCCACTGCCCGCAGCTCGGTCGAGACCCGCAACCTGGAGCTGGACGCGCTGGGCCGTCTCCGGGGCACCCTGGCCACGTCCTTTCTCGACAAGCCGTGGATGACGATAGGCCCCGATCCCGACGATCCCGCTCGCGACGTCATCTATGTCACCTACACGGAGTTCGAGGTCCTCTATCAGATCCTTTGGGTCGGTGAGGTCCCTGCTTTCCTGCCCACCGCCACCGAGACCACGATTCGGCTCGTTCGGTCCGACGACCTGGGAGAGACGTGGAGCGAACCCGTCCCGGTCAGCCCCACCGTCGCCCGCGTCTTCGGCGACGTGGACCAACCGCCCGACGTCCCCGGGGTCTTCGGCACCGACCGGGTGGTCCAGGGCTCGCAGCCCGTGGTGACCCCCGACGGCACCCTCTACGTGGCGTGGCTGGACACCACCGATGACGGGAGCATGGAAGGCGTCGCCGAGATCTGGACGGCCCGTTCCGGAGATGGCGGCGTTACCTTCGACGAGGGAGTGGTGGCGGCTCAGTTCGACGAGATCGGATTTCGCCCGCGGACGTCGTTCTTCAGGTTCTGGGGGGCAGCGTTCCCGCAGGTGGCGGTCGGTGAGGAGGGAGAGCTGTACATCGTCTTCACGGGCCGGGACGGCGACCGACCCCGCGACGACGGAGATATCTACTTGATCCGCTCCCTGGACGACGGTGAGACCTGGAGCGAGCCGCACCGCCTCAACGACGACGATGGGGATGCTCTCCAGTTCTTCCCGTCGGTCGACGTGGATCCCAGCGGCACCGTCCACGTCATGTGGGGCGACATGCGCGACGATCGCTCGCAGACCCGCTATCACATCTACTACACGTCCTCTGACGATCGAGGCGAGACCTGGGGATTCGAAGAGGAGGAGCAGGGGTTCCGGATCGGTGACACCCGGGTCTCCGACTTCGCGTCCAATCCCAACTTCGGCTTCCCCTTCGGTTTGTTCATCGGCGATTACTTCTCTCTCAAGGCCACCGAGGAGGACGTCTACATGGTGTGGGCCGACACCCGGCTGGGTGAGTTCGGCGGCACGAACCAGAAGATCGCGTTCACCCGGCAGCAGCCGGTCACCACCCCGGAGATCTTCGTCTCGCCGCCGGCGGGCCCCGGGGGTCAGGACATCACCGTCCAGGGATTCGACTTCCAGCCCAACATGAACGTCTTCATCCAACTGGAGAGAGCGACGATCGGCACCGCCAGAAGCGACGACGAAGGTCGATTCGAGACGCGGATCTTCACCCCCGTCACCGCGGAGGCGGCACTGACGCTGCGGGCGTTCGACGAGTCGGGGAACGTGGCCTCCAGTTCCTATTTCACCGAGTTCGGGTTCGACAACCTCCGTGACATCGTGGGCTGGACCGACGTCGTCGGCGGTCCGGGAGCCGAAGAGTTCCTCGGTGAGATCAGACAGCTCCAGGAGACGCTGTCCGCCCAGGAGACCGAGCGGAACGGAGTGGGCAACGGGGCGTGGCTGGCTGCCGGCGCCCTGGCGGCCTTTGCGATGAGCGGCGGCACGGCGATGTTCGTTCGCTGGCGCAACAACAACCGCAACCACGCCGTCGAAGCCGCCGGCGAAGAGGAGTGAGGGCTCTCGCCGTCCAGGTGGGCCGAGAGCGCGCCCGGTGGATTCCACGGGCGTCGATCCCCGCTTTGGTCCTCGCCCTGGTGCTGGTGGCATGTAGCGACGCTGCCGAACCGCAGCCCACCGAGGCGCCTTTGGTCCCTCCCGATATCGGGTCGGAACCGGGACCGGTTTACGAGTCACCCCACGATCGCCCGGGACCGGCGGCCGACCGGGTCCTGTTCCGCTCCTTCCACGTCGACCGCGCTCCCTTGGAGCTGGAAGCCGAGAACATGGATCTCTACATGTTCAGCCTGAACACCGAGGCCGCCGAGCAGCTGCGCGACGACCCGGAGATTCGGCTGTTTCCGGCGCCGGCCACCACCCTCTCCCTCATTCTCAACCCGGCGCCTGCGCCCGAAGGGCAGCTCAACCCCTTCGCCAACCCCGAGATTCGCCGGTCCATGCAATTGCTGGTCGATCGTGACTTCATCGTGCGCGACCTTTTCCAGGGCCTGGCCCTGCCGATGGTCACCCATGTCAGCCCCCTCGACTTCGACTACCTGACCATCCACGACATCGCCCGCGGGTCGGGCACGTCCTACGACCCCGAACTGGCTCGGGAGAGGATCACCGCCGCCATGGAGGAGGACGGCGCCGAACTGGTCGACGGGGTGTGGCACTATCAGGGACAGCCCCTCCGCCTCCGCTTGATAGGTCGGGTAGAAGACGAGCGACGTCAGATCGCCGATCTCGTCCGGGCCGAGCTAGAGCAGGCTGGATTCATGGTGGCCATCAGCTACCAGCCCTTCGCGGCGGCGGTGCTGCAGGTCTATTCCTCCGACCCCCAAGCCTTCGAATGGCACATCTACACGGAGGGCTGGGGTCGGTCGGCGGCGCAACGGTACGACTTCGCCACGATCAACCAGATGACGGCGCCGTGGCTGGGGAACATGCCGGGGTGGCGCGAGATCGGCTTCTGGCAGTACGAGCAACCACAGCTCGATGATCTGGGGCAAAGGCTGTTCCGAGGGGAGTTCGAGAGTCTCGAGGAGCGCAACGGCATCTACCGGGAGCTGACCGAGATCGGGCTCGAGGAGTCGGTGCGCATCTGGTTGGCCACGGCGGTGAATCATTTCCCGTCCCGTTCCGACCTGATCGGGGTCACCGGCGACCCGGTGGCGGGAGTCCGCGGCCCGTGGACGCTGCGTGAGGCGTATCTGGAAGGGGAAGACGAGCTCACTATCGGGAACCTGTGGGTGTGGACAGAGCGCACCACCTGGAATCCCGTCGGGGGGTTCGGGGACGTCTACAGCGTCGACATATGGCGCAACCTTCACGACCCGCCGCTGTGGAACCATCCCTTTACCGGGGTTCCCATGCCGTTCCGGGCCGAGTTCGAGGTGGAGACGGCCGGACCCGACGGGACCCTGGATGTCCCCCCGGACGCAGTGGTATGGGACGCTGCCTCCGACGCCTGGAACGAGGTGGGGTCGGGCGTCCGGGCGGTGAGCAGGATCACCTTCGACTACTCCAAGTACGTCGACTCCCGGTGGCATCACGGTGAGCCGATCACCCTGGCCGATGTCATCTACCCCATCACGCAGAGCTACGAGCTCTCCTACGATCCCGACAAGTCCCGGATCGAGTTCGCCGTCGGGGTGACGGCGCGCCCCTACCTGGAGACATTCCGCGGATACCGGGTGGTTGACGAGCGCACCCTCGAGGTGTACCTCGACTACTGGCACTTCGACGAGACCCTCATCGCCTCCTACGCCAACCCCACGTCTGTGAGCATGCCCTGGGAGGTCATGGCAGCCATGGACGATCTGGTCTTCGAGCAGCGGCGCGCCGCCTTCAGCGACACGGCTGCCGCCCGGTTCAATGTGCCCTGGCTCAGCCTCGTCATGGAACGTGACGCCGCCATGGTGGAGCGCACCCTGCGCGGCTTCCTCAACGACGAGCTGCTGCCCGAGGGTCCTTTCTCGATCGGAGGGGAGATGTTGATCGATGTCGAGGCGGCCACCGCCCGCTACCAGGCGGCCCTCGACTGGTTCGATGAGCGCGAGCACCTCGTTATCAGCAACGGCCCGTTCTTCCTCGGTTCGTATGACCCTCCCGCTCAGGCGGCCGAGTTGCTTGCATTTCGCGACGAGAGCTACCCGTTCCGTCCCGGCGACTGGTATCTGGGGGATGCGCCCGACGTGGAGATCGAAGCGATCGACTCCACGACCGTCTCCGCCGGGGAGGAAGCAGAGGTCGGCGTTACCGTCGACGGCCCCGGGGAACTCGGTGTGCGCTATCTCGTCATCGATCCCGCCGGCGGCGGGGTGGTCGGGTCGGGTGAGGCCCGGGCAGGGGGCGAAGGACGGTTCACGGTCCCGCTCGAGGGGCTCACGGCGGGTGTGTACCGTCTCGAGCTGGCGGCCTACAGCGATCAACTCGCTTTCCTGACCGAGCGTAGGGTGGACATCGAGGTCACGCCCTGAGCCGGTCGTCAGCCACCGGGCCAGAGGTCGACCCGGCAGCCCCCGTCGCTTCCTCCCGCAAGCTGGCCCGGTCCCCCAGGGTCGACATGCAACTCGTCAGGCCTCTCGCCGTCAGGGTTCTCTCGCTGGTAGGTGTGCTGTTGGTGGTTCTGGTGCTGCTCGTCCTCAGCCTCGGTGCCACCGGCTTCTCGGATCGCATGCTCGAGGCCACCGTGGGCGAGCAGCTGCGAGAGATCCGTGCCGGCCTGGCGGAGACGATCAGGGATCCCGATCAGCTGGAGGCGGCGCTGGCGGCCCGCCGCTCCGAGCTGGAGCAAGCCTTCGGGCTGGACCGGTCCTGGTACGAGCGGCTTCCTGCCACGGTGGGCCGGGTGGTCCGACTCGACCTGGGTGAGGCCCACACCTTGCGCAGCTTCACAGGGAGCCGTCGGGTGGCGGACATCGTGTTGGAGCGACTCCCCAACACCATCGTCCTGCTCACGACCGCACTGATCATCACCACCGCCATCGGCCTGCTGGTGGGAGTGCGGATGGCCGCCCGGCCCGGAACCTTGATCGACCGCATCGTTTCTATCTTCTCGGCCGTCTCCTACGCCCTCCCGGCGTGGTGGGTGGGGATCCTCCTCATCCTGGTGTTCGCCTTCTATTGGGGGGTGCTCCCCTCGGGCGGCATGTTCGGCCCGTCGCCCCCTCCCGGCGGCGTGGCACGCCTCCTGGACCTGCTCAGGCATGCCATCCTCCCCGTGCTCACCCTGGTGCTGGTAGGAGTCGGGCCCTACATCTACGTGATCCGCACCATGACCCTCAACGTCGCCCAGGAAGACCACGTCACCGTGGCTCGGGCCAAGGGGCTCTCGGAGGGCGTCGTGACGCGAACCCACATCCTTCGGGTTGCCGCCCCTCCCATCGTCACCGGCCTGTTGCTGGGTCTGGCCGCTTCTCTGGGGGGCTCGATCCTGGTCGAGACCGTCTTCAACTGGCAGGGAATGGGCCGCCTCTACTTCGAGGCGATCAGCGGCACACCGGACGAGTCGGTGATCGTTGCCCTGACCTTCGTCTACACCCTCCTCTACCTGGTCACGCGCCTGGTGTTGGAGGTGCTCTACGTCTTCTTGGATCCCAGGGTCAGATATGAAGGTTGAACCGGCTCAGCTATCGAGCGCTGATCGAGGTCTCGATCATGGCGCGGCGTCTTAACCCGCTGCGGGAGGTGTGGGCCAGTGGCGCCGGCCGGGCCGGCGCGCTGCTCTTCGCCGTGCTGGCCGTCGTTTCGCTCTACGTCGTGGTGACCTTCCCCGCCGACTTTGGACCCTCCCGCTGGAGCAATCCGGCCGTCTGGGCCGACAACCCCTCGAACGCGGCTCCGGTGTGGACCCGGTGGTTCTCGGAGACCGGGCCCGCCCCTCATCTCATCCTTGAGCCCGGCCCCCGGGAGATAGAGGAAGAAGGGACGGCCCGTGTCGAGGTGGTCCCCATGCCCTTCGCCTTCGATGCCGACGAGCCTCCAGACTCTCTCTCCGTGACACTGGGGAATGTGACCTTCCAAGAGCGACCCCCGTCGATCACGGTGTCCCTGCACCGACCCGACGGGGCCGAGGTCACCCTCTACCGCCACGTGGTCCCCGGTCCGCGCCCCGCCGAGACCGCGCCGTACTCCCGGTACCACGAGACACCACTCCGGATCGTGCTGGGACCCGAACCACAAGCCATCGAGTCGGCCCGTCGGCTGCTGCAGGATCGATACGGCGTCACCGTCCCTACGGAACGGATCCAGGGCCGCACCGAGGAAGTCATCCTCGGACGGCTTCGAGAGGACGGGCGACTGGAGGTGCTTACGGGTGACTACCGAGTCGAGGTCCGGATGACGCTCCACGCCTCCACGGACGCCGTGGAGTCGGTAGGGGCCGTCGTCGGCGGGACCGTTTTCGGGGTGATGGGAACCGACTCCCTGGGACGGGACCTCTTCCAGGGCCTCCTCTTCGGGCTGCCGGTGGCTCTCTTGATCGGTCTCCTCGCCTCCACCTTCTCCACCGCCATCGGCGCCACCCTGGGCCTCATCAGCGGTTATCGGGGTGGGCGGACCGACAATCTGATCCAGCGTGCCGCCGACGTGGTGACCAACATCCCGGTACTGCCACTCCTCATCTTCCTCGTCTTCATCATCGGTTCCCGGCTGTGGGTGATCCTCCTGGTGCTGGTCGCTTTCGGCTGGCCCGGCCTCACCATCGTGGTCCGCTCGATGGTGCTACAGCTCCGAGACGGTGCCGAGGTGGAAGCGGCCCGGGCACTGGGCGCTTCGACCAAACGCATCATCTTCCGTCATGTCTTCCCCCACCTGGCGCCTTTCATCTTCGCCCAGCTGATCTTCTTCGCTCCCTCGGCGATCCTCGCCGAAGCCGGCCTCTCCTTCCTGGGGCTGGGGGATCCGTCCATCCCCACCTGGGGCCAGATCCTCGAGGCGGGCTTCCGCACCGGCGCCGTCTTCCTCGGCTACTGGTGGTGGGTGGTCCCGCCCGGGCTGGCGATCGTGGTCACCGCCCTCGCCTTCATGCTGCTGGCGCTCGGCAGTGAGCCAGCGGTGAGTCCGCGTCTCCGGAGGACGGTGTGAATCCCAGCTCGCCGGTGCTGGACGTCGAGGAGCTCATTCTCCACTACGAGACGGGAAGGGGGGCGGTCCGGGCCGTGGATGGGGTATCCCTCGTCATCGAGGAGCCGGGTGAGGTCCTGGGACTGATCGGTGAGTCCGGGAGTGGAAAGACCAGTCTGGCGCGTGCCCTCATGCGCCTCCTGCCTCCCAACGTCGGAAAATACATGGGGAGGGTCCGCCTCGACGGAGTCGACCTCATGACCATGGCGCACGACCGCTTGCGGCGACGTGTCCTGTGGAAACAGATCTCCATGGTGTTCCAGGGCGCCATGAACTCGCTCAACCCGGTGTTGCGGATCGGCCGGCAGGTGGCGGAGCCCCTGATCAGGGGCGGTGTACCGGTCAAGCAGGCGCTGGCCGAGGCCGACCGTCTCCTCGAGCTGGTCGGGCTGCCCACCGGTACGTCCCGCCGGTTCCCCCACGAGCTCAGCGGTGGGATGAAACAGCGGACGGTGGTGGCCATGGCCCTGATCCAGAAGCCGAAGCTGGTGTTGCTGGACGAGCCGACCTCCGCCCTCGATGCCAGTGTGCAGGCGCAGATGATGAACCTCTTCAAGGAGCTGAAACGAGAGCTGGAGGTGTCGATGCTGTTCATCACCCACGACATCGCCCTGGCCAGCGACCTGAGCGACCGCATAGCCGTCATCCACGCCGGGGAGATCCGCGAACTGGGGACCGCCGACCAGATCCTGACCGACCCGCTGGACCCGTACACCCAGGCGCTGCTGGCCAGCGTTCCCCGTCTCCGCTCCTCGGTCCGGCCCGGGTACATCCCCGGCGCCGCCCCCGACCTGGTGGAACCACCACCGGGATGCCGCTTCCACCCCCGGTGCGCTCGTGCCTTCGAACCGTGCGACGTCGACCCGCCTCCGCTGCTGGAGGCAAAACCGGGGCGGGAGGCGCGCTGCTGGCTGTATGGGCCTTCGCCTCCCGGGGGAGAGGACGCAGCCGTCGCCGTCGTCCCGGAGCCGATCCCGCTCGCCGCCGCCGAACCGACGCCGGCGCCGCTTGTCGAGATGGAGGACCTCCGGATCCGCTTCCACACCCGTCGCCGTCTTCTGCGCAGCGAGACGGTACGGGCGGTGGACGGGGTGAGCCTCACCATCGGGCGGGGCGAGATCGTGGCGCTGGTGGGCGAGTCGGGGAGCGGGAAGACCACTCTGGGGCGGGCCACGCTGGGTCTGGTCTCCCCCACCGGGGGTCGGGTCGTCTTCGACGGCACCGACCTCTCCCACCTGAAAGGCGACGGCGTCAAAGCATTCCGCCGCCGGGCACAAGCCGTCTTCCAGGATCCCTACGCCAGTCTCAGCCCCTTCATGAGCGTCTTCGAGGTGGTGGAGGAGCCCTTGTTGGTGCACGGGCTGGGCAGTCGTGACAAGCGGGAGGCACGGGTTCTCGCGGCGTTGGAACAGGTGCGGTTCGATCCGGCCTCCGCCATCGCCGCCTCCCATCTGCACAACCTGTCCGGCGGACAGCGCCAGCGGGTGGGGATCGCCCGAGCACTGGTGCTCGACCCCGATTACGTCGTCGCCGATGAGCCCGTGTCGATGATCGACGCTTCATCCCGAGCCGAGATCCTCGATCTGCTGGGGCACCTCCGAGCCACCCGGGGCATCGCCTTCCTGTACATAACCCACGACATCGCCACCGCCCGCCACTTCTCCGATCGGATAGCCGTCATGTACGCCGGCCGCATCGTCGAGGTGGGGACCAGCTCAGATGTGGTAGATCGCCCCCTGCATCCCTACACGAGGGCACTGCTGGCGGCTGTGCCCGAGCCCGACTCCGGCAACCGGCTTCGACTGCGGGATGTCGTACCGGGAGAGGCTCCCGACCCGACCAACGTTCCCGGTGGGTGTCCTTTCCACCCACGTTGCCCAGAGGCGATCGCCGGCACGTGCGAGAAGGTGGTGCCGGTGCTCGAGGAGGTGGCCTGGGGGCACCTGGTCTCCTGTCACCTCTATCCCCCCGGTTCGACTTCCCGCTCCGGGTCGTCTGCCTCCTCGAGAAGCCCTTCCACCAGCGACCAGAGATAGGCGTTGGCCGCCTGTTGCGGTCGATCGAAACCGCTGGCGAAATCCTCTTCTGTCAAGCCGACCACGAAATCGGGCTCGAGTCCCTCCGGCCCCACGCTCACCCGATCCGGTGTGGACCAGGTTCCCGAGCGAACCACCACGACCACACCTTCACCCAACTCGCGGCCCTCATAGAGGGTGGCCTGGCCGGCGGTCGGCAGCCCGATCAAGGGGCCCCTCTGATGGTGCCGGAGGGCGGCCGCCACCATCTCGGAGGCGCCGACGGTGCCCCCGTCGGTGAGTACGGCGAGGGGAAGCTCGGTTACGAGACCTCCCGCTTCGGCGTGGTGTGCGGTCCTGGTCCCGTCGAGCTCCTCCTCGAAGTAGACCAGCTCGCCGTCGAGGAACTGATCGGCGACTGCCAGCGCGGCGGCGGGTCGCCCTCCGGGGTTGCCGCGAAGATCAACGATCAAGGCGCGGATGTCGCGGGTGAGCAGACCCTCGACCTGGTTCTCCACCTCACCGGGGGTGCGGGCTTCGAAGCTGGACACCTTGAGATAGCCGATCCCCTCGGGATGAACCGAGGACCTGGCCGTTCCCAGTTCGAATGCCTCCCGAACAACGTCTACCTCGACCGGATCGGACCCGGCGCGCACCAGCAGCAAGCGCACCGTCGTGCCCGCCGGGCCGCGGACGAGAGCCACCACCTCGTCGATGCTCATCCCTGCCACCGATTCCCCGTCGACCCCGACGACGACATCACCCGGCCGGATCCCGGCTCGGGCGGCAGGACTCCCCGGGAAGGGCTGGCTGATGACGACGAGGTCGTCGACGGTGTTGACGAAAGCGCCGATGCCGTGGTAGGCATTCTCGACGTAGCCGTCGGGCTCCACCGCCACGTCGACCAGGACGGTGGCGCCGGGATCACCAGTCGTCGCGACCATCTCCCGGATGGCCCGGACCATCAGGTCACGCGAGGGGGTCTCCCCCCCTTCGATCTGGCTCCACATCCGCCAGACCCGCTCGAAACCAGGGGGCACGTCATCAGGGACGAGATCGTCTGAAGCCTCACCCTCGTTCAAGTCGGCGGCCTCGGCCAGGCCGGAGATGGCGGCTTCGACCAGCTCCCGCCGATCGAAGGTGTCGAGGTCGGTGTAGGCCTCCTCCAGATGCTCCGCGGCCCGCCACAGGGGAGTCAGCTCCGCGGCCGTCGGTGGTGGCGGAGTCGTCGTGGAAGGCGGCAGCGAGGAGGTGGTGGACGGGGGTGGCGGCGCACTCGGTAGGACCATCGAGATGGCGATAGCTGCGATCACTCCCGCCGACACGCCCACCGCCAGGATCAGCCATCCTCTCCTGCCAGTTCCGGGATCCTCGGGGGTAAGAGACGGGGAGTGGTCGTCGGTGGGTACCTCCATGGGGACAATTCTCGTCCTCGCCCATCTGTTACGCGGGCGGCGGGCAGAGTTGAATGGCGCTTCTGCTCGATCTCGGGCTGGTTCGTCGGGACCTCGACCACCGATGTCCGGTCCCGGCATGATCGGCGAAGACGGCGCCGGGATTCAACTTCGGGTTGGATACAGCCGAATCCGCAGCTCACAGCCCGACCTTCGGCAGGGACGGTGACCGTGAGCGCAACCCCGGGTTGTAGACCCCGCTATTGGTGGTTTGTGGCCCACGCTTGGTCCGTTCCCGACCCGGCGCCGACCCTCGGGTCGCCCGCCCCGCCGGGTGGGGTCTGCCCTGGGTTCGGCCGCGCCGGACGGTAGCGCCTTCGCCGACTCGAGAGGTCGCAAAACCGGTCAACAGGTTCCCGAGTCGAGTCCGAGACCCCGGAAGTGCCAAGGACCAGTTGAATGGCGCTTCCGTGTCTTGCCGGTAGGATCGCCGGGTGGACTTCGTCGAGCATGTCCGTGGCGAGTCCGGGACATTCCGCCGGGTCCTGGCCGACACCGACCCCCAGGCACAGGTCCCGAGCTGTCCCGACTGGGATGCCCTCGACCTCCTCTGGCACCTGTCCAAGGTGCAGTGGTTCTGGGGGACGATCGTCGAGCAGCGGCTCACCGAACCGGACACCGCCGACCAGGCCAAGCCCGAACGACCCTCCGGGCTGGAAGGCCATCTGGCCTTGTTCGAGGAGGCAACCGATCGGCTGGGGCGAGCCCTGGAGGCGACTCCGCCCGAAACCCCGGCATGGACCTGGATCCCCACGACCAGTCGGTGGGGTTCGTCCGTCGCCGCCAGGCTCATGAGGCTCTCATCCACCGGGTCGATGCCGAGCTCACCGCCGGGACGGCCATATCGCCGATCGAGCCCGACCTGGCTGCCGACGGCGTAGACGAGATCCTCACGGTGATGATCGGAGGGGTGCCCCAATGGGCGACGTTCATTCCCGACGGCCAGACGATGCAGATACACTCGGTCGATCCGGACAGGAGATGGGGGATCGCCTTCGGGCGGATGACGGGGACGTCCCCCAACACGGGCAACACCTACGACTTGGATGCTGCCGAAGTCGGCGAGGAACCTGCTTCGGCTAGCTCCACTCTGTCAGGTGATCCGGTCGCCCTCGACCTGTGGCTGTGGGGACGGAGCGGTACCGATCCCTTCACGGCCGAGGGGAATGTCGCTTTGGTGAATCGTTTGCGAGGGCTGGCGGTGGAAGCGACCCAGTGATCAGATCCGCTTGAACATCACACCCAGGACCATGAGCAGGGCGCCGCCGGTGACCAGCCAGAAGTCGTAGTCGGCCAGAACGTCGACCCACCCGAGCCGGATTCCGATCCCGGCGGCGACGGCGAGGACGGCCAGCGTGAATGTTCCGGCGGTAGGTGGGGTCAACCTCACGGCCCACCAAGCTACCCGACGACCGGCCGGAAGCGACGGCTTTGCCGATCGGGGACGGGGTTAAGGTTTGCCGATGCGCCTGGATCCCGCCCTCTTTCGCTCCGACGCCGTCCCGAGGGAGGTGATGGAGTTCAACGAGTGGCTGGAGGCGGATCTGGCAGGGAGGCCGAGCGCCATGGAAGTCGGCCACGACCGTGCCCGTCAGGCCCGCGAAGAGGGGAAGTCGGTGTTCGGGAAGCTGGATGTGGATGTGAACAGCATCGACCTGGACATGGAGGGGCCGGCCGGCCAGTTGACGCTGCATGTCCTGGAGCCGGAGGACCCTCCCACCGGTGCCTACCTTCATCTCCATGGGGGAGGCTGGGTGCTGGGGGCCGCCCATCACCACGACCGCATCAATCGCACCTTCACCGACCAAGCAGGCGTGGTGGTCGTGTCGGTCGAGTACCGCCTCGCGCCCGAGGCCCCCCACCCCGCCGCCCGGGACGACTGCGTGGCCGCCGCCGAATGGCTGAGGGCGGAGGCGCCGAGGCGCTGGGGTACCGATAGGCTCCTGATCGGAGGCGAGTCGGCCGGTGCCCACCTCGCCGTCCTCACCCTGCTCGCCGCCGGCCCCGGCACCTTCGACCGGGCGCTGCTCTCCTACGGCATATACGACGCCTCCCTCACCCCCTCGGCCCGCCTCTGGGGTGAGCGTGGCCTCATCCTCTCCACTCCGGCCATGGAGTGGTTCGTCCGGCTGGCTCATCCCGACGGCGACCTGCAGGACCCGTCGGTGTCGCCCCTCTACGCCGAGCTCACCGACCTGGTCCCGGCCCGGTTCGTGGTCGGTACCCTCGATCCCCTGCTCGATGACACCCTGCTCATGGCCACGCGCTGGACGGCCGCCGGCAACGACGTCGACCTAGCCGTGTACCCCGGTGCCGTGCACGCCTTCGACTATTTCCCCCATCACCCCTACGCCGAGGAGGCGACGACGGCGGCCGTCCGCTGGCTTCGAGGGGGTTGACCCTCCCCGTTTTCGCGCATCGAATGCGCGCTATCGCGCGCATTCGATGCGCGAAAACG
>CAZTXD010000100.1:0-13849 GCA_964617995.1 uncultured Acidimicrobiaceae bacterium
TTTCCGTGTCAATCCCACCATCAGAACATGATCACGTCGGTGGATCCAGGCTAAGCGGCGAGTGTTAGCTTGCGGTGGTCAAACAGATCGCGGCTGGGAGGCACCGTGGGATCTCGCATCATCTCCCGGAATCTGGGGCTGGCCGCATTGGTCCTGGCAGCGTGCTCCGGGGCACCGGCGGAACCGGTCACGACGCAGATCCAGGCGGCCACCACGGTTCCTCCCGTGTCGACGACGGCTGCGTCCACGACCTCCACCGAGGCCGTTCCCATCCTCCTGGACGATCCTCTCGAGGGCTTCGAGTCGCGCAGTGTGGTCTTCGCCAACGTGAACCTGGAGGTCACAGGGGTGCGGCTGTCCAACCAGAACACCAGGTCCTACGCCGAAGGCGGGGAGCCGGTGCTGGCTGAGGACGCCATCTACGCCTACCTCGATATGCGTGCCACCAACCTCACCGCGGCGACACAGGTCGCCATCGGGGATGCAGCGTTCGTCCTCGAGATCGATGGAGAGTCGATCGCTCCCGACCAAACGATGAGCTTCCTGTCCGCCGTTCCCGATTTCATCGCTCCCAACTCCTCCGTGGAGTCGTTCCTGGCGTTTCCCGTGACTGAGGGCGCCGATCTCTCCGGGGCTGTGCTGGTCGTCGGAAGTCCCGGCGACCGAACCGAACAGCTGCCTCTCATCGGACCGATACCGGAACCCGACTATCCGGTGACGATCGAGGTCGATGGGTCCGCTGAGGGTGTTGGGCCCACCAATGGAGGCATCATCGTCTTCACGGTTCTCGACGTGACCCTCTCCGAGGACGTTCCGCACGAACATGCAACCTCACCGACGGGGATCAGGGCCGACACCGGTGAGCTGTTCCTGGTTGTGCACATTCGAGCCGAGAAGACCGAGGGACGCAGCCCCGACCTGCTCGGCAACGGCTTGCGGCTGCTCGTCGACGGATTCGCGCAGGCGCCCTGGGACGTCGCCAATAGCGCTACCGGCAGCGTGGCCTCTCCCATGGTCGACGGCGGTGCCTCCGTGGAGGCATGGGTGGCTTTCCTCGTCCCGGAGGAGGTGGAGGAGCTGATGCTCCAGGTGGGGGACCTCGAGGAGGATCCGGGCCTCATCCTCCTTGACATAGTCCCCCTTCCCTGACCGACGCCGGATTGGAGGGGGGGTGCTGTATCGGGCGTACAGTGAGTGGCGTGACCGATCGCTCCCCCACCCGTCCGGCTCTGCAACCCTGGCCACGCTGGATCCTCTTCGGGTGGTTGGGGCTGCTGGTCGTGCTGGCGATCATGCTGGTGGGGTCCAATTCGGACAGCACATGGCAGGATCTGGTGATGGTCCTGGCTTTGATGTTCGTGATCCTGGGTGTGGTGGTGTTGATCATGACCTGGGCGGTAGCCAGGTTCCTCTTCTCCGACCCGGGTCCACGCACAGCGGTGGTTCTCCTGGGCCCGCCCATCCTCGTGGGTATTGCTCTGCTGCTGATCTGGGTCATATGAGCCGGGAGTGACGGCTAGCGTCCGGCGGCATGTGCAATGTCACCCTCAGGGTCGAGGCACGGACGGCCTACCTGACGCTGGAGCGTCCCGACCGTCACAATGCTCTCGACGTCGCCACTCTGGCGGCGATCCCCGAAGCCTGCACGGAGGTGTCGGCGGCCAACGTCGATGTGCTCGTCCTGGCGGGTGAAGGCAGGGACTTCTCGGTAGGTTTCGATCTGGGGCAGGTCAACGCCGACTCGGCTCCCGACGGCGCCCGCCTGGGTGCGGCCGCCGTCGATGCCATCTTCGACGTGGACGCCGTAACGGTGGCCCGACTCCAGGGATGGGTGGTCGGGGGAGGGGTGGCCCTGGCGGCGGCATGCGATCTTCGGGTGGGCGACCCGACCTTCCGGATGCGGATCCCCGAGGTGCCGCTCGGTATCCCGCTCGGCTGGGGTGCCGTGCCCCTCCTGGTCGCCGAACTCGGCCCCGCCTTCACCAAGGAACTGGTCATGGCGGCGAGGGATGTGGGAGCAGACGAGGCGGTGGCGCGCGGCTTCCTCAACCGCCAGGCGCCCCAGGACGGACTCGACCGGGAGGTCGCGGATCTGGTCGATCGGCTGCTCGAGATGCCGTCCGGGCCGCTGCGGACGACGAAACGTCAGGTCGATACCGCCGCCGCCGTCGCCCGCACTGGGGCAGAGGACGCCTCGCTGCTGCTGGAGGCGGTCGCCGACCCGGGGTTTCGTGAGAGGTTCCGCCGCTATCTGCAAGGGATCGGCGACCGGTAGGCACGACGCCCACACCTATCAGCCCTGTCGCCGTCTATGCGCAGGCCCGGTCTGCCGTGGGGGTCCGGTCGGGGTCGGGGTGGTTGACGATCTCATCGACGGCGGCCCGGATACGCTCGATGTCGGGGATGGCATATCCCCGGGAGTTCCGCCGCAGACGCCACGTGTGGTCGAAGCCGATCACCCTGATATCGCCGGCTGACACCTCGGGAACGAGCCGGATGAGGTCGGGGACCAGCTCGAGGGGCAAATCGGTCGTCAGATGGGTCTCCATGGTGTCGAGCAGATCGGGGAGAGCGGTGACCAACTCGAACGGATCGGCGTCCTCTACCATCGCCGCCAGCACGCAACGTTGCCGACCCATCCGGGCATAGTCCGACGACCCGAGCCGGGCGCGGCTGTAGGCGAGCGCCTCAGCTCCGGTGAGGGTCTGATGTCCCGTGGGGATCGTGATCATCTCGTAGCCGCCGGTATCGGGGTCGTAGAGGGGTCCGTAGATGGCCCTGGGGACAGTGAGGGTGACACCCCCGAAGGCGTCGACCACCTCGGCGAAGCCGGTCAGGTCCACGAGCACGAAGTAGTCGATGTCGAGGCCGGTGAGGAACGTGGCTACGTCGCCGACGGCGCTCGCACCCGGGTCAGGCCCCCCGAAGAGCTCGGGGCGCTTCCGGCCCCACTCGTAGACCTCGTTGAAGATCAGGCCTTCGAGCTCGGTGCCGTCGGTGAGGCTGAGACCGGAGTAATTGCGGGGAAGCCCGATCAGGGCGGCGTCTCCCGTCGCCGGATCCACCGAGGCGATCATCGTCGTGTCGGTGCGGAGACCCGAGCGCCCCGGCCCCGCATCCCCTCCCAGGAGCAGGAGGTTGAGTCGATCCACTCCCTGGAAGGGGGTGGTGGGGGGAGGAGCGGTCGGGGGCGTCAAAGACGGCGTGAGGGGTAGGGTGCCGGTGGGGGAAGGAAGTGTCGTGGTCGTGATGGTGGTGGTGGTGCTGGTGGTGGAACCCGGGTCGGCCCGGGTGGTGGCGGTGACGGGGCCGGTCTGGACGGTCACCGGCGGTGCAGGAGGATCCGGGGTGGAGACCTCGCCGTCGCCGAAGACCTCCAGCAGCGTGTGGCGTGTCTCCGCCCCCACCCAGGCCACTGCCACGTGGGGGATGAGCACCAGCGTGGCCAGCACCATGGCCGAGAACCAGCTCCTGCCGCCTCCCGCCCACCAGGCCTGCTCGGTCGAGACCAGGCGGATCCCGGCGATGAGCAGGTTGGCGCCGAGAAGCAAAAGGAGCGCTTCGGGATCGGCCAGGCGGGCCGCTATCTCCACCGGGCCGAGGTGCCTGACCAGCATCAGGGCAGCCACACACACGGTGACCGAGGCCAATATGAGCATCCAACCCGCGAGGCGGTGGCGGTTGGCGAGCTGACCCCAACCGGGGAGGATCAACGAGCGGAACCCGGCCCGTAGCGGAGTCGAGGGCGATTCGGCCGTCACATCCACGAAACGACATCACCGATCCCATGGTTCCGCAGATCCTCACCAGGTCGTGGTTCACCCGGGGTCCCGGGCCCCCGACACCGGGCACGACAGCTCCCCCCCGAGTTCGACCTCAGCGGTCGTCGTCGGCGGCCAGGAGCCGGTGGCGCCCGAAGCTCCAGGGCCGGGCCGGGTCCGCCAGTAGCAGCTGGTCCACGGCGATCGTCGCCCGCTCGAAGGCCACCGCCGACCCGGCCATGTAGAGACGCCATATGCGATAGATGCGGTCGCCGACGAGGGCACGGGCCGCATGGGCGTTGGCCTCGAGGTTGGCTACCCACCGTTCCAGTGTCAGGGCATAGGACTGGCGGAGGGCTTCGATGTCGCGCAGCTCGAATCCGGCGTCCTCGGCGGCGGCGATTGCGTCTTCGACCTTGTGGAGTTGACCGTCGGGAAACACGTATGTCCGTACGAATGAGGTTCCCCGGGCGGGGCGCCGGTCCCGGGTGACGATGCCGTGGTTGAGGAGCTGGCCTCCGGGAGCGAGGAGAGAGCGGAGATGCCTGAAGTACCCGGGGAGCTTGGTGAGACCCACGTGCTCCACCATCCCCACTGAGGCGATCGCCTCGAATTGACCCGACAGGTTGCGGTAGTCGTCGTGGACGATGCGAACACGATCGGTCACTCCCGCCTCCGCGGCCCTCTTCGCCGCCTCGTCGGCCTGCTCGCCGCTCAGGGTCACCCCGGTGGCTTCGACGCCGTGGTTGACGGCGGCGTGCACCACCAGCGCTCCCCAGCCGCATCCGACATCAAGCAGCCGGCCCCCGGGACGTAGCTCCAGCTTGCGGCAGATCAGGTCGAGCTTGCGGCGCTGGGCCATCTCGAGCGGCTCCGACGGGTCGAGGAAGTGGGCGCATGAGTAGACGAGGAGTGGGTCGAGGAAAAGCGAGAAGAAGTCGTTGCCGGTGTCGTAGTGGTGGGTGACGGCGGCGCGATCGCGTCGGATCGTATGGAGGCGTCCGGTGAAGCGAGGACGTTCGGTCTCGTGCCGGCGGCGTTCCTTGGGCAGGTGGGCTGCGAGGCGAACGACGCGGAGACGGGTCAGCGCTCCGGTGTCGATCAACCCGGCCCCGAATCTCATCAGGGCGACGATGTCTCCCTCGATGTCGATGTCGTCGAACACGTAGGCTTCCCCGGCGACGAGGTCGGTGGGAGGCAGCAGGAGAGCCCCGAAGGCGCCGGGATGACGCAGCACGAGAGTGGACGACGCATCGGCTGGGCCCCATGTGTCCCCCGACCAGGTCCGCACCCTGGGCGGAGGTTGCCCCGATTCCGCCGCCAGCAGGTCGTAGATCCGCCGGGAAGCTTCCAGAGCCTCCATGCCACGATCCTAGCCATCGTTCACCGAGGGGGGCGGTCGGCGCCACGGTCAGCGATCGCCGACGAGCCACAGATCGGCGACGTTGGTGCCTGTGGGCCCGCATCTGATCAGGGCACCGGCGGCATCGAGGGCAGGGTGGGAGTCGTTGTCGGCCAGGGAGGCGACGGGGTCGATCCCGGCGGCGAGGATGCGCTCGACGGTGGACCCGTCGACGATGGCGCCGGCGGCGTCCGTGGGCCCGTCCACCCCGTCGGTTCCGAAGGCGGCGAAAACCCGCGACGTGCCGGAGATGGCGAGGGCCGCGGCCAGGGCGGCCTCCTGGTTTCGGCCTCCGCTTCCTGATCCCCTCACCACGACGGTGGTCTCTCCGGCCAGTACCGACACGGTCCCCGGAGGAGCCTCCTCCAGCGCCCACCGGGCGGAGTCGGCCGCCGGGCCGCGGAGGTCGGTGGTGAGCAACGAGGCGGCGACCCCCGCCCGCTCCGCAGCCGCGATCGCAGCGCTGGCGGCGGTGGCGCCGTCTCCCGCCACGATGACCGTGCCGTTCACTGCTGGAACGGGAGGCGCGGCCCCCGTGAGCGCCTCCACGACGGGTCGGGGGATGGACTCGAAAAGCCCGTGCCGCTCCAGCACTGCCAGAGCATCGGCCGGTGTGGTGGAACAGGGCACCGTGGGGCCCGAGGCGACGAGATGATGGCGGTCTCCCACATCCGACAGGAGGACCGTGGTCGCCGGCGACCCGGCCGTCGCCGCCAGGCGCCCTCCCTTCAGCGCCGAGATGTGGGCGCGAACGGTGTTGATCTCTTCGATCGGGGCACCCGAGCGGACGAGCACCGCATTGGTCTCCGCCACGTCGACGATGTCGAGGCCGGGGGCGGGCACCTCGGCGAGGGACGACCCCCCTCCCGAGATCAGGAAGAGAACATGGCCCGTTGCCCGGGCGGCCTCCGCCAGCAGCCGCCGGCCTGCTTCGGCGCTGGTGTGGTCGGGCACCGGATGTGAGGACACGATCAGGTCGGTCCGTCCGGGCACCGGCTCGGCATGGTCGCTCACCACCACCGCCCGGCCGAAGCGATTCCCCAAGACTGCCGCCGCTCCCCGTGTCATGGCCGGGGCGGCCTTGCCCACGGCCAGCACCGATACCTCCCCGCCGGGAAGCAAGACGCGGCGCAGGGCCCGCTCCACACACGATCGGGGTTCCACGGCCTCCAGGGCCGCCGACAGCATGTCCGCGAAGAGTCGATGCCGTGTCGACCCTCCGGGGGGAATCCGGACCCGGGGGACGCTCATCGAGGTCGTCCTGGCCGATCCGCGGATCTCCACGCAGCGACGAACGGGGAGGAGGAGGCTGGTGACACCGTGATCGGGGAGAGGATAGGACCCGTCGTAGCCCCGGCCCCGGTCCCGGGGTGCCCCTTGGGCAGTCACCGAAGATACCCGGGGCACTTCCCTATGATCCACCTCCGGTCATGAGCGAGTCCACCAACGTCCCCGAGGCGATCCGGTTCGCCGAGACGTCACAGAACCCGCTCCGTGTCGTGGCGGTGAGGCTCCTGACCGCCATAGGGCTGGTGGTCCTCATCAGTCTGGTCGTGCTCGTGGAGCGAGACGGTTACCGGGATGCGGCCGACGGCGAAGTCACAGCTCTCGACGCCCTCTACTACGCCACTGTCTCGGTGACCACCACCGGATACGGCGACATCGTTCCCGTCACCGACCGAGCCCGCCTGACGACCGTGCTGGTGGTCACTCCGATTCGGGTCGCGTTCCTGATCCTGGTGGTGTCCGCCACGGTCGAGGTCCTGGCGGCCAGCAGCCGTTACCTGATCCGCGTGCAACGATGGAGGCGCACCGTGAAAGACCATTACGTGATCTGCGGCTACGGGACGAAGGGCCGCAGCGCCGCCGCGTCCCTGCTCTCCCAGCAGATCCCAAAGGATCAGATAGTGATCGTCGAGAATGCTGTCTCGGCAGCGGACGAGGCAACCCGAGATGGTCACACAGTCATCGTGGGCGACTGCACCCGGGAGTCGGTCCTCCGTCGGGCCAACGTCGAGCGCGCCAAGGGCGTGGTGGTGGCGGTGGACCGCGACGACACCGCCGTCCTCGCCACTCTCACCGCCCGCCTGCTCAACACCACTGCCCGTCTCGTGGCGGCGGTGCGGCAGGAGGAGAACTCCCGGATCCTGCGCGGCGGCGGCGCCTCGGTGGTCATCACCTCCGACGAGGCGACCGGGCGTCTCCTCGGGCTGGCGATCGACAGCCCCCACCAGGCCGCGCTGATCGAGGATCTGCTCCTGATCGGCCAGGGGGTAGACCTGGTGGAGAGGGACGTCGTCGCCGAGATGGTCGGGACAACCGCTCCGGAGGGGACTGTCGGTGTGGTCCGCCGCGGTCGGATCCTCCCGGCGACGGAGCGCCTCAACGAGGGGGATCGCTACATCACGATCGAGACGAATGGCAACGGACCGGTGTGAGGTAGCGTGGGACCACGATGTGGCTCACCCTCATCCGGCATGCCGAACCCGCCTATGTGGTCGACGGCGTTTCGTGGACCGACCCTCCACTGACCGCTCGGGGTCAGCAGCAGGCCAAGCTGGTGGCAGAGAGGGTGGCGAGGTGGCGGGTCGATGAGGTGTGGGTCTCGTCGATGGTCCGGGCCAGGGAGACGGCAGAGCCGATAGCCGATACGACGGGAGTCGAGCCCCGGGTCTATGAGTGGCTGGGGGAGATCCGCAACCCCCCGGAATGGGACGGCAGCCCCGCCGACGAGATCGAGGAGTTCTTCGCCACGTCACAGGACCGCTCCATCGAGGAGATGTGGGACGGGGCGCCCGGCGGAGAGAGCTTCCGGGACTTCCACAGTCGCATTCGCACCGGGCTCGAGTCCGCCTTCGAGGAGCGGGGGATCAGGCGGGCCGAGGATCTCCACCTGTGGCGGGGAGTGGACGATCGGCGGGTGGTCATCGTCGCCCACGGCGGCACCAACGCATTGATCCTGGGTCTCCTCCTGGGTGTGGAGCCGACTCCCTGGGAGTGGGACCGCTTCACCCACGTTCACTCTGGTGTGTCGCGCCTCATCTCCGTTCCGACGGCCGGCTATCACGCCTGGAGCCTGCGGGCACTCAGTGACCGGAGTCACCTCCCCGCCGGGATGGTCAGCGCGTGACGACCACCGACCGATGCCGACCGTTCACACGGGCCGTCTAGGCGCGTTCGGTGGACGACCTGACGGCACTTCTCGCCGACTGGCCGGTGGACACGGCTGCCGTGGGGGTGACGACGGGGGATACCACTGTCGGGCTAGGAGGAGACCCCGGTTGGCGGACCCGCATCGCCTCGGTCACGAAGCTCATCACCGGTCTCGCCGCGCTCGTCGCCCTGGAGGAGGAGACGATGGCTCTCGGTGAATCGGCCGGACCCGAGGGATCCACCGTCGAGCACCTCCTGGCCCACGCCTCCGGTCTGGCCTTCGATTCAGACCGTACGCTGGCGCAGCCGGGCCGCCGGCGCATCTACTCCAACACCGGTTTCGAGGTCCTGTTCCGGCATCTGGAGGAGAGGGCGGGCATGCCCTTCGGCGAGTACCTGCGGCTCGGAATCCTCGAGCCCCTGGAGATGTCCGCCACGACCCTGGAAGGCTCTCCTGCTCACGGCATCAGCTCTTCGGTGGAGGACCTGCTGCGCTTCTGCCGGGAGGTGATGGTACCGACGCTCATTGCCCCCGAGACCATGAGGGAGGCGACGCGGGCTCATTTCCCCTCGTTGCCGGGCGTCCTTCCCGGGGTCGGCTCGTTCGATCCCAACCCGTGGGGTCTTGCCTTCGAGATCAAGGGCGGGAAGGATCCGCACTGGACTGGTCGAAACAACTCTCCCGACACCTTCGGCCACTTCGGCGGAGCCGGCACCTTCTTGTGGGTCGATCCCCGAGCCGGTCTGGCCGCGGTCGCTCTCACCGATCGTGACTTCGAGAAGTGGGCCATGGACGTATGGCCGTCGTTCTCCGACACCGTGCTCGAACGCTACGCCTGAGCTGCAGTGTTGGCGAGGACAACCCCACCGGGAGCTCCCACTAGCACCTGAGGGGAGGGCCGGCCGAGATGGGCGACCTGGCCCGCCACCTCCGCCAGGAATACGGCCGTGTCGTCGAACGGCTCGGGGGAGTCGACGATCGCCAGGTCGACGCCCTGCTCGGCCAGCGAGCCGAAGCGCTCCACCGCACGGTCGACCGAGTCGATGGGACCCAACAGCCCGGTCGTCGTCACGGCGATGTCTTCGAACCTTCGTCCCTCGGCCTCACAGTGGCCCCGGAGTACGTCGAGCTTGTGGGGCAATCCAGGTTCGAAGAGGTTGGTGGCGTCGGCGTGTCGGGCTACCAGGCGGAGCGTCTTCTTCTCTCCTCCACCTCCGATGAGGATGGGTGGGCGGCGTAGGGGGAGGGGATGGTTGATCGGCTCGGGCAGGGTGAATCGGCGGCCCTGGAAACGACTGGAGTCGTCGGTGAACATCCGTTCGGCTAGCTCCAGGACGTCGGCGAGCTGCTCGAACCGGGTGCGTAGGGGCGGGAAGGGAAGGCCGAGCGACCGAGCCTCGTGTTCGTTCCAGGCGGCTCCCAGTCCCAGCCACGCCCGCCCACCCGAAAGCACATCCAGGGTGGTGACGCTCTTCAGCAGCATCCCCGGATGCCGGTAGGTGACGGCGGTGACCAATGCGCCGAGATGGATTCGGCTCGTCCTGGCTGCCGTCCAGGCGAGCGTCGTATATGCCTCGAGCATGGGCTCGGAAGGCGCGCCGACCACCGGGATCTGGAAGAGATGATCCATGAACCAGACGCTGTGCAGACCGATCTCCTCGGAGGTCGTGACGAGCCGGGAGAGGCGTGCCGTGATGTCGTCGGTGCCGCCGAAGTCCATCGGGTGGAGGCCGAGTCGCATGCGAGAGCTTTCAGCCCACCGGGCCCTGGCTGCGCACCTCGTGTACCCGGGATATGGCGTCACGCAGATCGGCCAGCCATTCCTCCTGGCGTTCGGCCACCAGCTTCACGCACCAGGCCAGCGCATCCGAGCGGGAGCGGGCCACGCCGGCGGCGATGAGGGTGTCGAGGACCTTTCGTTCCGGCATACGGAGCCGGGTCATGGCGGGCACGGCGAGGCCGGTGAACATCGCCTCCTCGTCGCCGCAGCGAGCACCCCAGGAGATCGTACGGTCGAGGGAGGCCTCGGCCTGGCGGGCTATGCCTATGCGTGTCTTGCGGGTCTCCTCGCGCCACGCCTCGATCCGGGAGCGGTCGGCGACGGCCCTGTCCTCAGGGTCGCTGTCGTCGATGGCCGGCTGGGGGATCCGTCCCACGACGACGATCTCGTCACGGTCGACCTCGATGTCGGGTTGCTCGGTGAACCAGTCGTCGGGGAGGCGCCCCAGCACCCAGGCCTTGATCTGTTTCTCGGTCATGTTGATTACATCATTACACACTAACCCGGTCATGTAAAGGCAGCCTGCCGAAGGGGTTGTCGGTGGTCAGCTGCGGTCAGAGAGTGACTCGGTCAACTCGTCCTTCCTGCGGTGCCACTTGTCGACGAGCTTGGGCATCTCCTCGGCCATGAACAGGAAGTAGGCCTGCGACTGGCGAAGCCTCCTCCCGCCCCGGGTGTTCCTCCCCACGAGTTCGATCCCCTCGTCGATGACATCCGCCCAGCGATAGAGGGATGGAAGCCGCTGCCGATTGATGGCGGCCCATACGTCCTCGTCGTAGATCCGGTAGAGGTCTGTCCGGCCTCCCGGCTCGCGTTCCTTGGCCAGCATGCCGGTCTGGACGAGGAGCCGGACGGCTCCCGAGATGGCGGCCCGACTGACCATGAGGCCGTCGGCCAGGTCGGCGGCCGTGTAGCGATCGGAGTCTTCGGCCAGGACGTACGCGAACACCCGGGCGGCCATCCGGGGGAGCCCCGCTTCCTCGAGCATCAGGGCGAAGCGCTCGACGAAGCGGAGCAGTGCCTCGTGGTCTTGGGTCGTCTCTGACTCACTCACCGTGGAACTCCCGCGAGGAGATGAGTCGTCAGGGTAGCCTCTCGAGGTGCAGTTTTCATATTGGTAAATCATTTCACAACTATCTGAAATTCATGTAATGTGCTCCGCTATGTCTACTTCCACCTCACCGGCCGCCCTGGAGGCGTCCGGGCTGCACAAGTCATACGGCTCCACCGTTGCCCTCGACGGCCTCGACTTGGAGGTGAGTCCGGGAGAAGTCCATGGTCTCCTCGGGCCCAACGGGGCTGGCAAGACGACGACGATCAGGATTCTTCTGGGGCTGTTGCGGCACGATGCCGGCAGCGTCAGCGTGCTCGGCAGCGATCCGTGGGGGGACGCGGTCGAACTCCACCGTCGCATCGCCTACGTGCCCGGTGACGTCGAGCTGTGGCCCAACCTCACCGGGGGGGAGGCGATCGACCTGCTCACCTCCCTCCGGGGAGGCATCGATGCCGATCGTCGTCAGGAGCTCGTGAGGAGATTCGATCTCGACCTCACCAAGAAGGGGCGTACCTACTCCAAGGGCAACCGCCAGAAGGTGGCGATCGTGGCGGCGCTGGCGTCCGATGCCGAGCTGCTTATCCTCGACGAGCCAACGGCCGGGCTCGACCCGCTGATGGAGGCCGTGTTCAAGCACTACATCCGCCAGATCAAGGCCGAGGGCCGCACCGTGCTGCTGTCGAGCCACATCCTCGCCCAGGTGGAGGAGCTGTGCGACCGCATCAGCATCATCCGGCGTGGGCGCGTGGTGGAGACCGGAACCCTCACGGATCTGCGTCATCTCACTAGGACCACGATCATGGCCGACACCGCCGCCGCCCCCGCCGGCCTGGATGCGCTGCCGGGCGTACACGACCTGGAGGTGAACGGGAAGCGGGTGCGTTTCGACGTCGATGGGGAGCATCTCGACGCCGCCATCCGCCGGCTGGTGGATCTCGGGATCGAGACCCTCAGCAGCCATCCCCCCACACTCGAGCAGCTCCTCCTTCGCCATTACGACGACGAGCTGAACGGCGACACGCCTTCGGTGACGTCATGACCCAGCTCACGGGAGTCAGGCGCCTCGTCCGGCTGGCGTTGCGGCGTGATCGTGTGCGCTTGATCATCTGGGTGCTGGCGCTCATGTTGGGGACGGTGGGAACCGCGTCCGCCCTCGCCGGCCTGTACGTCACCGAGCAGAACCGCCAGGCCGTGGCTGCCACCATGGACTCGGCGGCCGGTCTGGCCATGAGCGGGCCGCGGGAGTATCTGGTGGACTACACCTACGGGGCGATGATGGGCCATCAGATGCTCGGATTCACCGTGGTGCTGGTGGGGATCATGAGCGTGCTCCTCGTCGTGCGTCATTCGCGCACTGAGGAGGAGAGTGGCCGCGCCGAGCTGGTGCGGTCGAGCGTCGTGGGTCGCCATGCCCACCTCGCCTCCGTCCTGATGGTGGCGGCGGTCGCCAACCTGCTCGTCGGCCTGTTGATGGCCGCGGGGATGGTGTCCCTGGGGTTGGAGGGCATCGATTGGTCGGGTTCGCTTCTCTACGGTATGGCCCACGCCGCCGGTGGCATGTTCTTCGCCGCGGTGGCGGCGGTGACCGTCCAGATCACCGAGCATCCCCGCGGTGCCGGTGGCTTGGGCTTCGCCGTCATCGGCGTCGCCTATCTCCTGCGGGCGTTGGGCGACATAGGCGACGGGACACTCTCGTGGTTCTCCCCGATCGGTTGGACCCAGGCGACCCTCGTGTTCATCGAGGACAACTGGTGGCCGTTGCTGCTGTCGGTGGTTGTGAGCGTCGTGCTGGTCGGGTTCGGGTTCGGGCTGAGCACCCGTCGTGATGTGGGCGCCGGTCTCCGGCGTCCCCGACCCGGGACCCCGTCGGCCTCGCGGTTCCTGGTGCGGCCGGTGGGCTTCGCGATGCGTCTGCACCGCGGCCTGCTCATCGGCTTCGGGATCGGTCTGGCGGTTCTAGGCATGAGCTACGGGTCGGTCCTGGGCGACGCCCAGGAGATGCTGGCCGGCATCGAGATGCTCGAGGAGGCCCTCGCCGCCATGGGGGGTGCCACCATCATCGAGTCCTTCGCGTCGCTCATCCTGACGGTGATGGCGGTGATCACCTCCATCTACGTCGTGATGGCGGCATTCAGGGCCCGTTCGGAGGAGAGCGCCGGACGGGCAGAGCCCATCCTGGCCACGGGAATCTCCCAGGAGCGTTGGGTGGGCAGCCACGTGCTGGTGACGATGGTGGGCGCGGTGGCGGTGATGGGTCTGGCCGGGCTCGGATTCGGCCTCACCGGGGCATCGGTCACCGGAGACAACGCACTCATCGGGGACCTGTTCTGGGCCTCGATGGCCTATGTGCCGGCTCTGTGGGTGGCTGCGGGGGTGGCCGTGGCACTGTTCGGACTGTGGCCGCGGGCAGCGAGCCTGGCCTGGATCGTCCCTATCTACGGGTTCGTGGTCGGCTACCTGGGCCAGATCCTCCAGTTCCCCGACTGGATGATGAACCTCTCGCCCTTCGGCCACGTCCCTCGCATGCCCGCCGAAGCCATGAACTGGACTCCCATCCTCGTCCTGACCGCCGTCGCCGTGGCGCTGCTGGCCGCCGGGATCGCCGGCTTCCGCCGCCGCGACCTCCTCTCCACCGCCTGAGCCCCTCCCCGTTTTCGCGCATCGAATGCGCGCTATGGGGCTTGTCGCGAAATGGGGT
>CAZTXD010000101.1:0-13842 GCA_964617995.1 uncultured Acidimicrobiaceae bacterium
AGTGGACGATGACGTCGGCTCCCAGCTCGAACGGTCGTTGGAAGTAGGGCGTCAGAAATGTGTTGTCGGTCACATGGAGGATGCCGGCGGCCGCGCAGATCCTTGAGACCTCAGCGAGATCGGTGACCTTCAGCGTCGGGTTGGCCGGGCTCTCGGTGAACACCAGCCGCGTGTTCTCCTTGATCGAGTCGGAGACCCGAGCGGTGTTCGAGGCGTCGATGAAGTCGACCTCGACCCCGAACTTGCGTAAGAACTGGTCCGCGTAGCGATAGGTCCCTCCGTAGACGACGTCGGCGATGACGACGTGGTCACCGGCTTCGAGCAGGGCGTGGAACACGGCCACCGTCGCTGCCATCCCCGAGGCATAAGCGGTGGTGTCCACCCCTCCTTCCAGGGCGGTGAGCTTCTCCTCGAACGCTCTCACCGTGGGGTTCCCGGCCCGGGAGTAGGAGTAACCCTTGCCCATGTAATCGTCCACCGAGTCCTGGACAAAGGTGGTCGACTGGTAGATCGGGGTGAGGATGGCCCCGGTGGTGGGATCGGGGACGACTCCGGCGTGAATCTGTTTGGTGCGAAAACCCATCGCGCGATTGTGCCACGCCGTCCGCGTCACCGAAGAGGTGTTGCTATAGCAAGAGGTCGTGGTTTCCGAGACCTGATGCTATAGCAACGCCTTTTAGCCCCAGCGGTAGCCGACCGAGCGAACGGTGGTGATCCAAGAGGCCCGTTCCTGGCCCAGCTTGGAACGGAGCCGGCGAACGTGGACGTCGACGGTGCGGGCCCCGCCGTAGTACTCGTAGCCCCAGACCTTGGAGAGGAGCTGTTCCCGCGACCAGACCCTGACCGGATTCTCGACGAGGAAGCGGAGCAGTTCGTACTCCATGTAGGTGAGGTCCATCGGCTCTCCCGCCAGGGTGGCCTGGTAGGTGAGTGGATTCAGTTCGAGGTCCTTGAAACGGAGCAGTTCGTCTCCTGTCTCGGCCACTGCCAGGCGGCGGAGACGGATCCGGAACTCAACGGGGTCGATGGGGGTGACCACAAAGTCGGCGGCGACGCCGCTACTTTCGACGATGGCGAGCTGCTCCGGCGCCACCACGAGGAGGACGGGCAGACCGAGCAGTTCCTCGATGCGGGCCACCTCGCGCAGCTGACGCAGCGGTCCGTGGCCTAACTCGACCACCAGCAGGTCCGACTCCCGCAGTGTGGCGTTGTCGGTTCCGATTTCGTCAATGGTTTTGACCGAGACGTCGGACAGAGCCAGACCATCGGCCAGATTGTCGGAGTGGGCCTCGGGATAGACCGCGGCGATCACAGGACCGGCAGATAGGTCTCTAGCTCAAAGCGGGACACGTGACTCTGATACCGTGCCCACTCCGCCCGCTTGTTTCTCAGGAACCAGTCGAAGACATGCTCACCGAGCGCTTCGGCCACCAGATCGGACGATTCCATGATGTCGAGAGCCGAGGCCAGCGTATCGGGGAGTCTCCGCGCTCCCACCGCGGCCCGCTCCGCGGTCGTCATCTGGTGGACGTCGGCGGCGATCTCGGGCGGCAGCTCATAGCCCTCCCTGATGCCGGCGAGTCCCGCGGCGAGGATCACCGACAGAGCCAGATACGGATTGCAGGCGGCGTCGGCGGCGCGGTATTCGACTCGAACCGACGACGGTTTGCCCTTCTTGACCGAGGGCACCCGAACCAGCGCCGACTGGTTGTTTCGGGCCCACGACATGTAGATCGGGGCGTCGAACCCGCCGACGAGACGCTTGTACGAGTTGACCCACTGGTTGGTCACCGCGGTCATTTCGGCGGCATGCTTGAGGAGGCCCGCGATGAACGCCTCGGCCACCTTGGACAGACCTCCCTGGGTGCCTGGCTCGTGGAATGTGTTCGTGTCCCCTTCGAAGAGAGATAGGTGAAGGTGCATACCCGAGCCGTCGTGGTCCTGTAATGGCTTGGGCATGAACGTGGCGTAGATGCCGGATTGGAGAGCTACCTCCTTCACCGTGAGACGAGCGGTCATGATGTTGTCAGCCATAGTGAGGGCGTCGGTGTAGCGGGCGATGATCTCGTGCTGGCTGGGGGCGACCTCGTGATGGGAGTGTTCAATGGGGATGCCGAGTTGCTCCAGGGCATTGATCGTCTTGCGTCGGTACTCCTGGGCCACGTCGAGGGGAGTGAGGTCGAAGTAGCCACCCCGGTCGAGTACCTGCGGCTCCGGCCCGCTGTCGGCGAAGTAGAAAAACTCGAGTTCGGGGGCAGTGAAGAAGGTGTATCCCATCTCTGACGCCCTCTCCAGGTTCCGCTTGAGGACCGTGCGCGGGTCGCCGTCGAAAGGTTCTCCGTCTGGCGTGGTGATGTCGCAGAACATGCGAGCCACCTGCTGTTCGGTTCGCCACGGCAGCACGGCGAACGTGGTGGGGTCGGGCCGCGCCAACATGTCGGCCTCTTGGATGCGGGCGTACCCGTCGATCGATGAGCCGTCGAAGGTCATGCCCTCCTCGAAGGCCACCTCCAGCTCGGCGGGGCTGATAGCGACCGACTTGAGGAAGCCGAGGACGTCGGTGAACCACAGCCGGATGAACCGGATTCCCCGCTCCTCGACGGTGCGCATCACGTAATCGGCCTGCTTGCTCATCTATCCACCGAACCTGAGGCGATTCAGGGTCATATATGACCCCACGATCCCCGGGATCGCAAATACTGGGCGGATTTTCAGGCGGTGCGACGCCGCCCGGCGAGCCACTTCCGCCGGAGCGACTTGCGCTCCCGCTCGGAAGTGCCTCCCCAGATCCCGGAGCGCTGATTGGTCTCCAGCGCGTACTCCAAGCAGTCGTCGATCACGGGGCAGACGGCGCACACGGCTTTTGCCTTTTCGACTCGAGCGTCGTCGGTGCCGTCGATCGAGGGGAAGAAGAGCGAGTTCGGATAACCGGAGCAGGCCGCTTGGGCCCTCCAGTCCGCAACCAGCTCGGCCGCGAGTTGTGTTGGCCCTAAGGTCACGCCTTCATATTGGTGGTGCGCTCTCTGGCTGGCAAAACGGCGTTACTCCTGTTCGCTCGAGGGTTCGGTCCCATGATCCTCGGCTTTGGGTGAGTCGGCGTCGACGTGACCGGATGAGATAACGGTGGTCGTCTCCCGGACCCGGTGCCGTCCTCTGACCACCACAGTCACCAGCACGATGATCAGCAGCACCAGCACGGCAAGGGCGATTCCGGTAACCGGGTCGAACCCTTCCCCGACGATCCTCACGAAGCCGAACCCGTCGCAAGTAGCGGCGAAGCCTCCTACTTCGTATACCCCGACGTAGAGACCGAGATCGATGCCCCGGAGAGCGGCATACGCACCGACATCGGGTACCTCCCCTCCGTTTTCTATGTCGCCTTCCTCGTTGGGTTCGGTTGCGGACTCGATTGGCACCGCAATGCCACCGAGCACCACGTGGAGGGCCCAGTCGTAGTCGGTGAACACCGTCGGTGAGGTGGCACTCCAGGAGAGGGGCCCGTCGGCCTCCAACCTGAACGGGTCGGAGCGCGATGTGTCGGTGACCGTGGTGGCGTCCACCGCCGAGGCGGCATTGACGGCGCATCCGCCGTTGAGCTGGCCGCTCTGCCCCACCTTGCCGACTCCAAGGGCACCCCAGACCAGCATCGGGACCAGGATGATCAGAGACACGATCAGGCTCGTGTACGAGCCCTCGCGACCGACGGTGAGGAGGATCATCCCGATCAGCCCGGTCACGGCGGGCAGCAGAAAGAGAGTGAGCTGATCGGCAGGCCACCATCCTTGACGGGCGAGTATCACCGCCAGCGACACCCCGATCAGGACCCCGACGACGGTTCCGGACAGTGATTTGCGCGGCATGGTATCGCACCTCCCTGCGTGAGACTACGCCGACACGAAACCCCGGTGACACACGACTTTCCCCACGCGTCGAATAGCCTCTTGGCCGTGCCCAAGATTCGCGCCGCCTCGATTGATGAGCACAAGGAGCTGACGAGACGCTCCCTGCTCGACGCCGCCTTCGAAGTGATCGCCGAGGCGGGCACGGCAGAAGTCCCCCTTGGTGAGATCGCCTTGGCCGCCGGCGTAGGGCGGACGACCTTCTACGACTACTTCGGAGACCGGGATGACGTGATCGCTTCGCTGGTCGAGGAGAAGCTCCCCGATGTCATCTCGCAGTTGATCGAGTCGGTTCCCGAAGACTTACCGACAACGGAACGGCTCGCCCGGCTCGCGTCCGCCACGGTTGAGTTCGTGGCCACCGACCGCGTGTTCGGGGTGATCCTCCATCGGGAGGCGGGTCGTATGGGTCAGGAGGCACAGGAGCGGATCAGAAGCTCGCATGCGCAGCTGGCCACCGAGCTGGCGTCCATCTATATGACCGGCGTACAGGAGGGGGTCTTCCGGGAGATGCCTGCCTATCTGGCCGGACGTCTCATCCAGGACACGATCATGTCAGCTGCCCGGGTCTTGATAGAGGACGACTCCCGCCGCAAGGAGGTGACTGAAGGAGTGGAGGCCTTCCTGCTCGGCGGTCTGGGAAGCAGTTGACCCGCCGGTCACTTGAGCCGATCAATGTCTGAGCCCATGAGCCTGATATCCCCGGACACCTACATCAACCGCGAGCTCTCCTGGCTCGACTTCAACAAGCGAGTTTTCGCCGTCACCGGGAGAGAGGACTTTCCCCTGCTCGAGAAGGCCAAGTTTCTGGCCATCTGGTCACAGAACCTCGACGAGTTCTTCCAGGTGAGGGTGGCGGGACTCAAGGAGCAGGTTGCCCACGGTCTCCGGTCCGCCACCCCCGACGGGCTGACCCCGGGTCAGCAACTCGCCGCCATCCGCGCTGACGTCGACGCCCAGTATCAGGAAGTCTCGAAGCGGTTCCTCTCTGAGATCGCGCCTGCCCTCGCCAAGGAGGGGATCGTCTTCAGCGACTACTCGACACTTGACGACGAGGACCGCGAGTTCCTCGACAATCAATTCCGCGAGGTGGTCTTCCCGGTGGTGACACCACTCGCCGTCGATCCGGCGCATCCATTTCCCTATATCTCCAACCTCTCTCTGAACCTGGCCATTTTCGTTCGCAACCCTGAGACCAGGATCACCAGGTTCGCCCGGGTCAAGATCCCACCGATCCTGCCCCGGTTCGTGGTCCTGCCCGACGGTGAGAGGTTTGTGCCTCTCGAGCAGGTCATCGCCTCTCATCTCGATTCGCTGTTCCCGGGCATGGAGGTGCTGGGCCACCACGTCTTCCGCGTCACCCGCAACGCCGACTTCGAAGTCGAGGAGGACGAGGGAGGCGACCTGCTTATGTCTATCGAATCGGAGTTGACGCAGCGGCGGTTCGGTCGTGTGGTCCGTCTCGAGGTTCATCCCGACATGCCCGACGAGGTCCTCGACCTGTTGCAGCGCGAGATGGGAGTGACCGCGGATGACGTATATCGCGTCGACGGACCCCTCGACCTGGCCGGGCTGTGGGGCGTCTACGAGATGGACCAGCCCGAGTTGAAGTTCCCGGTCTTCTCCGGCATTACTCCTCCTCGTCTCTCGTCGGGTTCGACTTCCGGGGACCCGGTCGACTTCTTTGAGGTGATCCAGCAGGGCGACCTCATGGCCCATCATCCATACGACTCGTTCTCGTCGACCGTGGAGGCGTTCGTATCGCGGGCAGCCAAAGACCCCGACGTCCTCGCCATCAAGATGACCCTCTACCGGACCAACCGCAACAGTCAGATCATGCAGTCCCTCATTGAAGCCGCCGAGAGGGGTAAGCAGGTGGTCGCCCTGGTCGAGCTCAAGGCCCGCTTCGACGAGGAGCGCAATATCGAGTGGGCGCAGCGTCTCGAGGACGTCGGTGTCCATGTCATGTATGGAGTGGTGGGGCTGAAGACACACACCAAGATCGCACTGGTGATGCGGAGGGAAGGTGACCGGATCGTCCGCTATGCCCACATCGGGACCGGAAACTACAACGAGAACACGGCCCGGATCTACGAAGACGTAGGGGTGTTCACCGCAGACCCCGATCTCGGATCCGACCTTTCGGATCTCTTCAACTATCTCACCGGATACAGCCGCCAGACCCGGTATCGATCGTTGGCGGTGTCTCCGGACGGGATCCGCGATCGCATCGTCGGTCTCATCGACGACGAGGCGGCGCGATCCGACGGCCACATCACCATGAAGATGAACTCGCTGGTAGACGCGGGGATCATCGAAGCGCTCTACCGCGCCTCGCAGGCGGGGACGAGGATCGATCTCTGTGTCCGCGGGATTTGCGGTCTGGTCCCCGGTGTCGCCGGCCTGTCCGAGAACATCAAGGTGCGCTCGATCGTCGGCCGATACCTGGAGCACTCACGGATCTATCGGTTCGGGGCGAGGGGGCGGGAGCGGCACTACCTCTACGGTTCGGCGGACATGATGCCGAGGAACCTCGATCGTCGGGTCGAAGCTCTGGCCCCGATCAACGACCCGGACCTCCAGTTCCGTATGGACGAAATCTTCGATGTGGTCTTCGCCGACGACACGCTCGCCTGGGAGCTGGGCCCGAACCGCAACTGGGTCGGCGTCGAAGGCGAGGGGAACGTGGATACCCACGAGGCCCTCCAGGAGCTCGCCCTGGTCCGTAGCACTGCCCACCTGGTTTGATGCTCATCGATACTCCTCGCATCTCGGAAGGAGGTTCGGTGGACTCATGAACAGACCAGTCATGGCGGAGGCCTTGGGAACGGGACTCCTGCTGTACCTGATCGTGGGTAGCGGGATGGCAGCGGAGACACTTGGCAACGACCCGGCGATCCAGCTGCTGTCCCATGCCATTGTGGTGGGGTTGGGCCTGGGGGTTCTCATCGCCGCGTTCCAGACCCTTTCCGGCTCCCACTTCAACCCGTCGGTGACCCTCGCCTTTTGGAGGTCGGGTGACATCGAAGCTCGCCGTGCCATTCAGTACGTTGTGGGCCAGTTGGCCGGGGCAGTCGTCGGTGTCATGGCCGCACATCTCAGTTTCGAGGCCAAGGCTCTCTCTGTCTCTGACACAGTTCGCAGCGGCTCCGGCCTGGCCCTTGCCGAAGGTATCGCGACCTTCGTTCTCGTATTCGTCATCCTCGCCTTGGTGCGGACCGGCCGTGCAGGGTTCGTCCCCGCCTCAGTGGGAGCGTGGGTCGCCGCGGTCGTCTTTGCCACCTCGAGTACCGGTTTTGCCAATCCGGCCGTCACCGTCGCTCGGACCTTCACCGACAGCTATACCGGCATCGCTCCCGGCTCGGTTGCCGGTTTCCTGATCGCTCAGGTGGCTGCCGGTGTTCTCGCCGCAGGCATGGCGCGACTTCTGTTTGTAGATCCGGTCTCCTTGACCAAGAATTAGGAGCAACGTGACAGCCAGCGACACCCCCCCTGACCCCGCAACCAAGCCGAGCGTCGTGTTCCTCTGTGTTCACAACGCCGGCCGTTCCCAGATGGCTGCAGGTTGGATGCGACACCTTGGAGGAGAGGAAGTTGACGTCTTCTCCGGTGGCTCCGAGCCTGCCGACGCGGTCAACCCGGCGGCCGTGGAGGCGATGGCTGAGAAGGGGATCGACATCAGTGCTCAGACGCCCCGCCCATGGACCGACGACATCATCAAGGGTGCGGACGTCGTGGTCACCATGGGCTGCGGTGATACCTGCCCGGTTTTCCCCGGCAAGCGGTATCTCGACTGGGAGCTGGAGGACCCGTCCGGCAAGTCGGTAGTGAAGGTGCGGTCTATCCGCGACGACATCGAAGAGCGGGTTCGGGAGCTCATGGTCGAGCTGGGTGTCCCCATCCAGGAGACCCCTTAGGATTGACATGGTGACCACCATCATGAGGGGCGGTCATGACTGCCCCGATCCGCCCTCTTGAAGCCCTGAGCTCACCCGACCAGGGTGCTTTGGCACGTTGGCTGGGACGTCTGACCGCCCTGAGCCTGGGGGCGGTGCTGTCGCTGGTGTTCCCCGAGCCGGGGCTGTGGTGGATGGGGTGGATTTGGCTGGCTCCGATACTCATCGTGATCGCTCGATCTCCTCGTCGGAGCGAGTCGCTGTGGCGGAGCTGGCTTGCCGGGATCGGGTATCTCACCGCACTCCACTACTGGGTTGTCCCGTACACGGGTGTCTTCACCATCCTCCTCGCCGCCTTCGTCGGGCTCTTCTGGCTACCGCTCGGTTTGGTGTGCTGGTGGGGACTCAGCACCTCCGCAGGGCCGGAACAGCGAACGGCGTCGCTGGTCTTGATCCCTTCGGTCTGGGTCCTGATCGAGGCGGTGCGGTCCTGGGAGTACTTTGGCGGTACCTGGGGGCTGCTCGGACTCAGTCAATGGCAGGTGGCGCTGGTGTTACAAGGAGCCGCCCTCGGTGGGGTCTGGTTTCTGAGCTTCGTCATGGTGACGGTCAACGTGGCCCTGTTGACCGCGATCCTGCCCGGATGGTCGACGGAACAGCGTCTTCGCTCTGCGGTGTTGGCATTAGCCCTCCCGCTTCTGCTGGTCGCCTACGGCTCGAACCGGGCCGAGATCGCACCCTCGGGTTCGGTGACGGTCGGTGGGGTGCAGCCGGGAGTGTTCGCCGATCGTGCCGCCCGTCTCGATGCGCACGTCGAGGAGAGTCTCGCCTTCGCTGGGTCCGACGACGTCGACTTCGTGGTGTGGGGCCAGACCAGCGTTGCCTACGATCCCGCACTCGACGAGACGGTCGGAGCCCGTCTCCAGGAGCTGGCAGACACCATCGGAGTCGATCTCTTCGTGAATGTCGACGCCCGTGGTGGGGTCGGAATCATCAAGACCACGGTTCAGTACACGGTGGACGGTCCGGCACCGGACACCTACGGAAAGCAGCGCCTGGTTCCGTTTGGCGAGTACATCCCCCTCCGTCCCATCTTCGGCTGGGTGTCTGATTTCACCCAGGCGGCGACCCAGGACCGGATCCGCGGCCAGGGGCCGGTGGTGATGCGGACTGCGGGCGTGACCTTCGGACCGCTGATCTCGTATGAGTCGACCTTTCCCGACATGCGCCGCGACCTCGCCCTGCTCGACGTAGACCTGACCATCGTCCAGGGAGGCACCCAGACCTTCCAGGGATCATGGGCTCAGCCCCAGCAAGCCAGCTATGAGGCGGTGCGGGCGGTGGCCTCGGGCCGACCCGCGGTGCTGGTGGCGGTGAGCGGGGTCTCTGCCGCCTTCGACTCGAGAGGGCGTCTTCTGTTGTGGTACCCGGCTGATCAGGTGGGGGCCTTCGCAGTCGACGTGCCTCTCTTCAAGGAGGACACCTTCTATGTGCGCTTCGGCGACTGGGTGGTCTGGCTCTCGCTGGCGGTGGTGGTGGCGACGATTGCGATGCTGATCGTCAGGCGGCCAACCCGCGACCCAGGGTTGTAGACACCGCTGAGCGACGTCTAGAACCCAGGGTTCGCATAACTGTTCACCTGCCGTTCATCCCGGCATTGCCGTCGGGTCAAACAGGGTTCGTACCTTCCTCACTGATTCCTGGGAGGTTCGGATCCAAAAAGGAGATGAACAGGAATGCAGATGAGGAAATTGGCCGCGCTCGTGGCCGTGTTGGCTTTGGTGCTCGCCGCCTGCGGCGGAAGTGACGGAGGATCCTCCGACACCACGGCCGCGGATGGTGGGAACACCAACACAACCGACTCTCCCGACGCCAGCGGAGACGAAGGTGGTGAACTGACCGGTGATGTCCGTCTCGACGGATCGAGCACGGTGGGGCCGCTCTCCGAGGTGGCAGCTGAGCTGTACATGACTGAGTCCCAGCCCGGTGTGCGTGTCACCGTTGCCATCTCCGGGACCGGAGGTGGTTTCGAGAAGTTCTGCATCGGTGAGACCGACGGCAACAACTCGTCCCGGCCGATTAGGGACGACGAAGCCGAACGCTGCGCCGAGAACGGAATCGCCTACGACTTCGTCCAGGTGGCAAACGACGCCCTTTCGATCGTGGTCAATGCCGAGTTGCCGGTCGAGTGCATGACGGTGGAGCAGGTCCGCCAGATCTGGGATGAGGGATCGACGGTAGAGACCTGGGGTGACGTCGACGGTCTCGATCTTCCTGACGACGTCGTAGCCGAGACTTTGACCCTCTACGGCCCCGGTTCAGACTCGGGAACGTTCGACTACTTCACCGAGGAGATCAACGGTGAGGCCGGTCGGATCCGAAACGACTACATCGACATCGGTGAGGACGACCTGGCCGCGGTTCGGGCCGTCACCGACGACCCGTATGCCATGGGATACATCCCGTTCTCTTATTTCCAGGAGGCGGGCGATGCGGTGAAGGCCCTGGCCATCGATGACGGAAGCGGTTGTGTCGAGGCGACCGCTGACAACGTACAGAACCTGGTGTACACCCCACTGGGGAGAGGCCTCTTCGTCTACTTCAGCGATACTGCTCTGGCCAGGCCCGAGGTCCTCGACTTCGCCGACTTCTACGTCGAGAACGCGGCCCAGATCGCCGAGTTGGCCGAGTTCGTGGCCATGACCCCCGACCAGCTCGAAGAGCAGGCCGCCAAGATCGCGGCCCTGGCCGGCGGCTGATGACCGCACCAACCACCCAAGACTCCAGGACCGTTGCCTCCGGGCAACGGTCCCTGGAGTCCTCCAGTCCGCGATACGGCGAAAAGCTGATCAAGGGCTTCCTGGCCGTGTGCGGTCTGCTCTCCGTCGCGGTCACCTCTGCCATCGTCTTTTCGCTCCTCCTCCCCACTATCGACTTCTTCCAGGAGGTTTCGATCGTCGAGTTTTTCACCGGTACCCTCTGGGCTCCCCTGTTCGCCAACGCCAGCTTCGGCGTGTGGCCGGTCGTGGTGGGCTCCCTCATGGTGATGGTTATATCGCTGACAGTTGCGGTGCCGGTGGGACTGCTCTCTGCGATCTACCTGTCGGAATACGCCAAACCACGTGTGCGTCGGGTGGTGAAGCCGGTCCTCGAGGTGCTCGCTGGCATACCGACCGTGGCGATTGGCCTCTTCGCTTTCTGGTTCATTCGCCCGCTCGCCGAAACCCTTCTTCCCTTCCTCCCCTGGCAGGGCCCGTTCTCTGTCGGCGTAGCCGCGCTGGGGGTCGGGCTTCTCATCGTGCCCGTGATCACCTCGATTGCCGACGATTCGATGCGGGCGGTGCCGGCGTCTCTCCGCCAGGGTGGTTACGCGCTGGGCGCCACGAAGTTGGAGGTGGCCACCAAGATCGTCTTCCCTGCCGCACTCTCGGGGATAGTGGCCGCCATCGTGCTCGGCGGCTCCCGAGCCATAGGCGAGACCATGGTGGTGTTCATCGCCGCCGGCGCTGGCAACCCGTTTCTCTCGTTCGATCCCACGAAGGGCGTCCAGACGATGACGGCATTCATCGCGGGTGCGGCCACAGGTGACATCCCCACCGGGACCATCAAGTACTACACGATCTTCGCAGTCGGTTCCCTGCTTTTTGTCTTCACCCTGTCGTTGAATGCGCTCTCGATGCGTTTCGTTCGCCGCTTCCGCGAGGAGTACGACTGATGGCGACCAGATCGCGCGAGTCGAGCCGGTTGACGGTGGCGACGTCGGGTGCCCGGGCGGCAACGGAGGCCGCCCTCCGGTCGACTTCGGACCGGGACCGGGTCATCAACCTCGTCTTCGTCTCGATGATGGTGTTCGCACTCGGTTTCGCCCTGATCGGTCTGGCCTCGCTGATCATCTTCATGGTTGCCGAAGGTGGAGGAAGGCTCACCTGGGAGCTGATCACCAACCCGCCATCGACTATCAGCCCTGAGCGGGCAGGATTTCGGACTGCCCTCCTCGGGACGCTCTATGTGATCGGCGGTGTCATCGTGCTCATCGTCCCACTAGGAGTGGGTGCGGCCCTGTATCTCGAGGAGTACGCCAACCCCGAGAGGTGGTGGAACCGCCTCATCGAGCTCAACATCCAGAATCTCGCCGGCGTGCCTTCGATCGTCTTCGGGATCCTCGGTCTGGCCTTCATCGTGCGCGGGCCAATCAGTCTCGGCTTCGTCGCCGCCGCAGGATCGCTCACTCTTGCCCTCCTCGTGCTTCCCACGGTGATCCTCGCTGCTCGCGAGGCGATCAGGGCGGTGCCCTCCTCGATCTCCGACGGGTCGCTGGCGTTGGGCGCTACTCAGTGGCAGACGATCTGGAGACAGATACTCCCCGCCGCGCTCCCCGGGATCCTCACCGGGATAATCCTGGCGATCGCGCGCGCCATCGGTGAGGCTGCTCCCCTGCTCCTCGTCGGTGCGGTCACCTTCGTCACCTTCAACCCGAAGTTCTTCGCCGACGGCTACTCGACGCTGCCGGTGATGATCTATCAGTACTCGAATCGCCCCCAAGAGGAGTTCAGGATCTTGGCTGCCGCTGGTGTCATCGTAATGCTCGTCGTGGTGTTGATGATGAACTCCCTCGCAGTGTGGTTACGAGATCGATTCGAGCGCAGCTGGTGAGAGGAGCCGAGGACAAAGTGCACGCCAGGAACGAAATCGATAATTCAATGAACGAAGCGAGCATCACCCATTCGAAGGAAGCCCAGGATCGGCCCATCGTCCCGGCCGACCGCCACCAGACCCCTACCAGACGACCGGTCGGGAGAGAGGAAAGCACGGAGGAGGGTGGTGAAGTCGTCATCTCGGTGCGGGACCTATCCGTGTACTACCGGTCTTTCAGGGCTGTCGACGAGGTCAGTCTTCCCATTTACGAGAAGCAGATAACCGCGTTGATTGGACCGTCGGGCTGTGGAAAGTCGACCGTGCTCCGATGCTTCAACCGGATGAACGACCTGATTCCCGAGGCACGCGTCGCCGGCACCATCGAGTATCACGGCGTCGACCTCTACGGCCCCGACGTCGATCCGGTAGAGGTGAGACGGAGGATCGGCATGGTCTTCCAGAAGCCAAACCCGTTTCCCAAGTCGATCTATGAGAACGTTGCATTCGGTCCCAGAGTGCTGGGCTACCAGGGTGACATGGACGAACTGGTCGAGGAGAGCCTTCGCAAGGCGGCTTTGTGGGACGAGGTCAAGGACAAGCTCGACGACTCCGGAATGGACATCTCGGGTGGCCAGCAGCAACGGCTCTGCATCGCCCGCGCCATTGCCACCAGCCCCGATGTGGTGTTGATGGACGAACCTTGCTCCGCACTCGATCCCATCGCCACCCTCAAGATCGAAGAGCTCATGCTGGATCTCAAGGAGGAGTACTCGATCATCATCGTGACCCACAACATGCAGCAGGCGGCGCGGGTCAGTGACCGCACCGCCTTCTTCAACGTGAGCAGCGAGGCCGAGGGGCAAAGAACCGGGTATCTGGTCGAATACAGTGAGACCCAGGAGCTCTTCACCTCGCCAAAGGAGAAGCTCACCGAGGACTACATAACCGGCAGATTCGGATGACGCAGCAACAGGACATGAATGTCCATTTCCATCGTGAGTTAAAGGAGTTGGAGCGCACCGTTCTAGGGGTCATCGATCGGGCCGAGCAGATGGTGGAGATGGCCGTCGAAGCGGTGACCACGGGAAACCAGGAACTCGCGGCGCGGGTGATCGAGCTGGATGACGCCATCGACGAGACGTTTCTCGAGGTCCAACACGAATGGACCGCCCTCATGGCCCGCAACCAACCACTGGGCTCCGATCTCCGCAAGATGACGATTCTCCTCCAACTCAACTCGACGTTTGAGCGGATGGGCGACCAATGTGTCAACATCGCCAAGATCGCCCAGTTCAACGAAGGGTTGCCGCGGGTGGAACGGATCTGTGAACAAGTTCGGGAGATGGGAGATCTGGTTCGTCCCATGATCCGGACTGCGATCGAGGCCTATCTCCGCGGCGACGTCGACGAAG
>CAZTXD010000102.1:0-13782 GCA_964617995.1 uncultured Acidimicrobiaceae bacterium
CCTACTGAGATACCGCAAAGACCCGCACACCGACCCTGATGCGCCGAAGCAAGCTTGCCGTTGGTCGGTTCCGCCACGCCGGCGTGCACTGCAGGCGGTAGGTGCTGCAATGAGAGAGGGTGGGGTCCTAGACCCCACCCTCTCTCTACCCCCTCAGCGTTCGGACTACTTGGTCAGCTTGAAGTTGGCAGTGAAGACCTGCCCGTCGATCAGCTTCACCTGAAGCTGGCGGCAGGTTCCCGCCCATCCCTTGTCAGTCTTCCAGACGTAGTTGTACTGATCGGTGAGTGAGTCGTAGCTGAGGCTGCTGCCGCCAGCTGTGACTGTCTCTTCGATCGTGTCTTGGTACCCAAGATCGCAGGCGATCGGAACCGTCCTTGGATAGCCAGTGGCGAAGATGCCCATGCCTTGGTTCCCGCTCAGGCTGAACTTGACAGGGATGGCGCTACCCGCCTTGGCCACGTTCATCGTCGGGAGATTGTCGACCGGCCGGAAGAAGCCCGTCCAGGCGTAGGTGACCGTCACCTCGAAGGTATTGCTTCCTGTGTTGCCCGAGCCATCGGTCGCAGAGCACGTGACAGTGGTCGTACCTACCGGAAAGGAACTGCCGGAAGCCGGAGTGCAGGTCGCTGTCAGGGCTCCCCACACGATGTCGGTAGCTGATGCCCCCGAGTAGTTGACGATCGCCTGCGAGTTACTCGTGGCCGTTGTCGTGATGTCGGCCGGCACCGTCACGTCGGGCGGGGTCGTGTCAATGACGGTCACTTCGAACGACCCCGAGTCTGTGAGCCCTCCACTGTCTTCCACTGTGCACGACACAGTATGAGGCCCTCCGAGGGTGAAGAAGCTTCCACTCGCGGGGGAGCATTGGACGTCGCCGCTCAGGTCTCCGTCCTCAGTATCCGATGCGGACACCGAGAACGTCACGTTCGCTCCGCCGAGAGTGTTTCCCTCGACCGTCATATCGGCTGGGAGGACCAGCACTGGTGGCGTGTTGGACGGCGGTGCAGCTTGCACGTGAAGCGTGAAGTTGGCGTTGTTTGTGTAGCTCCCCGTGCCCGAGTCAACGATGCTGGTCACGTTGATGGCGTAGCTGCCAGGCGTGTTCGAGCTGAACGTTACCTGCTTCGCGCCGCTTCCCGCGTTGCACTGAGTGAACAACAGAGTCGTTGTTGACGCGGTCACTCCTGCCGGCACGTTGAGGGTCACAGTGGCGGAGGTTCCATCAGCGGCGTTACAGCCTGGAAGACCATCACCGCCCTCCGCCTGGATCCAATAAGTGACAGTGGTGCTGTCGCCGGCGGTGATCGTGTCGTTCCCGCCCGCTACGACATTGTTCTGCACAGTGTCCGCCCACGCCACCGCTGTCAGTACCAGTAGCATCGCGAGTGAGAGCGGGAGTGCCCACCCTTTTGAGATGCGCCGAAGTCTCGGCGCGAGGTGTCTACCTCCCCTATGGATCATTGCAAGCCTCCTGGCTGTCGCGCAGGGTCCGCGGTGGTCCCCGCCCCATATCACTGAGGAGGCATCGTGAGTGGTCGGGGGTCGTCTCGCAATACCCGGCGTGGGTAAAGACGCCTACCGGATGCAGTCAAATCGTCTACCGGATCCCGGTAGACGCCCTCAGATATTGGAGGAGTTGACGAGTAGAGCCAGCTCCCGGCGACTGCGGACACCCGTCTTCCTGAGGATGTTCTTGACATGGGTGCCGGCGGTGGCGGGGGCGATGAAGAGGATCTCGGCGATCTCGGCGTCAGAGATGTGGCCTTCGGCGATGGTTCGGAGCACTTCGATCTCCCGGTTGGTGAACCCGAATTCGGTGAGGCTGGAGCCACTGAGCAGCTTGTCGGACACCGCCGAGGCAACGCGGTCGGCGCTCTTCAGCGATCGAGCGTGGCGCCGGATGACCAGGATCCCGATGAGGCCGAAGACGGTAGCTCCCAGTGACTGGACGAGGTGCCACTCGGAGAGGATGAACGAGCCCAGCCGTCCGTCGAACCAGCCGATATGAACGCCGACGACGACGAGACGGGTGATTGCCCCGATGACGAACGCAGCTGCCACCGCGGCGAGAGCCCCTGAGAGAACCCTTATCCGTGGGGACTCCTCGACTCTCCAGCGACTCCACGCCCAGATTCCCAATCCCGCGAACAGGGAGGCGTTGATCGCGATGATGGAGAACAGAATTACGCCCACGGCGCCTCGGCCCCCAGTCCCGACGAGGATGTTCGCATCGCAACAGCATGGGCCATCGGAGGGGCAACCGGGTTAGGGCCTCTGACTTATTTGAACAGGAAAGCCCACCTTCCGGATTACGTCCCGGTGCAAAAGCTGGCACCTCGCGGGCAATGAATGATTCGGGGAACGGTTTCTACGTCTCGGCTGCCTAGCACCTTGTCGATGAGAGCGTGGATCCTCGGGTACCGCTTGTCGCTGCTTGTTCGGATGGGCGAGATCGGGCCATGCCCACGCTGGCAACTGCCCTCTAACGAAGGGTAGCCAGCATCGAGCGCGCCTGCGAGGCGGCCATCAGATTGCCCTTCTCCTCGTATGAGCGGATCGCCTCGTCCATCTCCTCATGGGCAGCTTCCTCCCGTCCGCACGTCATGAGCGTGCGAGCAAGATCCATCTGAGCGTCGGCGCGGAGATTGAGCATCTCCGCCGGTACCACCTCGATGGCGGCACGGGCGAGACGAACCGCATCCTCGGGCTCGCCACCGGCGGCCAACGTCAACGCTCGCGCCGATCGCCACCGGGCTTGGGGGGTGACGCTTTCGGCCGGGGCCTGTGACCGGCTCAACTCCGCCATCTCGGCAGCTTCGTCGAGGTTCCCCTGGTCGAACAGGACCCGTGACAGCAGGGCGGCAGCCTCGGAGGTCTCCTCCCGGATCTCCATGTCGAGATCCAACTGAAGGGCCCGTCTGAGCTGATCCTCGGCGGAATCGAGGGCGCCTGCCAGGATCTCCACCTCGGCATGACGTTTGCCGAGGAGCGTCAGGGGACGACGAGCCCGAGCCCTCTCTTTGAAGAGAGTCTCAGCGTGGGCGATCATCTCGCGAGCACGATCGAACTCACCGATCATTGCATGGAGGTGGGCCAGTATCGGCAACACCGCCGCGATCCTCTTGTCTCTCCACAGCGCCAACTCCTCGCATTCCTCGATGCAGCGGGATACCGGTGTCGGACCAACCTCGAGAGCGGTGGCGAGCATCCTGCGAGCACCGAGCTGCTCCCGGCTGCTGTCGGATCGGTCGGCGTGCTCCAGCTCCAGGCGGACCACTTCTTCCATCTCCGCAATTCGACCCCGCCGCCTGGAAACCTCTCCGAGCACGAAGAGCGCCTGCGCCATTCGGGCATCGTCGCCGGCGGCCTCATAGTGGGTCCCGGCCGCGGTGGCCAGCTCGGCGATTTCCTCGAGGGTCATGGGGTCCGGTCCGGTGGCGAAACGGACCCGAATCCTCTCCAGCTCGAGAACGATTCGAGTATTCGAGGCTTCGGGCTCGGTAGCCAGCATGTCCGAGAGCACCGAGTCGGCTTTGCCGTGTCGACCCATCGTCTCGTGGGCCTCCGCGAGTCGAAAACTCACCTCCCACTGCGAGGGGTGGTCGGAGGGCAGGAGCCTCCTGGCCCGGTCGAGGAGGCTCTCCGCTCCGGCGGCGTCAAAGCGGGTGGTGAAGGCACGGAGGCCGGCATCTCCCAGCTTCTCACCGGCTCGAACAGCGAGTCCCCGGGTGCGGTCGTCGAGGATCCCCAGGTCAGTTCGGTACCGGTGGGCCCGCTCGAGGTGATGTCCAATGCTCTCATCGAGTTCCCTGCCGCCTTCGGCTTCCAGCCAGTCTGCGGCTCGCTCGTGTAACTCGGCGCGTGTTTGCATCGTCATGCTGCGGTAGGCGGCCTGCTGGATGAGAGCGTGACGAAAGCCGGACTCTTCCTGATCCGAGCCGACTCCGGCAAGCATCAGCTCCTTCCGCTGCAGTGTGTGAAGGTGCCTGGGAGCATGTCGCCGAGCCGGCTCGGGTAGCAGGGAGATGAGGGCCGCCACCGGGAATCGGCGGCCCAGCACCGAGGCGGCCCGGATCAGGTCGCGCTCAGCCGGTCCCAGGCGGTCGATACGAGCGGCGAGGAGTGCCTGCACTGTGGCCGGGACCTTGAACTCGCCTTCCTCCCCGATCGTGGCTACAAGCTGCTCGACGAAGAGAGGGTTCCCTTGGGCCGTGTCCAGGAGGCGGACGACAACTTCGGTGGGCACCATCCTCCCTCCGAGACGGGTTGCCGCCAGGCGTCTGCTCGTTTCTGGAGTCAGCGGTCCCAAGGCCATTGATCGGGAGCCTTCAAGCCAATCGGGGTGCTCATCGCGGAGCTCTGGTCTGGCCACACAGAGGAGAAGGAGGGGTCCCTGGACGCTCTTGGTGAGGTAATCGATGAGATCGAGGAGGGTGGGTCGAGCCCAATGGAGGTCCTCTACGACCAGGACCACCGGGCGGTGACGGGCCAATGCCTCGAAGAAGCGACGAATCATGGGGAACAGGGCAGCGGTGGGTCTGCCTCCCTCCTCCGACCCCATGACGGCCATCACACCGTTGGCGATCTCATCGGCGTCATTCTCCTCCCCTAGCAGCTCGAGAAGCGCTCCGGTCTCCACCCGGCCCGCGCCAGCCTGAACGATCTCTCGCAGGGGCCAGAACGTGTTTCCCTCCCCGTAGGCGGGACAGTGGCCCGTGAGTACTCTGGCTACCGCCTCCAGCTTCGACGTCAACTCGCGGGCGAGACGTGACTTGCCGATGCCGGGCTCGCCCAACAGAGTCAGGCGCAGAGGCCTTCCCTCGCCGGCTACCTCCTCGTATGCGGCCCGCAGCTCGCGCAGCTCCTCCTCCCGATCCACCATCGGGCTCTGCCCGGTGGGCGGGAAAGGGGCCACGCCGGGCATCAGGTCCAACACTCTCCACACGGCTCGACGTGGATCGCCGTCGCCTCCGACCTTCCGCGGCTCGCTCAGGACGCCCCTTCCGACGAGCAGACGTGTGACCGCTCCGATGAGAATCTCGCCTTCCTCGGCCGCTTGGTGAAGCTGCGTCGCTCCCCTGACTGGGTTCCCGGATGCATCACCGGCAGCCCGTTCGACGACCACCTCGCCGGTCTCGATGCCGCTGCGGGCACTCAACCGGACGCTGGCGGTCTCGCCCAGGTCGTTGTTGGTCGCCGTCAGGAGATGACGAAGGTCGACAGCGGCTCGCACTGCGCGCAAGGCGTCGTCCTCACGCGCCAGCGGCAGACCGAATGTGCCGACCAGGATGTCGCCCATGGTCCTGTCGACGTTCCCGCCGTGTCCCATGACGACCGCATCAGCCCTACGGAAGAACGTCTCCAAGACCCGCCGTGAGACCTCGGTATCGGGGGCCTCACCCGTATCGGTGGCGGTGGTTACATCGACGGCCATTACGGTCACGGTCTTGCGTTCTTCCGGTATCCAGCGTTGTTCGCCGACCGGGGGATGGGACGGGAGGACTGGTTCCGGGTCGAGGGTCGGGTCCTGGCGAAGTATCAACTCCTCGAGGTGTTGCAGCGAGGGTCCCGGGTCGAGCCCCATCTCGTCGATCAGGGCGGTGCGGAAATCGGCATAGACCCGAAGCGCCTCGGTCTGACGACTGCCGCGATAGAGCGCCAGCATGAGGAGACCGCGCAAACCCTCGCGCAGGGGATGCGCGGCGACCAGCCCCTCCAGCTCCCCCACCACCTCTCGGTGCCGGCCGGCAGCAAGATCGGATTCGACCCGCTTCTCCACGGCGGCGAGTCGGAGTTCTTCCAGCTCGGCGATCTCGGCTTGGGCGAAGGGCTCATAGAGGAAGTCGGCCAATGCGGGACCCCGCCACAGGGCCAGGGCACGGCGCAGCAGCTCCGCAGCTCGTTCCGGTTGAGCCTCGGCGGCCTCGGCAACCAAACGGCGGAAACGGTTGGAGTCGATGTGCACCGGACCCAGATCCAGGAGATAGCCGGGCGGTCGCGTGAGGAGGATCGCCGGCTGCTCGCCCTTGCCCCGTTGTGGTTCCAGACGCCTCCGGAGGTTGGAGACGAGTCCTTGCAGGGCGGTCTCGACGGTGGGTGGCGGAGACTCACCCCACAGCTCGTCGATGAGCCGATCGACGGAGACCACCTCGCCCGCCTTCAGTGTGAGCAGACCCAGCAGGGATCGGGCGCGACCCGTGGGCAGCGGCACCGGCACACCGCCGTCGACGACCTCGGTCGGTCCCAAGATGCGAACCTCCACCCCGGCCCTCCTTCCACAGTCACCGTACCAGTGCGCTTCCTTCAGAGGTCGGGCGGTTCATTAGCGGTTCGTTAGCGCCGTCCTCCAAGCTTGGCGGAGATGCCGAGTGGACATGTGATCGTACGAACTACAAGAGGAGGGTTCCCACGATGGGTACCTCGATCGGCAAGCGAATAGAGAAGGGAAGGTCGTCATGACTCAGCCGTTCATCTGGATCGGCATCCACAAGGTCAAGGAAGGGAAGGCGGAGGAGCTCAAGGAGATGCTGAAGGCGTTCCCCGACTTCATCGAGAGGAACGAGCCCCGTCTCCTCGGCTTCAACTTCTACATGGACGAGGATGAGACACGGGTGGCTGTGGTTCAGATCCACCCCGACGCCGACTCCTTCGAGTTCCACATGAAGGTCGCCGGCGAGCACATATCCCAGTCCTATCAGTATCTGGAGGAGACCTTGAGCACGCAGATCTATGGCGCTCCTTCAGAACGGGTCCTCGAGATGGTCGAGCAGCTCAGGCAGGAAGCCGGGCAGGAAGAGACATTGAGTGTCGTGTCTCAGCCCCTCTCCGGCTTCACCCGCCTAGGGGACGGTTGAACCGCCTCCCAGTCAGACATCCGACAGAGGGCCACGAACCAGCCTGGAGCCCTTGAGTTCAGGCCTGGAGCCTTTGCCGCATCAGGTTGATGAGCCCTCCCGTAGCCACGATCTCCGCCTGGCGCGGGGACAGCTGGTGGCGAACCCCGATCTCCTCGCCCGTTGTGCGGACGAGAGTCGTGCCGGCTCCTACGTCGAGCAGGCGTCGGATCCCATCGATGTGAATCACATCCGCTTGGTCGAGTCGAGCCCAGTCATCAGGGTCATCGAAGACGAGTGGGAGGACACCGAAATTGACCAGGTTCTGGAAGTGGATCCTGGCAAAGTCTCGTGCCAGTACGATCCGCAGTCCCAGATGACGCGGGGCGAGGGCGGCATGTTCCCGACTCGACCCCTGGCCGTAGTTGCTCCCCCCAACGACGGCATGCCCACCGGTCTCCCGAACCTCCATCGCCCGCTTCGGATAACTGTCGTCGATGATCTCGAAGACGAACTGGGAGATCCTCTCCACGTTGCTGCGATAGGGCAGGACGCGAGCTCCTGCCGGCATGATCTCGTCGGTGGAGATGTCGTCCCCGACCCTCAGCAGCACTGGGAGCGTGAGCTGGTCGGGCAACGGCTCGAAGTGAGGGATGCTCTTTATGTTCGGGCCCTTGACCAGTGCGACCCGTCTCCCCTCGTCGGGTGGAAGTGGCGGGACGAACAGATCGTCGTCGATGATGGGCCGCGAAGGAGGATCGATGCGCGGATACTCCAGACCGAGGCTGCGGGGGTCGGTGATCCCCCCGGTCAGCGCCGAGGCCGTCGCCGTCTCCGGTGAGACCAGACACACCCTGTCCTCGGCGGCTCCGGAGCGTCCCGGGAAGTTGCGGGGAACGGTGCGGAGGCTGATCGTGTCGGTGGCCGGGGCCTGACCCATGCCGATACAGCCATTGCAGCCCGCTTGATGGAGTCTGGCCCCGGCCTCCACCAGGGACAGGATGTGTCCGTCGGCGATGAGATTGAGGAGGATCTGTCGGGAGGTCGGATTGATGTCGAATGAGACATCGGCCGGTACCCGTCGCCCCCGCACCATCTCGGCAGCGATTGCGAAGTCTCGATACCCGGGATTGGCCGATGATCCTATGTACGCCTGGTGAATCTTCTCCCCGGCGACCTCGGTAACCCGTTCCACGTTGCCCGGGCTGGTCGGCATGGCGATCAGCGGCTCCAAGGCACTCAGGTCGATCTCTTCGTCCTCGTCATAGGAAGCGTCCTCATCGGCACGGAGGTCGACCCAATCGCCCTCTCTCCGTTGCCCCACCAGGAACTCGCGCACCTTCTCATCCGAGGGGAACACCGTGGTGGTCGCCCCGAGCTCGGCACCCATGTTGGCGATCACATGTCGGTCCATCGCAGAGAGACTGCTCAGCCCCGGCCCGTGGTACTCGACGATCCTTCCGATGCCGCCTCTCACGCCATGACGGCGAAGCATCTCCAGGATCACGTCCTTGGCGCTCACCCACTGGGGCAACTCGCCAACGAGACGGACCCCCCACACCTCCGGCATCGGGAAATAGAAAGGCTCTCCTGCCATCGCCATCGCCACCTCGAGGCCACCGGCTCCGATGGCCAGCATCCCGAGGGAGCCTGCCGCCGGCGTGTGGCTGTCGGAGCCGAGGAGGGTTTTGCCCGGAACACCCAGGCGCTCCATGTGCCTCGGATGACTCACCCCGTTGCCAGCCTGGCTGAACCAGATGCCGAAGCGGCGACAGGCACTGAGCAAGAAGCGATGGTCGTCCGGGTTCTTCGAGTCCTCCTGAATGAGGTTGTGATCGACGTATTGCGCCGACACCTCGGTCATGACCCGATCCAGCTCCATGGCCTCCAGCTCGAGCATGACCATCGTCCCGGTGGCATCCTGGGTCAATGTCTGATCGACCCTGATGCCGATCTCCTCACCAGGGGTCATGCTTCCTTCCACGAGATGATCGGCTATCAGCTTGTGTGTCAGGGTGCCCGTCATGCCGGCCTCTCGCCCCTCCTCGTCATAGGTTCGAGTGGATGTGGAATCGTCTTGTCGCGGGTAGGACCGGTGCCATAGTCACCAGCTCGACGAGAGGCATCGAAGCGTCCTTTCCTCTCTCGCGATCGTATCGCATGTCAACAGGAGAACCCCCTACATCGACTTCATCGATGGCTGGACATCGAATCCATGACAGAAGTCAATCTACAGTCACCGCAACCCGACCTCGGCCCATCGGCTGCTCTTCGCCGGCCTGCCCGTTGCTCAATCGGGCAGAGCGTCTGACTATGGAGTGTCTCCCACCGGGCGCTGTGCTAGGTAGGGGAATCCCCGGTCACGGACGAGCGTAAGGCTGGGTTCATCGGGTCACGTTGACCTACCCGTGGCGGGCGGCGATGGCGTCCGCGATGCGGGCGGCGTCCCGTCCAACCCCATGGATCTGCTCCGACGACTTCGAGTAGAGGAACTTGAGGCCGACGAAGAAGAGGCCCGGCTCGTCCCTGACGATGCCTCGTTCGTGCCTCGGCTCTACCGGACCGAGCACAGGAAGGTCGATCCACGAGAAGCCAGGGTGGAAACCGGTGCACCAGACCACGTTGGCGACGTCGAGGCGGCGCCCGTCCTCCAGTTGTGGTAGGCCATCGACCACCCCGGTGGTCCGCGGCACTTGCTCTACTCCTGCCGACGCCAGGTCCTTGGGCTTGACGCGGATCAGGGGATCACCGGCGAGCATCTTGGGGCGTGCCCTCCTCCCGATGGGGGTGCTGGTGGTGAGCACCCGATGGAAGATGACCCGACCCACGAACGGCATGAGTATCCGGGCGACGGCGCTGTCGGGCCGGAAGGGGAGAACTCCGAAGGGTCGTCCCGACAGCCACACCCGGTGGGTCTTGGACAGTTCGAGAGCGATCTCCGCCCCCGAGTTGCCCGCCCCGACCACGAGGGCTTCCCCGTCAAGGAGTTGGCCGGGGTTGCGGTAGTCGGCGACGTGGAGCTGGACTATCCCGGGGTCGAGTTCGGAGGCGAACTCGGGCACCCGGGGTTGCTGCCACGAAGACATGGCCACCACTACGTTGTCGGCTTCGAAATACCGATCACCCGCCCTCGCCACGAACCGCTGCCCGTTCCGGGCGAGCCTTTCGACTTTGACCCCGGTCCGCATCGGCAGGTCGAACTCGTTGGCATAGGCTTCCAGGTAATCGGCGAACTCGTCTTTGGTGGCAAAGCCCCAGCGAGGTCCCGGATAGCGCTTGCCGGGCAGTCCGTTGAACAGGGCGGGGGTGAACAGACTCAGAGAGTCCCACCGGTTGCGCCAGGCGTCTCCTATCCGTGGGTGGGCGTCGACGATCAGGAACGGCAGCTCCCGCCTGGCGAGGTGATATCCAACCGCCAGGCCGGCCTGACCACCACCGATGACAAGGGTGTCCACTTTCTCGCTTCGCTCATTCATGTCGCTTCTCCTCGTCTCGACACCGAGCAGGTAGGTCGATGGATGCCTGCTTCGTCCTGACGAGGACGTTACGAAGGGTTGGCTTGGGGGGATACCCGGAGTTCTCCCCGTATCGCGCTATCCATGCGATCGTTGTGAGCCGGCGAGACTGGATCTCTGGAGTTCCCCCCACGACACCAGGCCGTGCTCCATGGCAAACAGCGTGGCTGCAGCCCGGGTCGACACTCCTATCTTCCGGTAGGCGTTCTGAATGTGACCGTCGGCAGTCTTGACCGATATGTCGAGAGCGCGGGCTATCTGCTTGGTCTGGAGACCGCGGGCGAGGAGACCGACCGTCTCGGCCTCCCGCTCGGTCAGCCCGGCCGGACGCTCCACCTGGGGGGCAGGCTGCCCGGCTGCCTCTACGACCGCCCGGACCATGTCCGGGTCCAGCCAGCCGGCGCTGGCCTCCCGGCCAAGCTCCTCGGCCGCCTCCTCCGGGGAGAGAGCGGCTCTGTGTGGCCTCGGCTCGGTCATGGCATGAAAGGCGTCGGCGGCGGCGAGGAGCCGGGCGGGGAGAGCCAGCGAGGCGGCCGTGACTTCCCGGTGGTACCCGCTTCCGTCCAGCCGTTCATGATGGGCGCAGGCGATCTCCGCCAGCGTGGTCAGCATCGGCGACCGTGATAGCACCCGCCCGGTGTGGTAGGTGTGGAGTCTGACCTCCTCCCACTCGCCGGCCGAGAGCGCCCCTGGCTTCTGCCAGATGCGGGCCTCGATCCCCACCCGTCCCAGGTCATGCAGGTGCGCCGCCCGTCTCAACCGTTCTACGTCGACCGGGTCGAGGCCGGACCGCTCAGCCGCGGACACCGCCAGCTTCGCCACCCCGGTCGAGTGTCCGGCTTGAAAAGGTGACACCAGGTCGGCGAAGTCGCCCATGACGGCCAGGGCGCGGTCGATCTCCTCTCCTTTCAGGCTCAACCAGGGTTGGGGCTCGGCGGCCAGGGTGGCTTCCCAGGCGGATTCAGGGTTGTCGGCGGCAGCCAGCACGTCCGCCGCCTGGACGGCGAATGCGTTGGCGATCTCGGGGTCGAACGCCTTGCCGGCCCGTTCCCGAATCACCTCGACGGCGTGGTCGTCACCGGCGACCAGGCGCTGGTAGGCGGCGTCCCTGGCCACGCCGGTGATGCGAATCGGGAGGGGAATCTCGTCGCCTGCGGCCCGGCCCAGGACTCCCTTGCCGTCCCATCGTTCGGTCAGGTACACGAAGAGCCGTTGAACGGCGGGTGGCAGTCCCAGCCTCTGGGCCATCGTCTCCGCCACATCGCATAGGGCCGCGAAATGGGGCTTGAAGAATCGAGCCGCCAGCGGTAGCCGTCGTCCGATCTCGTAGAGGCGCCGATGCGGCGGAAGGTCGGGAGCGGGAAGGGCGCTTACGACGCCGCCCAGCATCTGAGCAGCAGACCCAAACTGGACAGGCGTGATGCTGGCGGTCCTATCGCCGGCAAAGATCCGGACGGCGATGTCGGCATCGGTGGTGCACCCCGTATACATGAGGAGAGAGCAGTAATAGACGTGCGACTCCGTCTCGGAGTCCACCCCGAGGAGGTCGGCCAGCCGCTGCGCCATCAAGGTGGCGTGCAGACCGTGCTCGAACGGGAAGCCCATCCCCAGGTCCGTCGCAAGACAACAGGCAGCGATCAACTCGGCGGCCCGGACCTGTTCGTGGCCGGTTGAGGCCCTCTCGTTCACCCGACCAAGGGTAGAAGACGCAAGCCGGGGGGCGGCTCTCCGGCGAGGGACCTGGTGGTCGCCTTCGTTGTGTCTCCCTGGTCGCTGAACCGCTCTCGTCCCTTCATCCGAGGCTGAACGGCGGGTAACGGTCGGTGACCAGCAGAAAGGCGTAGGCCTGCACCCGGAGTCCCCATCTGCCCACCCCGACGACGTAGTCGAAGAGGCCCCGCGGATAGCGGCCGGTGAAGAGGATGGCGAACCAGGCCACGACGACTACCAAGACCGCTCCCACCACCAGCACGGCGAGAACGATGTAGTGGGGGATGGCCAACAGCCACTTCACCAGGGGCAGCCATCGGTTGAGGTCCCGTCCGACGTCGGGATAGTCGATCTCGAGGTGCACCGACTGCTCCTCGACGGTGGACGGATACCGGTCGGTGAGCAGCGCCAGGTAAGCACCGACCCGTGTCCCGAACCGGGTCAGTTCCCGGGCGAAGTCGAACCACCAGCGGGGATATCGGAGCCGGAAGACGATCATCAGCATCGTCGCCAAGAAGAGACCGCCGGTGATCCCCCCGCCAGACCGCCGCATTTCTTCGCCGGTTTCGGTGACCACGGTCTCGTTCCCGGTTGCAGTGAGCAGGCCGAGGACGATGAGGATCGGGATCGCCCAGATCAGCCTGAATACCGTCGTGAACCGGTCCAGCCTCTCGGGATACTCGATGTCCAGCCGAGCTGGATACGGCTCTGGTTGCGTTACCACGGTGTACCTCCTGTTGTGGTGGCGGTGTAGCCTCGGGGGCCAGGTCCTTGGCGGGGGGTCGAGAGCGACTGCATGCGTGTCATACGGCGCTGACGACCTTTCCTTCGACATGGCGTCCCCGCATGTGGGCGAGGGGTTCCCGGACCACTTCTTACTATGTAAGTGGCACGGCGTAAGGTACTTCATACATCGTAAGGCTGTCAAGACCTGAGGGGGCGTGGAAGCCACCTTTATGCGGCAAGATGGGGAGCGAGTCTCGTATGCCCTTGACGAAGGACCGGGTGGTTCGAGCCGCGGTCACCGTTGGAGATCCCAGTCGACCCGAACTACCGCTGGCTGGGGTGGACCGCTTCCCCCCGAGGAGGTTCAGGCACGGGTGGAGCCGACTCGGTGCACACCGAGCTGCCGCCGCCGGAGTGGGCAGGGCTCTGATCGAAACACTCCTTCCCGAGGGCTCGGAAGTAGAGCTGGCGAACGAGCTCGCCGCCATGATCGCCGACTTTCATCCGGCCGCCACGAGACCGGTCCTCCGGGCCCTTGTCGAGGCCGACCTCAGCGACATGCTCCCCGAGGTCGACGTCCCGACTCTCCTGCTGTGCGGTGAGCTGGACTGCGGTCTACCCACGAGGTCTGGGAGCCCGTTCACGAAGGGATCCCGCACTTCACGCTGGTCGATATCCCCGAAGGGGCCACATGGTGGACATGCAGGTGGCCGAGCGCTGCAACGCAGAGATCCGAGCCCTTCTGCGACAGTCGAGAGAAGTCCGAACCTGTCGAGTGGGCAGGGCTTCGAACTCATTGGCAAGCACCTAGGAGTGATGCTCGGGCAGGCCGCCTAACATGTCATTGAGCAGGCTGGGGCTTCCCAGAGAACCCCTGTGACAAGTGAAGAATTCTTGCGCCCGTAGCTCAATTGGATAGAGCGTCTGACTACGGATCAGAAGGTTGGGGGTTCGAGTCCCTCCGGGCGTGCTGCGAAAGGCCTGGTAGATGGCCA
>CAZTXD010000103.1:0-13757 GCA_964617995.1 uncultured Acidimicrobiaceae bacterium
CGACTTCCTGAAGTTCCGCTTCCTCCGGGTGGTGAACCCGCTGCGGGAGTAGACCTCTGCCGGGGATCCGATCGCCGCGTCGCCCTGCCCGGCCGCGAACCCGAACCCGGCGTCGCATCCAGCCTCCGCGCTCCCGCGGTCTCCGGATCTCGCTCACTCGTACCTGAGCGTCGTGGCCGGGTCCACCCGCAGGGCCCGCCGCGCGGGCAGCCAGCAGGCCAGCAGCCCGACCGCGGCCAGGAGGACCACGACGGAGGCGAACACCGCGGGGTCGGCGGGGCTCACGCCGAACAGCAGGCTGGAGAGGAGGCGCGTGGCCGCGAGCGCCGCGGCGAGGCCGGCGAGCGCGCCGGCGGCTACGGGTCCCATCCCCTGGCGCAACACCAGGCGGAGGACCCTCCGCCGGTCCGCTCCCAGCGCCATGCGGATCCCGATCTCCCGGCTCCGGCGGGCGACCGAGTAGCCGACCACCCCGTAGATCCCGATGGCCGAGAGCAGGAGCGCCAGAAAGCCGAAGGAGGCGAGGAGCTCGGCGGTCAGCCGGGGCCGCGCGACGGAGGCCTCCACCACGTCGTCGGCGGTGCGCAGGTTCGCCAGCGCCAGGCCGGGGTCGAGCTCGCGGACGACGCCCCGGACCGCCGGGGCGAGCGCCAGCGGGTCTCCCTCCGTGCGGACGACGACGCTCTGGTACCGGCCGGGCGAGCCCTGCGCCACGCGCAGCTGATCGTGGGGAAGGAAGACCTGGGGCCGGGTCTCCGCGTCCAGGCCGTCCACCTTCGTGTCGGCCACCACCCCGACGATGGTGATCCAGGCGATGGGCTCCGCCCCGGCGTCGTAGGTGAAGCGCACCCCGATCGGGTCCTCATCCGGCCAGTACCTCCGGACCGCGGCCCGGTTGACGACGGCCACGAGATGTCGGTCGGCGCGGTCTGCGGCCTCGAAGGTCCGCCCCCGCAGCAGGGGGATCCGCATGGTCTCGAAGTAGCCGGGCTGGACGTACAGCACGTCGGCGTTCCAGGCCGGAATCCCGCCCGGAGGAGCGGGCTCGCCCTCGACCTGGAAGTCCACGCGGGGCGGAGCGCCGGTGAGCGGCAGCACGGAGATGGAGGCGGCGCTGCGAACGCCCGGCAGGCCGCGGATCCGCTCCAGCAACCGCTCGAAGAAGGCGGGCGCCTGTTCGGACGCGGGGTACTCCGCCGAGGGAAGCGAGAGGTCGAAGGTCAGCACGCCCCGGGGCTCGATCCCGGGATCGACCGCCGAGAGCTCCTGAAAGCTCCGGACCAGGAGCCCCGCCGCCACCACGACGACGACGCTCACCGTCACCTCGGCGGCCACCAGCGCGGAGCGGAACCGGCGTCCTCCGGCGTCGCCGCCGGCCCGCACGTGCGATCGCGCGGCCGCGGCGAGACCGCTGCGCGCCGCGCGGAACGCGGGCACGAGACCGAACGCGAGCGCCGTCGCCACGGCGAGGGCGCCCGTGAAGAAGAGGACGGTGGCGTCCAGCCGGACCGCCTCGAGACGCGGGATCGCTCCCGGGTCGATCCGTGCCAGCGCTCCCGTGCCCCACGCCGCGAGCGCCAGCCCCCCGACCGCGCCCAGCGCCGCGAGGACGCCGCTCTCCGTCAGGAGCTGACGGATCAGCCGTCCCCGGCCGGCTCCCAGCGCCGCCCGCACCGCCGTCTCCCTCGTGCGCGTCTGGGAGCGGGCCAGGAACAGGTTCGCGACGTTCGCGCAGGCCACCAGCAGCACGAGCAGGACCGCCGTCATGAGCAGCCACAGCACCGGACCCACGTCTCCCACGAGGTCCTCGTGCAGCGGCCGGAGAAAGAGGAAGTGCCCCATGGCGTAGTGCTCGTACTCCTCGCTCCAGGCGCCCATGATGGCCTCCAGCTCGGCCTCGGCCCGCTCGAGGCCGACGCCGGGAGCGAGCCGGCCGATCGCCTGGAGGTAATGGTTCCCGCGGCTGGGCAGGTCGGTCTCGTTCCATCCGAGCGGCGTCCACAGGCGGACCGAGGCATCGGGGAAGACGAAGTCCTCCGGCATCACGCCCACGACGCGGGCGGCCTCTCCGTCCAGCTCGACCGTCCGGCCCACGACCTCCGGGTCGCCGCCGAAGCGCTCCCGCCAGAGGACGTGGCTGAGCAGAACCGTCCGCGACGCGCCGGGTGCCTCCTCCTCCTCGACGAAGGTGCGGCCGAGCGCCGGGCCGGCCCCGAGGAGAGAGAGCAGCCCGGCGCCCACGAAGCCCACCCGCACCCGGACCGGATCCTGCCCTTCACCCGTCAGGGTGCGGTCGGACCACCGGTGAGGGATCACATCCTCCAGCGCCCGACTCGCGTCCCGGTAGTCGACGATCTCGGGAGCGGAGACGGGAAACTGCGGGATGTCCTGTCCCGTGGAGGGCAGGTAGCGGGTCCAGATCGCCACGAGCTCGTCAGGCTCGGCGTAGGGGAGCGGGCGGAGCAGCACCCCGTGGAGGACGCTGAACACGGCCGTGTTCGCGCCGATCCCCAGCGTCAGGGTCAGGATGACCACGGCGGCGAAGCCGGGGTTCCGGCGGAGCTGGCGGAGGGCGTAGCGAAGGTCCTGGGTGAAGGCGCTCATCGGGACTCCCGAGTCGGTCGGTGGAAGGGACGCGGCCGCATCACTCCTCCCTCAGGACGGCCATGGGATCCACGCGGACCGCGAGACGGGACGGGAGCCAGGAAGCCAGCGCCGCCACGCCGCCGAGCAGGAGGACCACCGTCGTGAGGGCGACCGGATCCGTGGGGCTCACCCCGAACAGGAGGCCGCGGATGAGCCGCGTCAGCACGAGGGCGGCGACCAGGCCGAGGAGGAGGCCCGCGCCGGAGAGCCGCAGCCCCCGACCCACGACCATTCGCACCAGGGCCCGGCGGTCGGCGCCGAGTGCCATCCGGACGCCGATCTCGCGGGTCCGACGCCGCACCCCGAACGCCATGACCCCGTAGATGCCGATGGCGGCGAGGGCGAGCGCCAGCGCTCCGAAGAGCCCGACCAGGAGGAGCAGGAAACGCCGGCTCGCCAGCGAGTCGGCCAGGTGGCCCGTCATGGGCCTGAGGTCCCAGGTGACGATGCCCGGGGCCAGCGCCAGGAGCGTCTCCCGGACCGGACCGGCGATCGCCCGGGGATCGCCGGGGGTGCGAACCGCCAGCAGGGGGCTTCCCGGAGGGCCCTGCGAGAACGGAACGTACACGGTGGGAGGCGCGTCCGCCTCCAGCCCGAAGTGCTTCACGTCGCCCACCACGCCCACCACCTCCAGCCACGGCGCATCGTCCGCCTGAAAGCCGAAGCGCACCTGCCCTCCCACCGGGTCCTCGCCCGGCCACAGGTGCTCCGCCGCGCTGCGGCTTACGATCAGCACCGGCGCCCCGTCCGGACGGTCCCGCTCGTCGAACGGCCGCCCCCGGAGCACCGGGATGCCCATCGCCTCGAAGTAGCGCCCGCCGGCTCGCCGGAACTCCACCTCCGGCAGCTCCCCCTCCTCGAACGCCCTCCCGCGCACGTCCAGCCGGGTCGAGATGTTCCCTCCGAGCGGCAGCCGGGTCACGGCCCCCGCGGCGCTCACCGCGGGCAGGGCCTCCAGGTTCTCGAACAGCCGGTCGTAGAAGGTGACGGCGGCGGGGTCGTCGAGCTCGGGAGGCCTGGCGAACTGCAGGGTGAGCACGCCCTCGGCCCGGAAGCCGGGGTCGACGTCGGTCACCTGCAGGAAGCTTCTTAGCAGCAGTCCCGCCCCGGCCAGCAGCACCACGGCCAGGGCCACCTGGGCGACGATCAGGCTGTCCCGGAGGCCCCGGCCCCCCGCCGAGCCCGTGCGGCCGGCCTCCTTGAGCCAGGCGTGCCGCTTGCGGCTCGTCGCGAACAGGGTCGGTAGGACGCCCAGGGCGAGGCCGACGAGAAGCGTGAGGAGCCCCGCCACCCCGAGGACCCGCGCGTCCAGCCCCACCTCGCGGAGCCGCGGCAGATCCTGGGGACCCAGGGACCGGAACAGCTCGAGCATCCAGAGACCGACGAGAACCCCGAGGGCCCCGCCGAGGAGGCCGACGGTCAGGCTCTCGGTCAGCAGCTGGCGGCCGATCCGAGCGGGGCTGGCCCCCAGCGAGCCGCGAACGGCCAGCTCGCTCCGGCGCGCGGACGTCCGGGCCAGGAGCAGGTTCCCGAGGTTCGAGCACGCGATGAGCAGGAGGAAGGCGACGCCGCCGAGGAGCGTCCACAGGGCGGGCCGCACGTCTCCCACGGTCGCCGTGTGGAGATTCTGAACCGTGGCGCCGAGCCCCTCGTGCTCCGCCGGGTACGCCTCCTCCAGACGCGCCGCGAACGCCCGCGTCTGCCGGCGTGCGTCCGCCACGCTCGCCCGGGGCGCGAGCCGGGCCACGACATCCACCCAGCGCACCTGGCGCCCGTTCCCGACGATCGGGTTCAGGGCCAGCGGCATCCAGAGCGCGACGTCCTCGCCGAAGCGGAACTCGGGCGGCATGACCCCCACGATCGTGACGGCGGTCGAGCCGAGCTGCACGCTCCCGCCCACGACCTCGGGGTCGCCCCCGAACTTCCGCTGCCAGAACCCGTGGTCCAGCACCGCGGCCGGATCGGCCCCTGGCGCGTCGTCGGCGGGCAGGAGACCGCGCCCCAGCGTCGGCCGGATGCCGAGAAGGTCGAAGAAGGAGGCGGACACCCAGTACCCGTGCACGCGCTCCGGCTCTCCGGGCGAGCGGACGGTGAACGACCAGTGCGGCGAGATCGCGGCCGCCGCCTCGATGGCCGGGACCCCATCGGTCAGCTCGCGGAACGTCTCGTAGGCGACCGTCTCCTTCGGCTCGTCGTTCCGCTCGTTGTGATGCCAGACTCGGACGAGGCGGTCCGGGTCCGGATACGGGAGCGGGGTCAGGAGCACCGCGTCCACCACGCTGTAGATGGCGGTCGTGGCTCCCAGCCCGAGTGCCAGCGTCAACAGGCACGCCAGGGCGAAGACGGGGTTCCTCACGAGCTGGCGGAGGGCGTAGCGGAGATCCTGGATGAGGCCGTTCATGGTCGGCTCCTCGGGCGGCGTCTCGGCGCGGTCATTCGGCGCGCAGCGCGTCGGCGGGGTCTACGCGGAGGGCGCGCAGCGCGGGGAGCATGCCTCCCGCGAGGGCCGCGGCGAGGACCATGACGAGCGCCATCGCGGCCGCCGCGGCGCTCCCGGCGGTCGAGAGGTCGACCGTCAGTCCCGTGAGCAGGCGGAGCGCCAGCCAGGCCAGCAGGCCGCCGATCGCGAGGCCCGTCGCGGCGAGCTTCAGCCCTTCACCCAGAACCAGGCGGAGGACATCCCCGGAGCTGGCCCCGACGGCTACGCGGATGCCGATCTCGCGCCTCCGCCGGAGCACCCAGAAGGCCACGACTCCGTAGATGCCCAGCCCCGCGAGTCCCAGCCCGAGGGCTCCCAGGAGCCCGCCCGTGCCCGCGACCAGGCGCTGGGGGAGCAGCGCGATCCGCTGGAAGGAGGCCAGGGACTGGAGCTCGAGCGGGAGGGAGGGGGCCACTCGCCGGGTCGCGTCCCGGAGGGCCGCCGCCAGCGGACCGGGAGGCCGGGCGCTCCGCACCAGGAGCGCGGCGCGGGGCGGCGGCCGCTCGGCGAGCGAGGTGTAGAGGAACGGGGCGGGCGCGCCGGCCGCCGGGCGATGGCGGAGGTCGGGCGCCACCCCGACGATCCGGTGGGCGCGTCCGTCGACCAGGAGCCGACGTCCGAGCGCCTCCTGGTCGGGCCAGAAGCGGGCGGCGAGGGCGGCGCTCGCGACGGCTACCGGCTCGTCCCGCTCCTCGTCCGAGGGGTGGAAGTCCCGGCCGCGGAGGAGCCGGACGCCGAGGCTCTCGAAATAGCCGGCCGAGACGGCGGCGCCGTCCACCTCGAAGCCGTCCGCTCCGGGGGGCGGGGGGACGCCCTCGATCTGGACGAGGCGGGTCCCGGGTCCCGTGAAGTCGAGCGGCACGGCGGTGGAGAGGGCGGCCGAAGACACGCCGGGCAGCGCGCGCACTTCCTCCAGCAGCCGCCGGTAGAAGATCCCCGCCTCGGCGTCCTCGATCCCGGCCAACCGCGGATCCAAGAACGGGGCCACGTGGACGGAGTCGGCGCGGAAGCCCGTCTCGGCCCGCGTCGTCTGCCGCACGACGTGGGTGAAGGCGGCCGCGACGACCAGGAGGAGGGCCGATGCGGCGACCTGGGCCACGACCAGCGCACGGCGAAGGCGCGAGGCGTCGCGGGCTCCGGCCTCGCCGCGAGAGCCGGCCACGAGCGCGGAGCGCAGGTCGCCCTCCCCGGCCCGGGCCGCCGGCAGGGCCCCGACGACCAGCCCCGTTCCCAGCGCGAGGGCCAGGACGAAGGCGACGAGCCGCAGGTCCAGGCCGAAGGCGAGGACCAGCTCGACCGGAAAGCTCGCGACCGTGGCCCGGAACAGACGGCTGGCCGCCTCCGCGACCCCCAGCGCCACCAGCCCCCCGGCGAGCGCCAGGACGACGCCCTCGAGGAAGAGCGGACGGACGGAGCGGCGCGTCCCGCCGCCCAGCGCCCGCCGCACGGCGATCTCGCGCGACCGACCGACGGCCCGCACCACCAGCATGCCCACCACGTTCGTCACGGCGATGAGGAGCAGGAGCGCCGCGATGCCGCTCAGGGCGAGGAGGAGCGCCCGGACGGGCCCGCGCAGGTCCTCGTCGAACCCGGTGAACGGCCGCGCCGCGATCTCGAAGCCCGCCGGAAGCTCGGGGCGCGAGACCCGGAGGCCGGCGGCGAGGCGCCGCAGGTCGAGGCCCGCCCGCTCGAGCGTGGCCCCGTCGGCCAGCCGGGCCACGAGCTCGATCCGGTCGAGCGCCGGGTCGTCCAGGTCGAGGGCGGGAGCCAGGTGCGGCGCGGCCGCCAGGGGCACCCAGACATCGAAGCGGAAGCCGGCGACGGCGCCCACGAACCCCTCCGGCGCCACACCGACGATGCGGAAGGGCTCGCCGTTCAGGGTCAGAGTGCGGCCCACCGCGTCGGGGTCACCGCCGAGCCGTCGCTGCCAAAAGGCGTGACCGATCACCGCGACCCGGGGATCTTCGCCCGCCAGCTCGGGGCCGAAGAGGCGGCCCGCGGCCGGGCGCACGCCGAGGACCCGGAAGTAGTCCTCCGAGACCAGGAGCCCCAGCCGGCGCTCCGCCCGCTCGCCGGCGTCCACGCTCAGCAGCTCGTCCACGAAGCCTGCCACCCCCGATAGCGTGGTGGCGCCCTCGCGCAGGTACGCCAGGGTCGGCGCCGAGGAGGCTTCGGAGGGATGGAGCGTGACCAGCCTCTCAGCACCGGAGACGCCCGGCAGGGGACGCAGGAAGAGCCCGTTCACCACCCCGAACACGGCGGCCGCGGCTCCCAGGCCGAGGCCCAGGATCGCGACGGCCGTGGCGGCCAAGCCGGGGCTCCGCCCCAGCCGGCGGAGGGCGTGACGGAGGTCGCGGGCCAGCGCGTCCACGGCTCCTCTACTCGTGCCGGAGGGCGCGAACCGGATCCACGGCGCTGGCGCGCCGGGCGGGCACGTAGCCCGCGGCGAGGGCCACGACGGCCAGGAACGCGGTGGCCCCGGCGAGGACGGGCGGGTCCAGCGGGCTCACCTCGTACAGCAGGGCCTCGAGGCTCCGCGAGGCGAGCGCCGCGGCGGGGAGCCCCACGGCCGCTCCCGCGGCCACGAGCAGCGCCGCGTCGCGCATCACGGCCCGCAGCACGTCCGCCCGTGTGGCGCCCAGGGCCATGCGCACCCCGATCTCGCGGGTACGGCGGGAAACGTGGAACGAAGTCACGCCGTAGAGGCCCACCGCCGCCAGCAGGGTGCCCAGCGCCGCGAAGACGGAGAGCACCGCGGCCCGGAACCGGGGCTCCGTCAGCTCGTCGCCCGCGAGCCGCGACAGGGTGCTCACGTTCGTGACCGGGAGCCGCGGGTCCAGCCCCGCGACGAGCTCCCGGACGGGCTGGACGAAGCGCGCCGGATCGCCCTGGGCCGCGCGCAGCACGACGTACAGGTTCCGCGACCAGGCCGACTGGGCGTGCGGGACGTACGCCTCGGGCTTCGCCGGCAGGTCGATCGCCTCCCGCCGGACGTCCTCGACCACGCCCACCACCCGCGTCCAGTCGCCAGGCTCGCCGAAGCGACGGCCGATCGGGTCCGCCCCGGGCCAGTACGTTTCGGCCATCGCCCGGTTGATGATGGCCACCTCCTCGGCCTCCGCGTCGTCCCCGGGTCCGAAGACGCGTCCACTCAGGAGCTCGACCCCGAGTGTGCGGAAGTAGTCTCCCCGGACCGGGATCCACCCGACGAGATTCTCCTGCTCGGGCTCGCTCGGACGCCCCTCGATCTCCACCATGCTGGAGGCGTACTCGGGCCGGAACGGGACCGACATGGACGCCCCGACCGATGCGACGCCGGGAAGCGCCTCCGAGCGCCGGATGAGGGTCGAGAAGAAGGTCTCCACCGCGGAGGCCTCGGCGTAGCGATCCTCGGGGAGCGCGACCTGGAAGGAGAGGACACCCTCCGGCCGGAACCCCGGCTCCACGGCGAGGAGGCGGTCCAGGCTGTGGATCAACAGTCCGGCTCCCGAGAGGAGGACGAGGGCGAGCGCGGTCTGGACGGTCACCAGCAGCCGGCGCGGTCCGAGCCGGTGGCCGTTCGCCCCGGCCGCGCCGGTGCTGTCGCGGAGCGCGGGAAGGGCGTGGGTCCGGGTGATGCGGAGCGCCGGGAAGGCGCCCACGACCAGGGTCACGGCCCCCACGAGAAGGCCCGTGAAGGCCAGGACGCGGGCGTCCAGGTGCACCTCGCCGAGCCTTGGAATGGAGGTCGGGGCCAGCGCCAGGATCGACTGCAGCAGCAGGTCGCCGAGCAGGACGGCGAGGAGCCCGCCGGCCGCCGCCAGGATCAGGGTCTCGACGAGGAGCTGGCGCGCGAGCCGGCCGCGGCCCGCCCCCAGCGCCGAGCGCACGGCGAGCTCCCCCCGACGCGACGCGGTCCGGGCGAGCTGCAGGTTGGCCAGGTTGAGGCAGGCCAGGAGCAGGAGCACCCCCACGCCCCCCAGCAGCGCCAGGAGGGCCGGCCGCGTGTCCCCCACGCGGAAGGTGTGCAGGCTCTCCATCCAGGCGCTCTCGCCCTCGAGGAACAGATCGGGATGGGCCTCCCGGAGCCGATCCACGGTCGCCCGCACCTGCCGCTCGGCCGCCGCCGCCTCGACCCCCTCGGCCAACCGGCCGACGGCCATGAGGAAGTTCGTCCCGCGGTCGCCGCTCTCGGGCATCAGGCCGGCCGGGATCCAGAACGCGGTCTCCTCGGAGGGGAACCCGAAGCCGGCCGGCATCACGCCGATGGCCGTGTGCGACCGGTCGTCCAGGCGGATCGATCGGCCGAGGATCCCGGGGTCGGCGCCGAACCGGTCGGTCCAGAGGACGTGGGACAGCACGACGACGGGATCGCCCCCCGGACGGTCCTCCCGGTCGGTGAAGGTGCGCCCCAGGGCGGGGCTTGTGCCGAGCACCTCGAAGAGGCCGGCCGTGGCGTAAGCGCCGCGCAGGCGCTCCGGGCCGTCCCCCCGCGCCAGGGTCGCGAGCCGGACCCCGTAGGCCCCGAGCTCCTCGAAGCCGGGAGAGCCGGCGCGCCACGCCGCCAGGTTCGGGTACGAGACGGGCGCCCGCTCGAACCCGAGGCTGGGCAGCGTCCGCCACACCATCACCAGGCGGTCCGCCTCGGGATAGGGTAGCGGCCGCAGCAGGACGCCGTCCACCACGCTGAAAATCGCCGTGGTCGCCCCGATCCCGAGCGCCAGGGTGAGGATCGTGATCGCGGCGAAGCCGGGGGCCCGGCGCAACTGCCGGAGGCCCGTGCGAACATCGTGTCCTAGAATGGCCACGCTCTCCCTCTCATTCCGATCTCCCTCTCATTCGGCCCGCAGGGCCTCGACCGGGTCCACCCGGGTCGCCCGGCGGGCGGGGATCCAGCAGGCCAGCAGCGCCGTGGCGCCCAGGAGCAGCGGCACGGCCGCCAGGGTGAGCGGGTCGGTCGGGCTCACCTCGTACAGGATCCCGGCGAGGGCGCGGCTGGCGAGCAGCGCGAGGAGGAAGCCCGCGCCGAGACCGGCCGCCGTCAGGGTCGCCCCCTGCCTCATCACCTGGCCCAGCACGTCCCGCGGCGCGGCGCCGAGCGCGATCCGGACGCCGATCTCGCGCGTGCGCCGGCTCACCGCGTACGCCATCACGCCGTAGATGCCGACGAGGCCGAGCACCAGGCCCAGCCCCGCGAAGGCCCCCAGCAGCCGGCTCAGGAAGCGCTGGGGCGCCACGGCGTTGGCGAACAGCTCCTCGAGCGCCGCGAGCCCGGCGAGGGGCATGTCCGGGTCGAGCGAGGCGACCGTCTCCCGGAGGGTCCCCGCCAGCGCCTCCGGCTCGCGCTCGCCGCGGAGCACCACGTTCATCCCGCGCGCGGGGTACTGGGCCGCCGAGAGATAGATCTCCGGCTCGGGGTCCCGGTCGAGGGCGCGGGAGCGGACGCTGCCCACGACGCCCACCACCGTGAACCAGGGCGACTCCGGGTCTCGCACGTTGCCCACCTTGATCCGTCGGCCGACCGGATCCTCGCCGGGGAAGTGGGCCCGCATCATCCCCTGGCTGATCACCGCGACGGAGCCCGCCCCCTCGCGGTCCCGCACGTCGAAAGTCCGGCCGCGGATCAGGGGGATGCCCATCGCCCGGAAGAAGCCGGGCGTGGCGCGGCGCAGGTCGGCCGCGGGCTCCTCGCCCTCCGCCGGCAACCGCCCCTCGATCCCGAAGCTGATGTCGCTGACGCTTCCGGAGAGCGGAAGCACGGAGACGAGGCCGGCTCCGCGGACGCCGGCCCGCGCCTCCAGCCGCCGCTCGAGCTGGTCCATGAAGCCGGTGATCGCCTCCCGGTCGTAACCGGCGGCCGGAAAGACCAGGCGTCCGCTCAGCACGCTCTGGACCCGGAAGCCCGGGTCCACGCTCCGGAGCTCCCCGAAGCTGCGGAGCAGCAGCCCCGCGCCGACCAGCAGCGCCACGCCCAGGGCCAGCTCGGTCACGACCAGCGCGCTTCGCAGCCGACCTCGGCCGCCGCCCTCCACGCCGCGCCCCCCTTCGCGGAGGACCTCGCTGGCCCGCCGCCTCGAGAGGCCCAGCGCGGGCGCGAGGCCGAAGAGGACCCCCGTGCCGAGGGTGGACAGTGCGGCGAACAGGAAGACGACCGGATGCAACCCGATCGCCTCCAGCCGCGGCGTTCCCGGCGGCGCCATGTGGACGAGCAGCTCGGTTCCCCAGGCGCCGAGCGCCAGCCCCGCCAGCCCGCCGCACGTCGCCAGGACGAGGCTCTCGGTCAGGAGCTGACGGGCGAGCCGGCGCCGACCGGCGCCGAGGGCGGAGCGTACGGCCACCTCGCGCTCGCGGCCCGCCGCCCGGGCGAGCAGCAGGTTGGCGACGTTCGCGCAGGCGATGAGCAGGATGAGCCCGACGGCGCCGAGCAGCACGAGCAAGGGCGTGCGGACGGGCCCCACGATCGCCTCCTGCAGGGGCTCGAGCGTGACGCCCACGTCGCGGTAGTCGACCGGGTGCTCGGCCGCGATCGAGGCGGCCACCCGCTGCATGTCGGCGCGGGCGGCCTCGGGCGTCACCCCCGGCGCCAGACGCCCGACCACGCGCAGGAAGTAGTTCCCCCGATCGTCCATCTCCGGGTCGAGCGGCAGCGGCGCCCACAGCTCGGCCGCCTGGACGATCGGCGGTCGGAAGCCGGGACGCAGGATCCCCACAACCCGGTGGGTCTCCCCGTTCAGGGTCAGGGTGCCGCCCGGCAGCGTCGGGTCGCCCCCGAATCGCCGCTGCCACAGCTCGTGACTCAGGACCACCACGTTCCCCGCGCCGGGCGCCTCCTCCTCGGGCAGGAACCCTCGCCCCAGGGCGGGAGCCAGGCCGAGGACGGAGAAGTAGCCGGACGAGACGAGCGCTCCCGCGAGCGCCTCCGGGCGGTCGCCGCCGGTCAGCGTCGGCGCCCAGCCGTTCACGGCCGCCATCCCCTCGAAGGCGCGGTTCCGCTCGCGCCAGTCGCGGAACGTGGCCCGGCCCGTCCACTCGGTCGCCGGCCCGCCCCGGAGCTCCTTGTCCTCCCACACCATGTAGAGTTCGTCCGGATCGTCGTAGGGAAGGGGGCGGAGCACGACGCCGTTCACGACGGAGAAGATCGCCGTCGTCGCGCCGATCCCGAGTGCCAGGGTGAGGATCGCGACCGTGGCGAAGCCGGGGCTGCGGCGCAGGAGCCGGAGCGCGTGACGGAGGTCCTGGATGAACGTGTCCATGAACGCCTACTCCGCCCTGAGGACGAGTGCGGGATCCACCCGGGCGGCGCGGCGCGCCGGCACGTAGGTGGCCGTCAGGGCGAATCCCAGCAGCAGCAGGCCGGCGCCGACGAAGGCGAGGGGGTCGAGCGCGCTCACGTCGTAGAGGAAGCTCGCGAGCAGGCGAGTCAGCGCGGCCGACGCGGCGAGGCCGACGAGGATCCCGACGACCGCGAAGGCGAGCCCCTGACGCAGCACCAGCCGTAGCACGCCGGACTCCCTGGCGCCGAGCGCCATGCGGATGCCGATCTCGCGCGTGCGCCGCGCGACCAGGTAGGCGATCACGCCGTAGATCCCCATCGCCGCGAGCAGCAGCGCGGTGCCGGCGAAGACGCCCAGAAGGATCAGGCTGAAGCGGCGGTCGGCCAGCGACGCGGCGAAGATCTCCTCGAGCGTGCGGAACCGGAGCGGAATCGTCGGATCCAGCTCGCGCACGATCCGCCGCGCGGCGGCGACGATCTGCCCCCGGTCGAACGGGCCCTGGAGGACGATGCTGTAGCTGCCGCCCAGCGAGGCGCTACGCTGGCGCGCGTTCGCGTAGAACGTCGGCCGCGGCTCGGCCTCGAGGCTGCGCTCGCGGACGTCGCCCACCACGCCGACGATGGTGAGGACGCGGAAGTCCCCGTCCATGTTCGCGTACTGGACGCGCTTGCCGAGCGGATCCTCGGCCGGCCACCGCGTCCGCGCGAGCGACTCGCTGATCACCGCCGCCTGCGGGACGTCGGCGTGGTCTCGTTCGTCGAACAGGCGTCCGCGCAGGAGCGGGATCCCCATGGCGCGGAAGTAGCCCTCGGTCGCGATGCGGTACTCGGCGTAGCCCGTGCGGCTCTCCTCCTGCGACCATTCGCGCCACTGCTCGAAGTTCGTGACACCGTCGGCCGAGTTCACGACCAGGAACTGCCCATCGGCGCCGCCGCCGCTCAGCGGGAACGCGTTCACGCCGCCCACGCTTTGCACGCGCGGAAGGGAGCGCAGCCGCGCGAGCAGCTCGTCGTGGAGCCGCGCGGTGCGGGCGCGATCGGCATCGGTCTCGCCGTAGCCCAGCGGCAACTCCACCACCACCGCGCCCTCGGTGCGGTAGCCGGCATCCACGTCCAGGATCCGCAGGAGGCTCCGGCCGAGCAGCGTGGCGCCGACGAGCAACACCAGCGTGAGGGCGACCTGCCCCACGGCGAGCGCGGAGCGCCCGCCACCCGCGCCCCCCTGCCCGGGGGCATGGGTGCGCTGCGTCTCGGCGAGCGCGCCGCGGACGTCGACGGCTGCGGCCCACACCGCGGTGATCAGGGCCAGAGCGGCGGCGGCGAGCCCGGAGATGGCGAGCGTGAAGCCGAGCACGGTCCAGTCGAGTCCCACCTCCTCCA
>CAZTXD010000104.1:0-13571 GCA_964617995.1 uncultured Acidimicrobiaceae bacterium
ACCACCCTGCGGGTGTGGCGGAAATGGAAGACGCGCCAGGTTTAGGTCCTGGTGGACGAGAGTCCGTGGAGGTTCGAGTCCTCTCGCCCGCACCCGCTCACAACCCCAGCTTCTCCCCAAGTGTCACCAGTGCCCGGGCTCGATGGGAGAGGCGATTCTTGTCTTCGGTGCCCATCTCCGCCAGGGTCACGCCGTCGACCTCGAACACGGAGTCGTATCCGAAGCCGCCGGTCCCTCGCTCGGACTCGGCGATGCGCCCTGCCACCTCGCCCTCGGCGGTGACCACGGCACCATCGGGGAACATCAGCGCCACCACAGTCACGAATCGGGCCGATCGGTCGGCGACTCCGTCCATTTCCGCGAGCAACTTGCGCCGGTTGTCGGCGAAGGTGGCGTCGGGTCCGGCGTAACGGGCCGACCGAACCCCCGGTAGCCCGTCGAGCACCGACACCTCCAGACCCGTGTCGTCTGCCAGGGAGGGAAGACCGGTCGCCTCCATCACCGCCGAAGCCTTCAAGACGGCGTTGGCCTCCAGCGTCTCACCGGTCTCTTGCACGTCGGGCCAGTCGAGCTCCCCGACGATATCGCCGGCCAACCCGATGCTCCCCACGATCGCCGCCATCTCCGCGATCTTGCCGGGGTTCTTGGTGGCCAGCACCAAGCGAGGGATCATCCGGCGACTGCCTGCTTCTGCACGTCGATCAGGTCGTCGATTCCCACCCGGGCCAGGTCCAGCATCCCGTCGAGGTCCTCCCGGGTGAAGGGCGCCCCCTCGGCCGTTCCCTGGACCTCGACCAGCAGGCCGCGGCCGGACATCACAACGTTCATGTCGACCTCGGCCGCCACGTCCGACTCGTACTCGAGGTCGAGGAGCATCTCGCCGTCGACGATTCCCACCGACACGGCCGCCACATGGTCGATCAGGGCATCGGCCGACACGAGCTTCTCCTCTTCCCCGGCGACAAGAGCGTCATGGAGGGCCACCCACGCACCGGTGATCGCCGCAGTGCGGGTTCCTCCGTCGGCTTCGATCACGTCACAGTCGACCCGCACCATCCCCTCGCCCATTCGGTTCAGGTCCACGACCGACCGCAGGGCTCTCCCGATCAGCCGTGAGATCTCCTTCGACCGCCCGCCCTGATACTGGTCCCGGCGAATCCGCTCGTTGGACGACCCGGGCAGCATCCCGTACTCGGCGGTGATCCAGCCCTTGCCGGCGTCCCGCATCCAGCGGGGAACCTCCCGCTCTACTGCGGCCGTGCACAGCACCCGGGTACGGCCCATCTCGATCAGGACGGAGCCGGGTGTGGCCTCCGTGAAGCCACAGGTCATCCTCACGGGGCGCAGTTCGTCGTTGGCTCGCAGTCGGGTCAAGTGTTCCTCCAATCGGATCCGTCACAGCGTGGTCGACGCACCCGGAACCGCCAAGCTCACCGGCCGCCCGAACGTCTCCTCTGCCTCCAGCACCGACCGGGCAGGATCCCGATGGGGAGGGATGTGCGTCAGCATCAGCGAACGGACGCCGGCCTCACGGGCGATCGATCCCGCCTCGCCGGCGGTGAGATGGTGGGGATACTCCTCCCGACCGGGCTCACCCTGATAGGTCGCCTCACACAGGAAGAGATCGGCTTCCTCCGCGAGCCGCATCCACTCTCCCTGCGGTCCGGTGTCGGCGGAGTAGCAGAGGGCTCGATGCTCGGTCTCCCACCGGCTCGCCAGCGTCGGGACCGAGTGATCGGAAGTCGCCACCTCCACCGTCAGGGAACCTATCGACACTCGATCACCGTCCGCCAGCGGATACAGCTCGAACACCTCCTTGATCCGGCCGCCGTCGACGAATCCCATCAGGGCCTCCAGCGCCGACTCCGGCCCGTAGAGAGGCAGGCCGAAGCGCGGGCGGGGCCCGAAGGCGAGGACGTGGGAGGCCACGATCACATCGAGGCAGTGGTCGGGATGGCGGTGCGACACCAACACGGCGTCGAGCTCGTTCACCTCCACCGGCAAGCTCACCATGGTGCCCGGCCCGGCGTCACACCAGACCCTGGTCCCTTCGTGGTCGATCACGTACCCGGACCCGGGGCGCCCCGGGGCCGGATAGGTACCCGACGAGCCCACCACGCTCAGCCTCACTGCGGCTTCTCCCTCACGGCGCCAGCCGCTCGTTCACCCAGCCCTCGCCCGTCAGGCAGTAACGGACCCGATCATGGAAGCGGTGTGGGCGGCCCTGCCAGAACTCGAATGACTCCGGAACGACCGTGTACCCACCCCAGTGGGGGGGACGCGGAACGGCACCGTCCGGGTGGGCGGTCTCCAACTCGGAGTAGCGCCGCTCCAGCACGTCCCGGCTCGCCACCACCTCCGACTGGGGCGAAACCGCCGCCGACAGCCGGCTGCCGACCGGCCGCGTCTCGAAGTAGGCGTCGGCGGTGGCGTCGTCGACACGAGAGACCGGTCCCTCCATCCGCACCTGGCGATGCAGCTCCATCCACACGAAGCAGGCCGCCGCCCGCGGGTTGACATCGAGCTCGTGGCCCTTGCGGCTACGAGTGTTGGTGTAGAAGGTCAACCCTCCGGGTCCGAAGTCCTTCATGAGCACCGCCCTCGCCGAGGGAACGCCGTCGGGGGTGGACGTGGCCAACACGAACGAGTTGGGTTGGTTGATACCCGCCTCCACGGCGGCGTTGAACCAGGTCTCGAACTCCTCGAAGGGATCGGTCGCCATCTCCGCGGGGTCGATTCCCGCGGCCTCGTACTCGACCCGAAGCTCGGCCATCTCCGCCAGGTTCACAGCCCCACGTTAGAGGCCACACGCCGTAGTCTGTCCGGCGTGACGCCGGTGGCACCGACCCGGAGAGCGATGGTCGCTCGCGCCCTCAGACGCCTGTGCCCTCGCTGCGGAGGGGGAGGCATCTTCGCCACGTTCCTGGAGCTGCACGAGCGCTGCCCGACATGCGGGATGCGGTTCGAGCGGGAACCGGGCTACTGGGTCGGCGCCATGATCGTCGTCACCACCATCACATTCGGCCTCTTCCTGCTGCTCCTGGTGGGCGGGATCATCGTCACCTGGCCGGATGTTCCATGGACGGCTCTGCTGGTCGCCACCGTGGCGGTCAACCTGGTGGTCCCGGTGGCGGCGTACCCCCGGGCGAAGCTGCTGTGGTCGGCGATCGAGATGAGCTGGCACCCGCTGGAACCCCACGAGGTCGAGTCGGCCGCCGCCCACTCCGAGCGCTGAACGCCCCCGGCCTCAGAGGCGCTTGGCCACCTCGTCCAGCATCACCTCGGTCGCCCCACCACCGATCGATTGGATGCGGACGTCCCGGTAGAGCCGCTCGACAGCCGTCTCGGCCACGAACCCCATCCCCCCATGGAACTGAACGCAGTCGTAGAGGATGTCGTTCACCAGCTCACCGACCAGTGCCTTCACCTCCGAGATCTCCCTCACGGCATCCTGTCCCTCTCCCTCCAGCCAGGCGGCGTGATAGGTGAGCTGACGCGCTGCGTCCAGCCGGGCCTGCCCCATCGCCAACCGCTGTCGGATGACCTGTTTCGTCCACAGATGCGACCCGAAGGCGCTCCTCTCCTTGAGGTGGGAGATGGTGAGCTCGAGGGCCCGCTGCGCCTCCCCCAGGGACTGCCCGGCCAGGATGAGCCGTTCGTTCTGGAAGTTCTCCATGATGTAGTAGAAGCCCCGGTCCTCCTCACCGATGAGGTTCTCCGCCGGCACGTGACAGTCATCGAAGACCAGCTCGGCCGTGTCGGACGACCGCCAACCCATCTTGTGGAGGGCGCGTCCTACCTCGAACCCGGGAGTCCCCCGCTCGACCACGAACATCGAGATCCCCCTCGATCCCTTCACGTCGGGGTTCGTCTTCGCCGCCACGACGACGAGGTCGCCCTCGGCCCCGTTGGTGATGAACATCTTGGTGCCGTTCAGGACGTAGGCATCCCCGTCTTTGCGGGCAGTGGTGCGGATGGCGGCAACGTCGGAACCTGCATCCGGCTCGGTCACCGCCAGCCCCCCGATCCGCTGGCCCGCCACCATCGATGGGAGGTAGCGCCGCTTGAGGTCGTTGGAGCCGAACCTGGTCAGATACGGCATCGCCAGGTCGGTGTGGGCGAGAACGGTGACGGTGAACCCGCCGAAGGTGGAACGCCCGAGCTGCTCAGCGAACACCACCGAGGCCAGCGGGCCCAGTCCGATTCCCCCGTACTCCTCGGGGACGCGGAGCCCGAAGAACCCGATCTCGCCCATGTGCAGGAGCACGTCGCGGGGAACCCTTCCCTCGAGCTCCCAGGCGTCGGCCTTGGGGACGATCTCCCTCTCAACGTACTCCGCCGTCTGGGCCGCGACGGCCTCGAGGTCGTCGTCGAGATAGATGTTCATCCGCCCCCCGCTCCCGCCAGGATCGCCTCGCCGGCTTTGCTGAGATAAGGGAGGTCGTGACTGCGGCAGAACTCCCGGGCTACCCCGGCGACCCGGCCGAGGTCGATCCCGTGTTCGACGCCGAGGCCGTCGAGGAGCCAGAGGGCATCCTCGGTGGCGATGTTGCCCGCCGCCCCCGGGGCATAAGGGCAGCCGCCCAGGCCACCTGCGGAGGAGTCCAGCCTGGCCACACCCGCCTGGAGGGACACAGCCAGGTTCGCTACCGCCTGGCCGTAGGTGTCGTGGAAGTGGACCCCTACATCGGTCACCGGGGCCACCTCCAGCACCTTCGACAGCAGGTACTCGATGTCGGCCACGGTACCCTTTCCCAACGTCTCACCCAGGAACACCTCGTGGCATCCCCACTCGAGGAGCGTCTCGACCAGCATGGAGACCCGTGCCGGATCGGTTGGCCCCTCATAGGGACAATGGGTCACCGTGGACACGTATCCCCGGACGATGACTCCCTCGGGGACCTCGGCCAGGATGGCTTTGATCCGATCCATCGACTCGTCGACGGTGGCGTTGATGTTGCGCAGGTTGAAGGTGTCGGAGGAGGCAGTGAGAACGCCGATTCCTCCCACACCGGAGGCCATCGCCCTCTCCAACCCCTTCATGTTGGGGACCAGGCCGTAGAGCAGCGGATCCTGGCTGCGGACGCCCTGGATGACTTCGGTCCCGTCGGCCATCTGCGGCACCGCCGCGGGATTGACGAAGCTGACGGCGTCGAAGCTCGTGATTCCCGCCGCGGCGAGATCGTCGATCAGGCCGATCTTGTCGGCCGTGGGCACATGGGCACCGAGCGACTGGAGTCCGTCGCGAGGGCTCGATTCGGTGAGGATCACCCGGCCGGGCAGCATCCGCGCAGATTACCGGCTGACGGGGATGAGATGCCGCGACCTGCCTGTCAGCTGTGTACCAGATCGCCCTGGAAGGGCTGGATCATGATGCACTCACCGGGGCATTCCTCGGCGGCCTCGATCGCCAGGTCGATCTGGTCGTCGGGGATCCGGGCCAGCCCGCTTGCTCCCTCGGGACCGGAGTCGTCGTTGCCCAGACCGTCGAAGATCATCCGCCGTCCGAAGTGCTTCTCCTCTTCCTTGACGACCCACAGGCCGTCGTCACGCGGCTCGAACACGTCGGGGCAGATCTCCGAGCAGATCCCGTCTCCGGTGCACAGATCCTGGTCGATCCAGACCATGAGCTGGGTTTCGGCTGCCATGAGGTCCTCTCATTGATCGGTTCCCTCCCAACAATATCGGGAGAAGCACCCAACCCGAAGCCTCCCTTGCGGGTTTCTACTCGACCGTGCAGCCGCCATCCCCCCAGGATGCGGTGTGCACGGTCGTCCCCACTACCGGATCCACCGTGCAACCTCCATCCGATGCGGATGTTCGCTGCACGGTCGTTTGTCATAGCCACCCGTCTGTCGGTGGAGGTGCGGGGAGTCGAACCCCGGTCCGCTGAGCCATCGGCGCCGGCTTCTCCGAGCGCAGCCATCAGCGAGCTTTCGGCCGTTGGGATGCTGATGGCACAGGCCCCATCGACCTATCCGGGGTTGATCTTTGCCCGCCGGTCCCGGATCCCGGCGGACGCATCCCGCTGAGCGACGCCCGTCACCGGCGGGGCGGGAACCCACCGAGCGGACGGGCTGCTACTGAGTGTTAGTCAGGCAGCCAGTGCGAAGTTGTCTTCGGCACTTGTTGTTGGTACCGGCTTGATGACGGGGCATCCGGTGTTCCCCGGCTCGCTTCCGACGCTTCAACACTCAACGTCGAATCCAGTTCACCCCCTGGTCGTCTTCCCCAACAGGATACCCGACAGCCACAGTCCGAGAAAGCGAGTAACGCAGCCCGGTCGGCGGCGACTCCATCTCTGCAAGCCAACCAGGGAGTGAACGAAGGATGCGCGCAAGATGGACCATGATCGGCGCCCTCGCCGCGGGAATGGCGCTCGTAGCCTTGCCCGGTCTTGCCCAGGAGGACACCACCGAGCTCGACCCGGCCGACCGGGCACTCATCCACACCTACGACTCCGATGCCATGCAGCTGCTGTGGTCGACGTTCCTAGGTGACGCCGAGGCCGCCGCCGAGGAGTGCGAGATCGACATCGAGCAGGAGTACCACTACGAGATCGACGCCGACGGCAACGTCACCGTGGAGGGTGTCAACGAGGACTGCGAGTTCAACGCCACCGACGTGACCGGTCCCCAGGGCCAGGTCAACCATGGCACCGTCGTGTCGGCGTTCGTGCACGCCCTCAAGGACTCCGACATCGAAGGCGGCATCGGCTGCTATGTGCGGATCATCGCTCAGAGCGATTACGGCAAGGATACGGATCAGCTGAACGTGCCCGACGTCGAGGAGGAAGAGGAAAACGGAACCGAGACCATCGAGGGCGACGTGACCTTCGAGATCAGCGAGACGACCTGCGGCCGACCCGACCACGCCGGGCCCCCCGAGGATGCCGGCCGACCCGAGGATGCCGGACGACCGGATCATGCCGGACGACCGGATCATGCCGGGCCCCCCGAGGGCGCCGGGCCCCCCGAGGGCGCCGGGCCCCCCGAAGGCCAGGGTCGTCCCTGAGGTAGCGACCGACAACAATCCTCACCCGGCCGGGTGGGCGACACCGTCGCCCACCCGGTTGCGCGTCTAACGGGTGCGTCGGCGGGCTCTCTCCATCTCCCGCTCGTGCTCCTTACGGCGGAGGTCGGCCCTCTTGTCGACCGTCCGTTTCCCCCGGCCCAGACCGATCTGCAGCTTTGCCTTGCCGTCGCGGAAGTAGAGACGCATCGGAACCAGCGTCAGGCCCTTCTCGGCCACTGCACCCGTCAACCGGTCGATCTCATGGCGATGCATGAGGAGCTTGCGGGTCCTCTCCGGATCGTGGCCGCCTTCCCGGGCATAGGAGTAGGGGCCGATATAGGCGCCCACCAGCCACAGCTCTCCGTCCCGGAGGTGACCGAAGCTGTCCTTCAGGTTGGCCTTTCCCGCCCGGAGGCTCTTCACCTCCGAACCGGTCAAGACCAGACCCACCTCCCAGTCGTCGACGATGTCGTAGTCGTGTCGGGCCCGGCGGTTGGTGGCGATCACCTTGACGTCGCTCATGACCTAGCCCACGTACCCGGACGGGTCGACCGGGGTCCCTCTCACCCGTACCTCGAAGTGGAGGTGGGCCCCGGTGCAGTACCCGGTGCACCCGACGTATCCGATCACCTGGCCCCGTTCGACCTGCTGACCCGCCGAGACGGCCATCGACGACTGGTGGGCGTAGAGGGTGGCCAGACCGCCTCCGTGGTCGATGACGGTGGCGTTTCCGTAGCCGCCGCGCGTCCCCGCCGAGACCACCACGCCGCCTGCTGCCGCCACTATGGACTCGCCGGAGCCGGCACTCAGATCCCAGCCGGTGTGGAGCCTCCGGGTGCCGAAGATGGGGTGGATCCGATACCCGAAAGGTGATGTGACGGCTCCGGGCACGGGGCGCATCAACGGGCCGGACGGCTGGTCACCGGTCGAGTCGCGGGCGGCCAGCTCGGCCTCGAGGGCGGCGGCGTCGGCTTCCAGCCCCTCCTTGTGCTCCTCGAATCGGGCGATCTCCGCCGTGAGCGAGGCCACAACCGCCTCCGCCTCCCGGGCGACCTCGAGAGCTTCGGCCTCGAGAGCCGCCACCCGGGCGACCTCGGCCTCCTGGGCCGCCCGCTGCTCGTCGAGCTGGGTGAGCAGGCGCTCCTGGTCCCGCCGCTGCTCATCGAGGATCGTCTGTTGACGTTCCTCCTCGGCCTCGAGGATGTCGAGCTGATCCAACAGGCGGGCGCTGTCGCCCATCGCACCGTTGACGTAGGCGTAGCCGACGGTCGCCTGGGAGGCGTCGGCAAAGGCGAGCAGGCGCATGCTGGAGGTGGAGGCGCTCATGTACAGCTCCACCACCTGAACCGATAGGTCCTCTCTGGCATCGGAGATCTTGAGGCGGGTGGCGGCCAGGGCCGCCTCGAAGCGCTCCAGGGTCGTCTCCAGTTCCGCCAGCTCGACCTCCCCCGCGGCGATGTCCACCTCGAGAGAGGCGAGGATGGCCTTTGCCTCGCTCACCTCCCTGGTCAGCTCGTCGAGACGGGCCCGCGCCGCCAGCACGGCCTGGCCGGCTTCGGTCCGGGCTGCCTCGGCCGACTCGATCTGGTCGCCCAGACGACGGATCTGGTCGTTGATCTCCTCCAGCTCGGCTTCGGTTTGCCCGAAGGCGACAGCAGATCCGAGGCCGATCGCCACGACCAGGCCCACAACGGCCATGCATCGTCGCATGATCACACCGGCTCTAGTGCCCGCCTGGCTCCGGCGGGACGGGAGCCACCCTCGGCGTCGCGCAGATAGCGACTGAGACCGAGGATGGAGCCGAGAACACCGGCAGCCGCCCCGAACAGTAAGAACACGACTCCCCAGCGCAGGAAGAACGCATTCGGTATTTGCAGGTTGATGAGACGTATCCCCTCTGCCGCTCCGGCGAGGTTGCGGGCGGCGACCCACACGGAGAACACCGCCAGGGAGGCCCCCACCAGCCCCTCGATGAGACCTTCGAGGAGGAAGGGAACGCGAATGAACCAGTTGGAGGCTCCGACCAGCTTCATGATCGAGACCTCGTCCCGGCGGGCGTATATCGCCAACCGGATGGTGTTGGCGATGAGGATGACGGCCGAGACGCCCAGGACGATGGCCAGGCCGATCCCGAGGAAGTTCAGCACCCGGGAGACGGCCGAGATCTGCTCGATCTCCTGGGCGGCGGATGAGATCGACCGGACGAGTTGGGGCTGCTGCTGGAGCCGGAGCTCCACGGTCTGGTAGAGATCGATGTCCGCCAGCTCGATCCGGATCGAGGTGGGCAGAGCAGCGGGGTTGTCGAGCGCCTCCAGCATGTCGGGGTCGTTGGCGAAGATCTCCTGGAACTCCTGGAACGCCGCGGTCTTGTCGACATATATGGCCCGCTCCACTTCGTCCCAGGTCTCCACCTCGGCGCGCAGGGTCTGGTGGGCGTCGGCCGGCACCCCGTCACGCCCGGCGTCGTTGAGCCACACGATCACGTGCACACCCTCCTGCCAGGCAAGGGTGTTTATGCGGACCAGCTCGTTGACTGCGAGGGCACCGAACGCCAGACCCAGCGAGATGAACACCGCCAGGATGGCCCCCGTCACGACCAGGATGTTCCGGCGGAGGTTCACCAGGGCCTCGCGGACCAGGAAGGCGACTTTGCTCACTGTTCGGCCATCGTTTCGTAGCGTCCCGAGACCTCGTCACGGATCACCGCGCCGCTGGAGAGCTGGACCACCCGCCGCTGCATCGCATCGACGATGGCGTGGTCGTGGGTCGCCATGACCACCGTGGTGCCGGTGCGGTTGATCCGATCCAGCAGCTTCATGATCCCCACCGACGTGCCCGGGTCGAGATTCCCCGTCGGCTCGTCACACAGCATGATCGGTGGCCGGTTCACGAACGCACGTGCCACCGATACCCGCTGCTGCTCACCGCCCGACAGTTGACGGGGATACCGTTCGGCCTTGTCGGCCAGACCCACCAGCTCGAGGACCTGCTCCACCTGGGGCGCGATCACCGAACGGGGCCGTCCCAGCACCTCGAGCGCGAAGGCGACGTTCTCTCCCACCGTCTTGTTGGGGAGGAGCTTGAAGTCCTGGAAGACGGTGCCGATGGAGCGACGCAGGAACGGGACCTTCCATCCCGGCAGGGCGGTGATGTCCTTACCGGCGACGAAGATCGTTCCCCGGGTGACCCCCTCCTCACGCAGCATCAAGCGGATCAACGTCGACTTGCCGGACCCGGAGGGCCCGACGAGGAACACGAACTCGCCTTTGGGTATGTCGAGGGCAACGTCGCGCACGGCGACGGTGCCGCCCTCATAGACCTTGGTTACGTCCTGAAGTCGGATCATGACGGAATGCCTTCAAGTGTGCCAGACAACGCCGGCACCAACGGGGATTACGGAACGGTACCAGCGGACACCGGGAATCGACAGTTCTCTCGGCTCGGGTTGATCGGTGTCAGGTCTTCGGTTCTCGGTTTTCGGTGATCGGTCCATACCGGCGACAGAAGACGGAAAACCGAGGACCGAGAACTGAGAACCTCACTCGGCCTCGCGCGCCGCCCGGCGCCAGCGCAGGTACGCCTCGATGAACGGCATCAGATCACCGTCGAGGACGCCCTGGACGTTGCCCACCTCGAGATCGGTCCGCAGGTCCTTGACCATCTGGTAGGGCTGGAGCACGTAGGAACGGATCTGCCTGCCCCAGGCCGCTTCGCCCTGCTCGCCCCTGATCGAATCGAGATGCTCACGGTGCTCCAGCCGTGCCCGATCGGCCAAACGGGCCTTGAGCATGGCCATCGCCCGGGCCTTGTTCTGGAGCTGGGACCGTTCGTTCTGGCACTGGACGACGATTCCCGTCGGCAGATGGGTGATTCGGACCGCCGAGTCGGTGGTGTTCACGTGCTGGCCGCCGGCTCCCTGGCTGCGGTAGGTGTCGATCCTGAGCTCGTCGTCCTTGATGTCGACGTCGGCGTCCGCCTCGTCGAGCTCGGGGACCACATCGACACCGGCGAAGGAGGTTTGACGTCGGGCGTTGCCGTCGAAGGGGCTGATCCGCACCAGACGGTGCACGCCCCTCTCCCCTACCAGCAGCCCGTAGGCGCGGTCACCGCGGACGGTCAGCGTGACCGACTTGATGCCCGCCTCGTCCCCTTCGGTCCAGTCCTCGACGGTCACCGACATCCCCTCCTCGGTGAGGAAGCGCTGGTACATGCGAACGAGCATCTCCGCCCAGTCCTGGGCGTCGACTCCTCCCGCTCCGGCATGGACCGAGAGGATGGCGTTCTCCTCGTCGTACTCCTCGAAGAAGAGCGACTCCAGCTCCAGGCGGCCGAGCTCGCTCCTTACGGCTTCCAGCTCCGCGACGGCCTCCCTACCCGCGTCCTCGTCGGAAGCCTCCTGGGCCAGCTCCGCCAGCACCTCCGCGTCGTCGAGTTGCCGCTCCAACCGATCCACCAGCTCGAACAGTCCCTCGTAGCGGGACAGCCGACTGGTGACCTCTCGCGCTTCGTTGGCGTCGTCCCAGAGGTCGGCCGACGACGCCCTGTCCCTCAGCTCCTGTAGCTCGACTTCCTTGCCGGGGAGGTCAAAGGAACCTCCGCGCCTCGGCGAGGCGCTGACGAAGGTCGGCGATGAGGGTGCGCGGATTGAGATCGGTGGTCATTGGTGCCCCCAAGATACCAGTGTTGAAGACGACGTCCGGTGGGCCGCCTCAGGCGACGGCGCCGTGGCACTTCTTGTACTTCTTGCCGCTTCCGCACGGGCAGGGCTCGTTCCGGCCCACCTTGTCGCTGGTCACGGGCTCTCGCCGCTGCGGCTGAGAGGCATGAGCTGCGACCGGTGACGGTGCCTCCGAGGAGATGGTGGTCTGGGTGGCCGTGTCGGCGGGCTCGGCGATCTGGACGTGGAAGAGATAGCGAACGGAGTCCCGCTTCACCGACGCCACCATCTCCTGGAACATCTCATAGCCCTCCCGCTGATACTCTGTGAGGGGGTCACGCTGGCCCATCGCCCGTAGCCCGATGCCGGAGCGGAGATAATCCATGTCGGAGAGGTGCTCGCGCCACTTGTTGTCGATCACCGACAGCATCACCGACTTCTCCACCTGACGCAGCACGTCGGGACCGAGCTCCTTCTCCCGGTCGTCGTAGGCCCCCAGGGCCTCGTCGATGGCAGCATCGGCCACCAGGTCGGCGTCGACGGCCCCGTCGAATGACTCCCTGGTCAACTCGGTGGGGTAGATCTGGGTCAGCTCCCTGACGATCGCCTCCCAGTCCCACTGGGCGGGCGACGCCTCCCCGACGGCGAAGTCGACGGTGTCGCCCACCACCTGGCTGATCCAGTCGTCGATGAGCTCGTCGCCGGCCTGGTTGTCGAGGATCGACGCCCGCCAGTCGTAGACGACCTCGCGCTGGCGGTTCATGACCTCGTCGTACTTGAGGACGTTCTTGCGTATCTCGAAGTTCTGCGACTCGACCTGACGCTGGGCCCTCTCGACGGCGTTGTTGACCCACTTGTGCTCGATGGGGGTGTCGTCGGGGATCTTGAGCCTCTCCATGATCGACTCGACCCTCTCCCCCTGGAAGCGGCGCATCAGATCATCCCGGAGCGAAAGGAAGAATCGCGACTCTCCCGGATCCCCCTGGCGTCCTGAACGACCCCGGAGCTGGTTGTCGATGCGTCGGGATTCGTGGCGTTCGGTACCGACCACGTACAGCCCGCCCGCTTCGATGACCCGGGCCTTGTCGGGAGCGATCTGGGCGGTGTACTTCTGGGTGAACTCGTGCACCCGTTGGTCGTATCCCGGCTCGGTGGGTTCCATCCCCTCCTTGGTCAGCTCGGCCTTGGCCATCGCCTCGGGGTTGCCTCCCAGCATGATGTCGACACCGCGGCCGGCCATGTTGGTGGCCACCGTCACCGCTCCCGGCCGACCGGCCTGGGCGATGATCTCGGCTTCACGGGCGTGGTGCTTGGCGTTGAGGACCTCGTGGGGGATCCCACGCTTGGTGAACATCTTCGACAGCCTCTCCGACCTCTCGATCGACACCGTTCCCAACAGGACCGGCTGATCGGCGGAGTGGCGGGCCGCGACGTCCTCCACCACGGCGTCGAACTTGGCCTCCTCGGTCTTGTAGACCAGGTCGGGCTGGTCGAGGCGGGCCAGGGGACGGTTGGTGGGCACCACCAGCACTTCGACGTTGTAGATCTGGGCCAGCTCGGCGGCTTCCGTCTCGGCGGTGCCGGTCATGCCCGCCAGCTTGTCGTAGAGGCGGAAGAAGTTCTGGAGGGTGATCGTCGCCAGGGTCTGGTTCTCGGACTTGATCGCCACGCTCTCCTTGGCCTCGATCGCCTGGTGCAGGCCCTCCGAGTAGCGGCGCCCCTCCAGCACCCGGCCGGTGAACTCGTCGACGATCTTGACCTCGCCGTGATCGACCAGGTACTCCACGTCGCGCTGATACAGCTCCTTGGCCTTCAGCGCCGACTCCAGATGATGGACCAGGTCGACGGCAGCGTGGTCGTAGAGGTTCTCCACCCCGACCGCCCGCTCAACCGCCGCCAC
>CAZTXD010000105.1:0-13490 GCA_964617995.1 uncultured Acidimicrobiaceae bacterium
TTCTTTGGTTGTCTAAGAACAGTCCCCACCTTCTCTGGTTGTGCACGAACGGAATCCGTTCGTCACCGTCCAAAGAATCCCCCGGGCGGGATACCAGAAGAGTTCCGCGGGCGCGGGCGCAGTTCCGTATCGTGGCGGCTGATGGCCGAAGCCGAGCGAAGAGAGTGGGACCGGCGGCACGCCGACGCCGACGAGCAGGAGCTGTTACCCCCGAGCACCTTCCTCGTCGGTTGGTTGGGACGTATACCCCCCGGCGGGCGCGCCCTCGACGCGGCCTGTGGCACCGGTCGGAACGCCTTGCTGCTCGCCGAGGCCAGCTACCAGGTAGATGCAGTCGACATCTCGGCGGTGGCGATCCGTCGGGCGAAGGACGAGGCAGACAAGCGCGGTGTCGAGGTGACCTGGCAGGTGGCCGACCTCGACTTGCTGGAACTGGAGCATGCGGCTTATCGGGTGATCACTGTGGTCCGATATCGGAACGGCGACCTGTGGCCGCGCCTCATCGACGCCCTGGGACCCGACGGGTGGCTGCTGATGGAGCACCACTTCAAGACCGACGCCCCGGTGGACGGCCCCTCGTGGGCGTTTCGGCTCGAACCGCAGGAGCTGCTCCGGGCCTTCTCCGCTCTCCGGGTCGTCCATTTCGAAGAAGGCGTCAACGTGGACCCGGACCGCCCCGAACGGATGGTCGCGCTGCAACGCCTCGTCGCCTGCAAAGGCAACCCGGGCTTCTGAAGGCGGGACCCATGCGGTCGGCGGTAAGGAGCCGCGGACTGACCACGGCAGCCGTCCAAAAACCCAACGATGCGGAACCGCGCGCATCAATACATGATGTCGCTGCCAAAAAGCCCATCATGCTCCGGCTCCGTTGAAGGTTGTTTATGGGTCATCGGCTCCTGGGTAGGACGCCCACATCACGTGACGACCTCGAGGTCGTGCAAGCCGAGGAAGGAGAGACGAATGCGCAGACTGGTCATGACCATGGCGATGGTGATCACGCTCGTGGTAGCCGTGGCGCTGCCGGCATTTGCACCGGTGGAGAAGTTCACCTTCAACGACGTGCTCCTACCCGATGGGCAGACAGGCGAGATCGAAGCAGCGGTGAAGGTCCTCAAGGACAAGGACGACAGCATCAACTGCTCCTACTTCACCGACGATTACGTCGAGTCGTTGGGTTATTACTTCGACTTCGTCGAGCCGGCCCCCCTCGACCCGGATGCCGTGCTGGAGTTCTGTCTCGGCAACTTCGATGAGAGGAGCAGCTGACAGGAAGGCTCGGGATGGCCTCCCGGGTGCCGTGGTCTCGGAGCCAGGCTGGGATTCGGGAACGTCTCCGGAGTGAGTGTCGAACAAGGCCGTCCACGTTCCCCTATTCGGTGCCGGTGGCTCAGCCGAACGGGATCGAACGATGGAACAGGAGGTAATCCCGATGAGTCAGTATCTGCTATCCGTGTGGCACGACGATGAGTACGAGGTCGACTTCGAGGGCGAGGACATCCAGCGGGTGGTCGCACAGGTCGACGCCTTCAACCGCGACGTCCAGGAGGCAGGGGCTTGGGTATTCGGCGGTGGCCTGCATCCGGCCAGTTCGGCCACCGTCGTGCGTGACAACGCCGGTGAGCTGTCGCTGATCGACGGACCATACGCCGAGTCCAAAGAGCAGATCGGTGGCTTCTGGATCATCGATGCCCCCGACTTCGAGACCGCCCTGGAGTGGGCGGGCAAGGCAGCGTCCGCCTGCGAGGGTCCGGTGGAGGTACGCCCCTTCCAGGATGAGTGAGGACCTCGACGCGGTCTTCAGAGCTGTTCTAGGTGGCCCGTCCGTGTCGTCTCACCACGTCCGAATACGGCCGATGGCGCACGGCTAAAGACACGCGTACGTCGGATTGCGTATGGGGAAAGCCGCCGGTCCGGGGATGTGAGGCGTATGGCCTCATGGACATCATGGGCCCATGACCGCAGTTGCCGCCAACAAGTCCATCCAGTTGCGACCCACATCGCGCAAGGCGGTCGTGGTGGTCCACATAATCTCCGCGGGGGCGTGGATCGGCATCGATGTCATCGTTGGTGTTCTGGTGATCGCCGGATGGTTCACCGCGGACCCGGTGATCAGGGGTCTCGCCTACCAGGCGCTCGGCACCTTCGCAGTTGGGCCGATGCTGGTGTCGGGTCTCGTCTGTCTGGGTAGCGGTGTTCTGCTCGGGCTGGGCACCCGTTTCGGACTGGTCCGGTACTGGTGGGTGGTACTGAAGCTGGTGATGAACATCGTCCTGTGCGTGCTCATCGTGTTGGCCCTCCGACCCGGAATGGCCGAGGTCGTGGAGCACGGTCGCATCCTCGCCGCTGGAGGCCAATCGCCAATCGACGTGTCCACGTTGTTCTTCCCTCCGGCGGTCTCGCTGACCGCGCTGACAGTGGCCACCGTCCTCGGCGTTTTCAAACCGTGGGGCCGCATCAGGACGGGGTCACGATGAGACCATCCGGATCGGTTGTACGAGTCACGTGATCTACCGTGAGGCGATGAACGGTGCGACGGCGCCGGAGCAATGAAGCGACGGCAGAGCCGAGTCGACCTGCTCCTCGCCACCGCCGTCGGCGCGCTCGCAGTAGCGGTGACGGCGGCTTTCGTCGACAAGTGGGCAGGGAACGACAGGACCGTCGATGCGTGGGCTCTCGTACTGGTGGCGGTGGCCTTCGGGGTCCTGGCCGTACGTCGTCGCCGGCCGCTGGTCACTCTGGGCATCACGACGGCCGCGGTCTCCGTCTACCTGATCGCCGCCTACCCCTATGGGCCGGTGCTGATCGCTTTCTTCATCGTCGTTTACACGGTGGCCAGCATCCTCCCCTTGCGTACGGCGTCGATCTCGGTGGCTGTGGCCCTGTTTGTCCTGCTCACCCATTTGTTCGTCCACCCCAATGCCCTGGGTGGGCTGCTGGGGCTGGTTCCCGGATCGGCATGGGCGGTGGTCCCGTTCGCCATCGGGGTCTCTGTGCGTGCTTCACGCCAGACCAGGGACGCGGCCCGGGAACAGGCCGTCCGTCAGCAGCTCTACGAGGAGCGGATTCGTCTGGCCCAGGAGGTCCACGACATCGTGGGCCACGGCCTCGCCGCCATCCAGATGCAGGCCGACGTGGCGCTTCACGTGGACGAGCAACAGTCGCCCAACACGAGGACCGCTCTCGAGTCGATCAGCCGGGCCAGCTCTGAGGCATTCGAGGAGCTTCGCTCCGCCCTCGACCTGATCGGCCAGCCCGACGGCGCCTCCAGGTCACCGACAGCGGGAATCGGAAACATCGAGGAGTTGTGCGACCGGATCAGAGGGGCGGGAGTATCGGTCGACCTCGTCGAGAAAGGAGACATGGCGCGGGTGCCCTCCCCGGTCGGGCTTGCCGCCTACCGGCTCGTCCAGGAGTCGCTGACCAACGTGATCCGACATGGGGCCGTTCCGGAGGCGGCCGTGCACGTCGAGGCGGGGCACGGCTCGATCGACCTCTGGGTCACCAATCCCGGCCTCGTCTCCGGGGAGACGCCCTCCGGTCATGGGATCGCGGGAATGCGACGCAGGGTGGGCGCCCTCGCCGGCACCTTCGATGCCCGGGCCACGCCAGACGGGTTCGTGGTCGAAGCGAGCATTCCCTTCGGAGATGCCCGATGATCTCGGTTCTCATCGTCGACGATCAAGACCTGGTCCGGGTCGGGCTGCGCACACTCATCGACAGCGACGACGAACTCGATGTAGCCGGGGAGGCCGACAGCGGGATGTCGGCGCTCGCCATGGCACGGGAGACCAAACCCGATGTGATCCTCATGGACGTCCGCATGCCCGGAATGGACGGCCTCGAGGCGACACGACGCATCGTCGAGGATCCGGATCTCGCCGGCACCAAAGTGATCGTGGTCACGACCTTCGAGCTCGACGAGTACGTGTTCGGGGCGCTCGAAGTCGGAGCTAGCGGATTCTTGCTCAAGAACACCCGACCTGCCGAACTGCTCGCCGCCATCCGCACGGTGAACGAGGGCGGCGCCCTGCTCTCGCCGACTGTGACCCGCACCGTCATAGGCGAGCTGGTTCGCCGCAAGCCTCACGAAGCCATCCCCCATCCTCTCCTCGACACGCTGACCGATCGCGAGGGGGAAGTGCTCGCTCTGGTCGGCGAGGGGTTGTCCAACGACGAGATCGCCGAGCGCCTTTACATCAGCCCGGCCACCGCTCGAACCCACGTGTCCCGTGCCATGACCAAGCTCGGCGCCCGGGACCGCGCCCAGCTCGTCGTACTCGCCTATCGCTCCGGGCTCGTGTGACTCAATGCGAGATGACCTGCCCGAAGACGGAGACCCGTTCCGTGGAGGCTCTCGGGCCTCCACGGAACGGGTTGGGTCAACGATCGGTCGGCCGGCCTCCGAGCGTGTTGGCGACGACCACGAGCCCGGCTGAGGCCAGGACCAGGTCTTTCAGCACGTACTGCGCTTGGAGCGTTGGGGCTCCCGGAAACAGTTCGCCGAAGAAGAGGACCAGTGGAGAGAGGATCCCGACCAGGGCGATTCCGAGGGTCACCAGTCCCGCCCGGATGAGCCGACCCGTCACCAGCGTCACCCCGATGAAGCATTCGATGGCGGCTGTTGCCCAGAGCGCCGCAGTACCGGATACCAACCCAAGGGTCAGAGTGTCGACCGTTCGGATGGCGAGATCCTCTGCCGGGCTCATGCCGGGGAAGAACTTGAGGACCCCGAAGAGGGCGAAGATCGCCCCGAGGCTGATCCGCAACATGTCGATGCTGTAGCGGCTCAACCAGGCTCGCAGAGACTCGATGTCGACCCGGATGCGCCGGGGTTCGTATGTCGCAGGGTGGGCCATGGCGGACCTCCTTCGGGGTTGCGGTTCCTACAACCGCCACGATGCGGCGAACCTCGACTCCCGACATCGGCGCGACAACGTCATTCGAACTGCACAATCGCGACCATCCGGCTACGCCGGATGACGTACCGCTGAGATCGGCAGGAACGGAGCATGTCCAGCCTCAGGCTCATGGCGCCTCGGTGATGTGCTCCTGGTCCGCTCTCTGCGGTAGCGCCGCTTCAAACCCCTCGTCGGCGGTGATTCGCCTCTCCCAAGATGTCGACAGATGCGAACTTCCCCGGACGAAGCACGTGACCGGCTCACTTCCCTCAAGCAGCTCCATCTAGCGGCTAGCGACCCCTCCCGTCCGCCTTGTGCCGCGGCACACGCGGGTCTCCCTCGGCCTACTCGAGGACCGGCTCCGGGTCGGGCTGTCGGGGACGGAGGTTCTGATCCCGGATGGTGCGGACGCAGGCGTTCCAGCGCAGGATGGCGTCGTCGTTACCTGCGGGACGGACCGCGGCGGCCTGGTCGTACCACTCCATCGCTTCCCGGAAGCCGTCGTAGGCGAATGCGGCGCTGTGGCCCCGCCCCAGCAGGGCGCGGGCCTCCCGCTCGGCGATGATGCCGAAGTAGTAGAGGCGCTGGTAGTCGTCGGTGAGTCCGTCCGCCAGTTCCTTCGCCTCCTTGACAGACGTGGCCCCGGTCTTGAAGTCGTCGGTCATCGCCAGGAGCAAGGTGACCGTCGCCCGTTCGTTGTCCGGGTTGACGGCCAGCACGTCATAGCAGATGCTCCTCGCTTGGACCGGCTGATTGAGGAGCCGGTAGTGCTCGGCTCTGCGAACAGCGGCATCGATCCCTTCGGTAGCGATTCGTTTCAACTCGAACTCTTCGACCATGCGATGTCCTTTCCTACAGACGCAGGGCCGCCACCACGGCCAGCACGGTGCCGGCTAGGGCGATCCCGTAGAAGAGCCAGCTCTGCCTGCCCAGGCCGCCGAACCCCAGATCGACCAGGGCATATCGGAAACGGTGCGCCCAATGGAACAGGAAGAGGAACACCGCACCCACCAGTATCAGCCGGGTCAGCGGGTTCCTCAGCAACGACATCAGCTCCTCGCCGGAGATCCATCCCGCCGGGACCGCCACCCCGGTGATGACTACCAGAACCGGGAGCAGCAGGGCCGATGCCGACCCGCCGCCCGCGAACAGGAGCCAGAAGAGTGGGGCGGTGCGGTCGGGACCCGAAGTCACAGGACCACCAGCCAGGCAACGACTGCGGTGACCGCCAGGAACGCCACGGCGGTGGCTCCGACGATCACACCGGGAGGGACCTGTTCGTCGCCTCTCCACAGCACCATGACCTTGGGGGTGAGGGCTATCCACGTCCAGGTGTGGTAGAGGGCCAGCACGAGGACGACGATGTGCAGCCCGACACTCACCGGTCCGGCCAGGAAGCTGCCGAACGCTTCGAACGAGCCGGGATCGGCCGCCGCCCACAGGCCCCAGATGATGAGGAGGGCGTAGGCGAACACCACCACGCTGGTCAGCTCCCTGATCATGAACCGCAGGTACGGAGCCTTCTGCAGCCACCAGGTGCGGGGCAGGGGACGGGTCAGCTCAGGGGTCATGCGCGGCTCCGGGGCAGGACCATGTTCTTGGCCCAGTCGAGGGCGTACTCGAGCTTCAGCATCTGGATGGCCCCGGCCGGGTCCACCCCCTTGGGGCACACCTCGGTGCACTCGCCGACGTAGGTGCATTCCCAGATCCCCTCGTGGGCGGTGACGGTGCCGGCCCGTTGTCTCTTGCCGTCGTCACGGGAGTCGAGGTTGTACCGTTCCGCCAGCGCCAGGGCGGCGGGGCCGGTGAAGGTGCTGTCGAGGCCGTAGACGGGACAGGCCGAGTAGCACAGCATGCAGTTGATGCACAGCGAGAACCGCTGGTAGCGGGCCACCTCGCCGGGGTTTTGGAGGTACTCACCCGCTTCGACGGGCCGCTCCTCTTCAGGGAGCAGCCACGGCGAGACGGATGGCAGCTTCTGCATGAAGTCGTCCATGTTGATGACGAGATCCCGGATGACGGGGAAGTGGGTGAGGGGCTCGATCCGGACGGTATCGGCGTCGTAGTCGCGGAGGAACGTCTCGCAGGTGAGCCGGGGCTCGCCGTCGACCATCATGCCGCAGCTGCCGCAGATACCCATGCGACACGACCATCGGAAGCTGAGGGTGGGGTCGATCTCGGCCTTGATGTAGTTGAGGGCGTCGAGCACCACCCAGTCGTCGGGTGGGCTGATCTCGTAATTCTGGAAGCGAGGCTCGGGGCCTTCGTCGGGGAGGTATCGGAACACCTCCAGGGTGACGCGTTCAGCCACGGCCGTAGACCCTCTCTCCCGGTGGCCACCGGGTGATCGTGACCGGCTTGGACCCGATGGTGGGCTCTCCTCCCTCACCCCGGAAGGCGAGAGAATGATGGAGGAACCCGGTGTCGTCGCGTTGGGGGTGGTCGGTGCGCTGGTGGGAGCCACGGGACTCGGTACGGGCCAGGGCACTGTGGGCGACGGCCTCCCCCACGTCGAGCATGGCGCTCAGCTCCAGCGCCGCGATCAGCTGGGTGTTGAAGGTGCGGCTGCTGTCGACCAACGACAGCTTCTCGTAACGGCGCTTCAGGTCGGCGATGGTGACGCAGGCCCGCCGCAGCGAGTCCTGGTCCCGGAAGATGCCCGCTCCTTCCTCCAGTGTGTCCTGGAGGTCGGTCCGGATCCCCGCCACCGTCTCGGCGCCCCCCTGGGGCCGGAGCAGACTCTCGAGTCGTTCTTGTTCGGCCCGTCGGGACGTCTCGAGCAGAGCCGGGGAGGGAGAAGGAGCCTCGTCGGCGTGGTCGGCTGCGGCCCGACCGGCCCGGGCTCCGAACACGAGGATCTCGGTCAACGAGTTGGAGCCGAGCCGGTTGGCGCCGTTGACGCTGACACAGGCGCACTCCCCGGCGGCGTAGAGGCCGGGGAGAGAGGTGGCCCCGTCGGTGTCGGTGTCGATGCCGCCCATCATGTAGTGAACGACGGGACGGACCGGGATCGGGTCGCGTACCGGGTCGACGCCGACGTAGCGGACGGCCAGCTCCCGCACCATCGGGATCTTGCGGTCGATCTTCTTCTCGCCCAGGTGGCGGATGTCGAGGAGGACGTAGTCCCCGGTGGCGCCCTCGAAGGTGCGTCCCGCCTCCCGCTCGTGGATGAACGCCTGGGAGAGACGGTCCCGGGGCCCCAGCTCCATGGTGCGCTTCTGGGGATGGGCCGAGTCGTCCAGTTCGAGGGGCTGGCCGAGGTCGTAGTCCTGGAGGTAACGGCGGCCGTCCTTGTTGACGAGTATCCCCCCTTCACCCCGGGCCGCCTCGGTGATGAGGATGCCGGTGCCCGGGAGACCGGTCGGGTGGTACTGGACGAACTCCATGTCCTTGAGCGGTACGCCGACCCGGTATGCCAACGACATGCCGTCGCCGGTCTTGATGTTGCCGTTGGTGGTGAATGGGTAGACGCGACCGGCGCCCCCGGTGCAGATGATCACCGACTTGGCGCCGATGGCGTGTGTCTCGCCGGTGCGGATCTCGATGGCGGTGACACCCCGACAGGTGCCGTCCTCGACGATGAGGTCGGTGACGAACCATTCGTCGTATCGGTGGATCCCCTCGTACTTGAGCGATGTCTGGAAGAGGGTGTGGAGCAGGTGAAAGCCGGTCTTGTCGGCGGCGAACCAGGTTCTCTCCAGCTTCATCCCTCCGAAGGGACGCACCGCGATGCGGCCGTCTGGTTCCCGGCTCCACGGGCACCCCCAGTGCTCGAGCCGCAGCAGCTCGGCAGTGGCGTCCTCCACCAGCACCTCGACGGCGTCCTGGTCGGCCAGCCAGTCGGATCCCGATACCGTGTCGTAGGCGTGGTCGTCTAGGGAGTCGGTGTCCGAGATGACGGCGGCGGCGCCGCCCTCGGCCGAGACCGTGTGGCTGCGCATGGGATACACCTTGGAGATGACCCCGACGGTCTTGTCGCCCCGCTCCTCGGCGACGGCGAGGGCGGCGCGTAGCCCCGCCCCTCCTCCGCCAATGATCAGCACATCGTGTTCAAGGGCTTCCATGCCTACCGGTAGGTCGCGTCTGGTACCTGAACCTACACGCGCGGGACGTCGACGCGCCGGCCTCTCCGGCACCCACTGTCGAGTGTGCAGATATCCGCGCCGAGCGCGGTGTCGAGTCGCAGGACATCGTTGACACTCCTGCTCGGCCCGAGATTCCCTCCCGTATCTCCACGAGCCGGGACAGGGCCTGTAGCTCGACGCGATGGCGGCCCAGTTGATGCGCCCTGTCGTCAGGCCATTCGTTGGGAGTCGCTGTTGCGGTGACGGGCGAAGGAGATTGAACCCCGGTCGGGGTCATGCCTCTCCCACCAGGGTTTGACGCATGACGGTGCGGAGGTGGTCGAGGTACTCGTCGTTCGACCATCCCCGATCGATGACGAGCAGCTCCCAGAGCTGCCATGAGGTCAGCGCCCAGAGGAAGTCGGCGGCACTCTCGACATCCCAGTCGGGGGCGAGGAGGCCTTCTTCTTGCAGACCCTCGACGACGGTGTGGTAGAGGTTGCGTCTCGATTCCATCCGCTCGTCCCATGCCGCCCGGAGCGCCTCGTCCTCATATCGGCCAACCAGAAACACCCGTGCTATCTGATAGATCGTCGGGTGGTATTCGGTGTGGAGAGCAGCGGCGGCATCGAGCGCGTCCACCCCGGTACGGGCATCGAAAACGCGGTCCAGGAGTCCGGGCAGCGCACCTCCCGAGTCCATGTGCTCGGTCATGGCTACCAGCAAGCCGGTGCGTGAGCCGAAATGGAGATACACCGCCTGACGGGACACTCCGGCCTCGGCGGCGACGTCCTCCAGCCGGACGGCACCACCCTTTTCGGTGAACAGTCGAACGGCGGCGTCGAGAATCGACTCACGAGTCGATCGCTGGTTGTGTGTTGACATGGTGTAAAGGCCTGGCTAGCGTTTGTCTACTTTACAGGGTGTCAAGCCGACGGAGGAGGGTGAGCGGTGTCGGTGAGGATCGAGGTGGCTGAGGATGTCGACCGCCCCGTCGCCGAAGTGTTCGAGTTCTACGCCGACGACCACGTGAAGAACCACCCCCGTTGGGATCCGGACATCGAGCTTTGGCTCGACGAGGACGTCCCAATGGGCGTGGGAACGGTCATCCGAAGACGCAATAGCCGCTCCGGCTCGCCGGTGGAGGGCACGATGGAGGTCGTCGAATATGAACCCAACCACTCCTTCGCCGTGTTGACCCGAGATGGGGACATGGAGATGTGGGGAAGGGCCACCTTCCATGACCTGGGTGACGGCCGGACCAGGCTGAACCTCGTCGTGGACATGCCCATCGACGAGACGATGAAAGAACACATCGCCGGCCTGTTGCAGGGGAGCCTGCAGAGGATCAAGCAGATACTCGGAGGAGAGGGGTAGGACAGAAGCCAGATGACTCATGTAGTTGCCGAGGCCAAGGTCCTGATCGAGCGGTCGCTCGAGGACGTCTTTGTCTTCGTTTCCAACCCGAGCAACGAAACGAGCTGGCACACCCAGATCCTCGACGTCCGCCCGGCTGGTCCCTCCGCCGAGCAGAGCGAAGCACCGAACTCCTGGAGTCAAGGGAGCACCTGGACCGTCACCGCCAGCTTCATGGGCCGTCGTATGGAAGCCGAGATGGAAGTGACCGGATTCGAGCCGAACCGCCGCATCGAGTTCACGACCAAGACCGGCCCCATCCTGCCGATCGCCACTTGTCTCTTCGAGACCTCCAACGGTGGGACCTTGTTCACCCGTCGCACCGTCATACCCCTCACGGGGATCTTCCGACCAATGAAGCCTCTGATCCAACGAGACGCAATCAGGCGACAGGAGAGGCATATCGAGAACCTCAAGACAATCCTCGAGAGCTCTGAAAAGAGCCGACCCTGACCGCATCCTCAGCTATCAGTCGGGTTGTTCTCGCTCTCCAGGGCTCGCTTGAGGCTTCACAAGAAATCCGGCGTTGCGCTTGTGCGCCATTCCGGCCATGAATGGCGCCATCAATCGCATCACGCCGTAGGGCCCATTTTCGATCCTCCGCCTGACGGGACATCCGCCGCTTCCTGAGTCGACCGTGAATTTGGTGGTCGGTTTCATCCTTGCCCTTTCGACGCTGAATGCGACCGGCTCGGCGGGTGCGACCGTTGAGACGGACGAAGCCCTAACCCGTGCGTCCAACGGGATCCAGTAGAGGTCGATATCCCCGCTGCTTGCGGTCGCGGAGTTTTCACATCCGCTGAAGGCGTTGACTACCTATGCCCCGGTTGTTTGATGCTCTCGCCCTGGGGTATTAGCGGGGTGGCAAAGGAGGACGGATGGATTTCGTTCTGGCTCAAACCGTCAGCCTGAATCTCACCATCAGCGGGATCATCGCGCTCATCGCCGGGATCCTCATCCTGGTGGTCCCCCGGCTGTTGAACTACATAGTGGCGATCTACCTGATCGTCGTCGGCTTGCTCCAGGTTTTCGACCTGTAGCTGGTCGAACGGCGCCAAGGCTCAGACCTTCGGTGTGAAGGGCCGCGCGGGAACACTTGAGCGGTGCTCGCGCATAATCCCCACGACAACCACGTAGACGGTGGCATCTCCGGGTAAGAACGCGGGGAAGCGGACTGGTGACCGATGAGTTCACCCCACCGGCGTCGTCTCATCGGTAGTACCAACCTGAGGAGGACGAGATGTTGGACACCACCAGAGCCTTCAGCGGATTCGCCGTCAGAGACGTGGCCGAGGCAGCCGCATTCTACGGCGAGACGCTCGGGGTGAGAGTCTCAGAAGATCACGGGCTGCTCACCCTTCACCTGAGCGACGATCGGCAGGTCCTGGCCTATCCCAAACCCGATCACACCCCCGCCACCTACACGATCCTCAACTTCCCCGTCGACGACGTCGGCGCCGCTGTGGATGAGCTGTCCGAAAAGGGTGTCAGTTTCGAACGCTACGAGGGATTCGGCCAGGACGAGAGGGGGATTTCCCGCGATGATGAAGGTCCCCCGATCGCCTGGTTCACCGACCCTTCCGGCAACATCCTCTCCGTCTTGGAGGTCGACTGACCCGTAGCTGGAGGACGAGACAACAGTCGAGGGACGGCGAGTCTAGGGGGCCTGTTCTCTCTACGAGGGACGGACCTCACCCTTGTCACGGATGCTCTGCTCGCCGAAGGATGGCGACACCGCGAACACCAACCGTCGAAACCACCGCTTGACGAACATAGAAGCATCCTCTACGCAGGAGCGGTCGAACTTGACGTAGCAGCCTCGTTGAATGTCAGCCGCCGCGTAGGGTTGGCGTATGAAGCGGGAGCAATCGTCGACCGCTATTGCGGAGGTCGAGCACGCCCGGGAGGCGGCCTCTCGTCCCGATTGGGGGGATGCCTATGAGATTCTGAGCCGGATCGACGAGGAGTCTGGGCTTGCCGCCGAGGATCTCGAGCTTCTGGCCACCTCGGCGTTCCTCACTGATCATCGGGAAGAGTCCCGAAGTGCCCGCATGCGGGCCTACCACGTCTACGTGCAGCAGGGTGAAGCCCGTCGGGCGGCTCGGTGCGCGATGAGGATCGGACTTGATCGGATCAGCACCAGTGAGATCACCCAGGCTGGAGGGTGTCTCCCCGCCTCGATGAGCGGATGCACTGCATGGGTGGTCCGGGCGCACCGCCTCCCGGATGATCTCCTCCTTACCAGGGTGAATGCGAAGACCACACCGATGATCGACACTGTCCAGGCAAACCGGGCCCAGGCGTGCGCGACTCCCGATGTGAATGACCGGCCCAGTCCGAAGAAGGCCGCCAGCAGCAGCGATACCGCGATCAGGATGAGGAAGTGGTCGATCACCCAGATCTCCGAACCGGCGGCGACGTTGAGGAAGGTCTCGACATCCTCGAGCTGGCCCGCTTCACGCGGGTGCAGGAGGTTTCCCAGCGGAGTCAGGAAGCCGCCACCAGGGCCCCTACCGCACCGATCCTCAGTGCAGTCCGCTGTGAGGCGACAGTCTTGTCTGCTCCCACCAGCGAGGAAGTCGCACCCGGCACCTCCTGCAAACGTTGGTCCGGTGCGTTCATGGTCGCCTCCTGTGGGTCAGGACTTCCGATGGCCTTCGACGCTATTTGGCGATCCGCGACCTTGCCTATGGTGAATTCTCCCCATGCCAGAAGGCCATGTTCCATGGCGAAGAGGGCGGCAGCGGCCCGGGTAGAGACCCCCATCTTCCGGTAGGCGTGTTGGATGTGGCGATCGGCGGTGTTGGGCGAAATGTCGAGTGCCCGGGCGATCTGTTTGGTCTGCCATCCCCGCGCCAGGAGCGCGATGACCTCCGACTCCCGGTCCGTGAGACCAGCGGGACGTTCCATTGGCGGAGCCAGTCTTCCGGCGGCTTTGAGCACTGCACCGACCGCGTGGGGGTCCAGCCGACCTGCCTGGGCCTCCTCGACCATGATCTGGGCGGCGGACTCGGGGGCGAGGTGGCAGCATGAAACAGACAACCAGGCTGTCCAACGAACCGGGTGCTGTTCACCGTGTCACCGACTGACCGCTCGTCCGCTGATTAATTCC
>CAZTXD010000106.1:0-13174 GCA_964617995.1 uncultured Acidimicrobiaceae bacterium
GCTGCGGCTATCGGTAACGCTCTAGCGGCAGCGATCGGGGTGAGGGTACGCCATCTTCCCATCGACGGGGATCAAATCGTCCGCGCTATAGACCAAGGTTAGCTCCGCCATTCTCCACAAATGGCGGCGCATCAAGTCACGAGAGAGTCTAGCGGCCCGCGTCATGCACCTCAACCGAGCCCAGGGTCCAACGATCCCCATTAACTCCGCGGAGTCGGGTACGTATCTTAGGAGGTGAATGTCTTACGCCAGATCGGCCGGTTTTCGATTTAACGGGAGGCTGTCGCCTGGCACGAACAAAAGACAGGATGAATAGGGGAAAATCAGAGCGTGCGGATTAGCCGGGGAGGTTCACTCCCCTGAGTCGGTAAGGTAAGCCCAGTGAACTGGTATTTGATTTTGCAGCGTACTGAATCTCCGCGATCCGAGTGGTCCGAATCATTAAACGACCACCTGAGATGGATGGAAGAGCAGCATCGACGCGGCACGGTAGTCCTGTCAGGCCCTACTCCCGACCGCGAGCTGGGGATCTATCTAGTACGTGCAGTAGACCGAAAGGAGGCACAGGACATCGCAAACGCCGATCCCTTCACTGCGGCGGGATGCACCTATGACCTCATCGAGTGGGAGATACATCAGATTTTGGGCGCCGGTTTTCTTGCCGCGGAAAGTACAACGAAGAGACAGTCGGATGGTTAACGGGAGAGCTCAAGGACGGATCATTTCTTCAGCTGGGTCGACGGCTCGGCCCGATCGGAAGTAGGGAACGTCCTGCGGAGCTGGATACCAGCGGGCTCAGCCAGGATGGCGGCCGCGGGCCTCCATGATGAAGCAGCACTGCCAACCTTTGCTCCCGAAGGCCCCGTAACTCTCCTTAAATTGCACCGATTCGGACCTCGGGGAATTTTCTCGCCTTAGGAAAAAAGGCGGACCGAGACCTCGGGGCGGTTTACCTCCGGGAGACCGCGGTAGGCCCTGCGACCATGCGGCTACTCTGGGAGTACGGCGGTGCAGTTTATTTCAAGTTTCAATCCAGGGGTGACCAGACGACTAACCTCGACGAGGGTGCTCGTCGGGAAGTGTCCCTTGAAGTACTCTTTGATCACTTCCTGCATCTGATCTTGCTCGTCCATGTTAGTAACGAAAATGTCCGCCCGAACCAAGTGCTCGAAGCCAGCTCCTACTGCCTCGAGGACTTTACGGATGTTCTCGAGAGTTAGTCGTGTTTGTTCCGCCATATCGTCCGGCGGGTTAAGATCTTCGAGAACGTGCGGATGCGCGTGGTAGAGCGGGTTGGCGGTGCAGCCAGATAGGTAAAGAATTTTTCTGCCGGCCTCAACAACAATGCCCGGCGAGTACGGCATAAAGTGTTCGGACTCTTCAGGGTGGATGATCTCCATCGTTCAGCCTTTCTTGCGCGACGCATGCTAGTATACACAGTCTCCGACTCAATGAGCAGCTAATCGGTGGCCATAGAAGACGCGAATCGGTCAGATCCATATGAGCGAGCGAGCGAGTTGGCAAATGAGCGAAGGAGGATGCTGTGATAGAGCGACATTTGAGGTTCACCCTTCCACCCGAAGGTGTTGAGCCATTCCGAGAGTTTGTTGAGACCAAGTACGTACCGGCTATGGCCCAGACAGAGGGATTTGCGTCAGCTCGGCTTCTCCGCCCGGCAGAAGGGGAGGAAGCAATCATGATGCTATTGCAGTTCGAAGACGCGGAGGCAGCCACCAGATGGATTGAATCCGAAGCACATGCGAGCCTTCAGCCAGAACTTACGAGCCTTCACTCGGGGTTGGAAGTCAGGGGCTACGAGGTTCTGTAACACACGAAGCTCATCAGGGGATGATCCCTACGATTCGAATGCTTCATCTGGCGACGGGTCTCCTCGAAATTCAGGCGGGAACTCCCGCCAAACTCATTTCTGTTGATACCTCACTTCTAACGTGAGGGCACCAGGCTCTGAGCGCCACGGCCCGTGGGGCATACCCGGCGGTCGACACGCATACATTCCTCTTCCGAATGTAAGTCCGAGTTTGAGATCGTGAAGCTCACCTTCGAGAATCCAGACTTCCTCCCAGAAGTCATGTCGGAGAGTGCCGTTAGGCGTCGTATCGCTTCCTGGCGGGAATCTGAGCAGCCGGGTGCAATCTCCGGTGTCAGAATCGAAACTGAGGATCTTTTCAGTGAGTCCGGACTCGTCGCCTCCAATCGGCTCCCAGCGCAATTGATCATCTTCGAGAGGATCGAAGAATTCGCGTTCCAATTTTGACATATGAAGGTCCTCATTTGGAAAGGTCGTGGCCCTCGATCCGGGGCCCCCGAGTAGTATGGTAGGATACCAGAATGGGCATCAGCAACAAGACAATCTCGGAACGAGTACGCAAGGTACGGGCTGAGATGCGGGAACGCGACCTGGATGCGCTCGTGCTTTACGCTGCACCGCCAGCGATGTGGGCTGGCACCCTTACCTCGGGGAATGTCCGCTACCTGACCAATTGGTCTCCACCGATGAACTTATTGTCATCCTTACTAGTGCTCCCTGTCGAGGGTGAACCTGTCTTATTCGCCCAAGCTACCGCGTTTCCCGCGGCACGGCGTGAGTTGTCAGTCGAGGATGTCCGCACGGACCCAGATGGTGTCGCAGCCGTGGTTCAATTGCTACGGGAGGCAAATTATGAGCGGGTCGGACTCGTTGGCGTCTCTGAGATGCCTGCTTCGGGCTACGCCCAACTGGAACAGGAACTTGCAGACCGGCATTCGGAGAATGCAAACGACCTCATTGCTCGCCTGCGGATGGTGAAAGACGCCGAGGAGATTGAGATCCATCGGAAAGCTGCGAAGATTGCTGACGCGATGCTCTATGCCGGTATGACGGGTGCGCGGGCGCCGGAGGTTCTGGCAGGTACGCTGATGTTGGAGATGGAACACGTCGGTCGCAGGCTCGGCGCAAGTTTCGCCCACTGCTGGGTCGACTGCGGTCCCGCGCCGGAGTATATCTACCATGAACCGGAATACCTGCATCGCCCAATACTGGACGGTGAGCAGTTCCATTCGGGGACCTACGTCGTCTTTAAAGGCTACTGGGCACACGAGCTTCGCATGGGCGTTAAAGGGAAGATTACGCCTGAGATGCGTCGGCACTTTGAGCTCGCTCTTGAGGTCCAGACAGCCGGACTCAACGCCTTAAAACCTGGCAGACCACTTCGCGACGTCGCTATGGCGATGGAGAAACTCATCGACGGCTACAGTCCCTACACAAAGAAGACGGACCCATTTCGCTTTAGACAAGGACATGGCCTGGGACTCGAGTACAGCGACCCGTTTGTTACTGAAGCTCTCCAGGTCGGTGAGCCGGGACCGAAGGTCTACAGGACCGAAAGCGAGCTTGAGGAGGAAGTCATCGCTGAGCCCGGAATGATCATGGAGTTGCATCCGAACTTCAATACCGAAAAACTAGGCAAGACGTTCCTTGGCGACATGGTTCTGGTTACCGAAGCTGGCCCAGAGATCCTGACCGGCTTCCCGCGAGAGTTGTTCCAGATCTGACGGCGAAGGACACGCGACACACGAACTCAAGCCCCACGAACACTCTGCTAGTTGAGCGCCAGACCGACAATCGTGCCGGGCCGGATCACTAGGGGGACCCCATGGCCGACCCACCTCAGGGGTAGGCAAGCCTCCTGCAGCGGCAAGCTGAGTGAGATTTTCTAGGCTCGGAGCTGAAGAACTCGGGGGCGATCTAGATGTACACCGATAGATCCGTCACCCGTCGGTCATCTAGCTTGTCGCTCGGCCTCCGGGCTCCGCATAAAACGGGCATACCATGTCGCGGTAGAGAGCCGAGCAGAATCCTCGACGAGCGACTTCTAACTCACCTTGGAGCACATTTCGACCAAGCTACGGCGTGGAATACCCGGACAGAAGCACGCATCCGGTATTGGCGTAGCGGCTAATGAAGACGTCAGTTGAGGCGGTCGACATCATCAGCCACCGACAGTCGCGGACCCGAGAGGATTCAGTACAAGTGTGATGAGGCGAACGACGTGACTTCCTTGTTGAATAAGTCTGCTTCGGTCCATGGAAGCATGTGGCCACTCCGCTCGAAATACACAGCTCGCGAATGTGGAATTGTTAACCATGTCTTGATGCCGTCCGCATCGATCAGCCCATGGCGTGCGTAACAAACAAGCGTTGGAACAGAAACGCTGGCTAACTCTCCACGAAAATCACTATGGTACGCGTCACGTAGGGCGGGGACCTGGCACGAAGGGGAGATTTTTAGTGCCTCTGCAGCCATCCACGTGATGGTTGGCTCACTGACGCGTGCGTTCGGTCCAAGGCTGCGCCGTAACTGGTCGCGCGCTGTCGACATGCGACGTGAGTAGATTCGCTTCACTTGGTGCTCAAAGTCATGCTCGGAAACGAATGTGAATGGAGGCTGATCAACGACGACTAGCCCGGCGAGACGATCCGATCCGTAGCGCCTCATATAAGCGAGAAGCACGAAGCTGGCGATCGACCATCCCACCGCAATAACCCGCTGGCAATCCAGGGCTATCAAAATCTCCTGAACATCCGAGGCATAACGATCGAGGCTGTGACCCTCCTCCACCTTTGCGGAGTTTCCACGCCCTCGCATGTCGGGGGCGATCACACGAAAGCTCTTAGCCAGGGACGGGATATTGCGTCTCCAGAACTTGGAACTCATACCATCGCCGTGCATTAAAAGTACACCCTCTGGACGACGAGACCCCCGCTCGACATACCAAAGCGACAGACCGTCCGACGACTCTACGTAAGGCACTAGTACACCCTTTCTGTGTGGGCTCGCCAATATCGATGATATCGTAAGAGAAGTGCGTAGCCCTTTAGATCCAGCGTCAAGAGATACACCAGCGTTGAGCGTTCGTGATCTGCGTATCCGCATTCAGACACGACGTGGCTCGGCTATGGCTGTGGATGGGGTCACTTTCAATCTCTTGCACGGCGAGACGCTCGGACTCGTCGGCGAGTCAGGCTCGGGCAAGTCCCTGACAGCGCTATCACTTCTCCGATTGAATCCAAAACCCGCTTCCGCTATTACCGGCGGACAAGTATTTTATCGGGGCCAGGACCTCTTGCAGATTGCTGAAAGTCAGCTGCGGAAGATCCGCGGTCGTGAGATTTCGATGGTGCTGCAGGACCCGATGACGTCGCTTAATCCCACATTAAGAATTGGTGAACAGATCTACGAGCCACTCCGCGTGCACCGTGGCATGCGGGGCAAGGCACTTGAACGCCGCGCGGTCGAACTGCTTGAGCTCCTGAAGGTGCCCGAGCCACGATCGCGTCTGGCAGGATACCCACACGAATTCAGCGGCGGTCAGCGTCAGCGCGTCGTGGGAGCCATCGCGCTCTCCTGCGACCCCCAAGTACTCATTGCGGACGAGCCGACCACAGCTCTGGACGTAACCGTGCAGGCTGCCTATTTGGCGCATCTCAAAGAGGTTCAGCGTCGTACTCAGGTCGCCATTCTCTTTATCACGCATGACTTCAGTGTGGTTGCAAGGATGTGTGATCGCGTCGCTGTCATGTACGCGGGTAAGATCGTCGAGAGCGGCACTACGCATGATGTCCTCGAGGCACCGGCACACCCCTATACCCAGGCACTCCTCCGTTCAGTCCCTGACCTCGATGACAAGGTCGAGCGGTTGGCTTCGATCGAAGGACAGCCACCACCCCTATTCGGGCGCGGACCAGGTTGTCCATTCGTCCCGCGCTGTCCGCTCGCCCAGGAGCGCTGCAGTAAGGACTTCCCGCCCATCCACGTTGCGGGCCCGCTACACGAAGTCCATTGCTGGGAATACTTGTGACACAGAGTGAGCTTATAACAGTCCAAAATCTCAAGAAGTATTACCCGCTGGGGCGCGCTTGGGCATCAGGAACATCCAGTAGAAACCAGCTCTGGGTGCGAGCGGTCGATGGGATCTCGTTTGCAGTTCACGAAGGGACCACACTCGGAATCGTCGGCGAGAGCGGATGTGGTAAGACGACGACTGGAAGGATGGTTCTACGCTTGGAACCACCCTCGGAAGGCAGTGTGCGATTCCTTGGCAGGGAGCTGGATTCGCTTTCGGGAGACTCACTGCGCGAGTTTCGCGCCAGCGTGCAGGCTGTCTTCCAGGACCCCGCTGGTTCGCTGAACCCTCGCATGCGAGCAGGAAACTTCGTCGCTGAGCCGCTTGTTATTAATACGCAGCTAAGTCGAAGCGAGCGCAAGAGACGTGTGCATGAGCTTCTCGCCGAAGTTGGTCTCGACCCATCAGTGGCAATGAACTTCCCACACGAATTCAGCGGCGGTCAGCGACAGCGGATCGCCATCGCTCGGGCCCTGAGTCTTAACCCGAGACTGATTGTTCTGGACGAACCAGTGTCCTCGCTCGACGTCTCGATTGGCGCGCAGATCATGAATCTGCTTAAGGACCTTCAGACTCGACATGGCATCGGCTACATCCTCATCGCTCACAACCTCGCCACTGTGCGGTACCTCAGTGATCGGATAATCGTGATGTATCTCGGGCAAGTGGTTGAGGAGGCAGACTCGCAACGGCTCTTCGAAAATCCTCTGCACCCATATACTCAAGCTCTGATCGAGGCGGCGCGCCCCAGCGACGCTGAACCGCGACTAATGCTCGGTGGGGAGTTGCCGTCGCCGGTGCGACCTCCATCCGGCTGCCGATTCCATACCAGGTGCCCATATGTGTTCGAGCATTGCCCGCTCGAGGATCCTACGCTGAAGATACTCGAGTCCGGGCACACCGCTGCATGCCACCTATACCAAAACCTTGATCCATGACCGCTCGTCCTAAAGAGCCTGTAGTCGGGGATCCAAACGATCGCGTAGCCAGTCACCGAAGACGTTGAGCGAAAGAACCACGACGAGAATAGCAATTGAAGGTACCGCTGAAAGCCACCATCCTGTCGTGATGTAATCCCTGCCGAGCGCTGCCATACTTCCCCACGCCGGAGCTGGCGCCGGAACACCAGCGCCCAAGAAGCTCAAGCCAGACTCCGCGAGGATCACGTTCCCCGTGGTTAGCGAGGCAAGCACGGCAATCGTTGCTCCGACATTCGGAAGGATATGGCGCACGATAATCCGCGGTGCTGACGCGCCCGCTACATGGGCTAGTGCAACATAGTCAGTCTCACGGAGAAGAAGCACTTCTCCCCGGATCACGCGAGCAAATTGGGGCCAAAGAAAGACGCTAATTGCAATAACCACGTTCATACCGCTCTGTCCGAACACGACGGCGAGCAGTAAGGCGATGAGGATAACTGGGTAGCTGATGGCTATATCCGCGATTCGCATCAGAATAACATCCACGAAGCCGCGCACGTAACCGGCGATGAGCCCAGCAGTCGTTCCAACAACGGCTCCCAATGCTATAGATGCTCCGGCGAGCAATAAGGAGATCCGCGCACCGTGAATGACTCTGCTAAGAATGTCTCGGCCAAGATCGTCCGTGCCGAGTGGATGGTCAAGGGTACCGCCGAAGAGGACCGGGGGTTCCAACCGAACTGATAGGTCCACCGCCAGCGGACCATAAGGTGCAACCTGATCTGCAAATATCGCGAGAATGACGACCACCACCAACACGGTTAACGACCCAAGAGGTAGTCTTGTTCCCGGCGCGCGGCGGCGTCGCGACTTGAAGAACCGAACCGTGTCTGTAAGGGCAAGGGAGCTAGCCTTCACGTCGGATTCGAGGGTCCAGGTAAGCGTACGAGATATCAGTCAAAAGGTTGATGCTGATGGCAATCACTCCAGCTCCAAGGACGACCCCTTGCACAACAGGGAAGTCGCGATTAAGGACTGACGCATACGTGAGCTGACCTAGGCCGGGCCATCCAAATACAGTCTCGATGACAATCTGCTGAGTGATGGTCGCGGCGAAGAGAACACCCAGAAAGCTGATGACTGGAAGCATGGCGTTTCTAGCTACGTGCTTCCAGATGACCAATCTCTCAGAGAGCCCCTTGCTGCGTGCGAAGTCAACGAAATCCTTGTCTAGTTGTTCGAGCACGCTACTCCTCATCAATCTGGTGAGAGCGGCGATGCCAAAGAGAGATAGCGTGACTGCCGGGAGAACGATATACCGAAGTCCCTGGTACGAACCCGAGGGAAACCACCTCAACGTGACTGCAAAGATCTGGATGAGAAGAATACCCACCCAAAAAGCTGGTGCTGACTGCCCTACGAGCGCTAGCCCTTTGGCAAAGACATCGATGCGTGACCCACGACGTCTAGCGCTAAATACGCCGAGTGGCAGTCCGATGGTCACGACTAACACGAAAGCGGCTCCGGCGAGGTGTGCAGAAGCGACCAATCGCTCGAGAACGAGATCTGTGACTGGTCCGCGCGTTCGCACGGAACGTCCTAGATCTCCGGCTAGTAGGTTCCGCAAGTAAAGCGTGTACTGCTCTATGGCTGGGCGATCGAGACCGAGATCCCGACCGAGATCGGCATAATCCTCCGCAGTCGCTGTAGGTGGGAGTAGCAGATCTCGCGGATCGCCGGTAGCTCTCGACATCAAGAAAGCCAACGTCACCAGCACCAGTAGAGCAACAGCCCCTTGAGCCACTCGCCGTGCGATGAAACCCAACATCGGGGCTAATCACCCTGCGGGATGATCGCTAGTCCGGCCGTACACCGATCACGACGACACTTACCGCGGATTCCATGCCAGCGCCTTGGAGTTGATTCCGCCGATGACAACCCCAGGAGTGTAGTCCGCTCGAATCTTGTCACTGCCTGCGAAATACACTGGAGCCTGCAATATGACGATCATGTAGTAGTTGTCAATGACGAACTGTTCCAACTCAGACGCCAAGGCCGCCGCTTCCTCTTGTGTTTCGGCGCCACCCCATTCCTCAAGGAGCCGGTCGATCTCGGGATCACATTGGTTAGTAAGCGTTCCTTCACAGTGGTATTGATTAATGGCCATTTGGACCCAATGAGCAGCCGTCGGGAATCCGACATTCGTGAAGAGGATTGCGGCTGGGGGCTCCAGGGTCTTCTCAGCCCATTCCGGCCGGAAGGAACCGTACTCGCGGTGTATGATCTCGCTTTCAACTCCGATCTCAGCCCACTGGCTCTGGATGACCTGCGCAATCGCCAGCTGATCCGGCCACCCGACCCGAATCGGGACCTGCAAATACATCGTAAGTGTTTCACCATCAGGTCCGTATTCCGTCTGAGCAAGGAAGTCCCGCGCCTGATCGGGGTCATACTCCTGAGGAGGCAAGAGTGGATTGCCGAAGTTCTGAATGTGAGTCGCGGTCAGAATACCGAGACCATCCAGAAACGCTTCGTTGATCGCCTCCCGGTCGATCGCATATGAAAGTGCCTTACGGACGTTGATGTCGGCCGTCGCCTCGTCGGGTCGGAAGTACTGAAATAGCACCTCAAGCGCTTCGGTACCCCGAGACGGGAACGCCTGGAATCCAGCTGCTTCGAGGTCCTCGACGTCCCTGATCCCTATGTCGACGAAATCGGCTTCGCCCGATCGGAGCATCGCTAGCCTGGTGCTCGCCTCTGTGACTAAGCGGATCGTGATAGTTTCAAACCTCGGCACCCCTATACCGAAATGCTCCGGGTATGCCTGCTCGAGCGTCATGTGCGATCCAACCTGACGTTCGACCACTTTGTATGGTCCTGAACCGATGGGTGCCTGCTCGAAGCCATCGCTCCCCACGCTTTCGAAATACTCTTTCGGAACGATCTGGCCGTTGTGATCGGTCATGAGGTATAGGAATTCCAGCACGGGTTCCTTCAGCCGCACTTCAACTTCTGTAGGACTGTTCACCGTCACGGACTCGATCGACCCACTAACTCTTTGGTTGACCTGACCGGTGTCGGCTGAAACGCTCCGGTCAAGCGAGAACTTGACGTCCTCGGCTGTTACCTCGTCCCCGTTGTGAAACGTCCAGGGTCGAAGTGTGAACGTGTAGGTGAGCCCGTCGTCCGATATGGTCCAGTCAGAAGCGAGACCGGTCTCCTTTGAGAGATCCTCCTTCGCGTAATCCAATCCGACGAGCGTGTCGTATATGAAGGCCTGGAAGACATCGTTGTTCGGCGGCCCGAGGATCGGATCAAATGTCTCGTTGCCGAGCGCGCCGAATACGAAGGTCGCCTCGTCAAATTGCTCTCCCTCTTGGGGGCTCGCACTTGTGGTCTCTGTTTCCCCACCCGTATCACCGGGAGCTGGTGCTGTGGTAGCTCCTTCAGCTGGTGTTGTGGTATCTCCTTCACTGTCGGCACCGCCGCATGCAACAAGCACCAGCGAGAAGACGGTCAATAGCGCTAAGAATCGGATTGATTTCATGATTTGATGCTCTCGTTCGACTCGGGTGGGCGCGAACCACGTCCGCGTCCCATGCTTGCCACCGTTATTCCAGCTTGATTCCTCCATGCGCAGGAGACTGGGCCTGCGACATACTAGCATACATGCCCGTTTGGAAGTTTGCAACGTGAATGACAGTTGACGTAACAGTTCTCGTCGTGGTTGCGGTTGCCGGTTTCTTGATTGGATTCGGCAAAGCCGGAGTCGCTGGGACGATCGGGCCCTTCGTCACTGTCCTGATGGCACTCGTGTTGCCCGCGGATGATGCGATCGGACTCTTGCTTCCGATGTTGATCATTGGGGACGGCTTCAGCGTGGTCGCCCATTGGCAGAGATGGGATGCCTCCTTGTTGTGGCCGCTCCTTTTCGCAGGGGTGGCTGGTGTCGGTCTTGGCAGCGTCATTCTCCTCCGAATCGAAGAAGAAACGCTTAGCAGACTGATCGCCGTGATAATGCTCTTATTCATTGCGTGGTTCGCATGGACTAAAAGACCAAGAATTCCCGCCTCCTCGGTGCTGCGATTTGGCTGGCTGTCGGGTGTTGTCGCAGGCATCACTTCTACCATTGCCCATATGGGTGGGCCTCCGGTCGTGATCTACTTAATGGCGGCGAATCTTTCGCCCGTCACGCTTGTAGGAACAACGGTGATCTTCTTCGCTGCTGTCAATCTCCTCAAGGTGCCCAGTTATGTGATTGCCGGAGTGATGGATCTCAATCTCCTCGTGCATACATTCTGGGCTTGGATGACAATTCCGATTGGTGTGTGGGTGGGTCGCCGAATTGTCGGTGTCATTCCGAAGGGGCCGTTCGAAAGTGTCTTGGTTCTGCTACTTGGAGTCGGAGCGGTCATGCTGCTCATCCGGTGACGGTGCACGGCGGAGTGTTGAATCCTTTGTGCAAGGTGTCGGTGAGAAGCGCCTGATGGTGGCTGGCTTGCCTAGGCGCTCGGCGATTAGGTTCGTGCTCGAATTAATAGAAGACGCCCGCCGCAGTCTGGCACCGGGTTGGTTTCACACTGAGGAGTCCAAAGCATGAAAGGATCGGATGACTCCCCCGCTATTCCCACCGAACCAGTTCAGCGCGTCGAAATAACCGACGGCAGGAAGACGGTCAATAGTCATGAGCTGACCACGTTATTGGCCCTGGCCATGTCACTTGTTGCTCTGGCTATTGACATCCTCCTTCCTGCCTTCGCCGACATAAGAGCCGCTTTCGAATTGCCACCCAATTCGACCGCGGCAGCCGGTTTGATCACTGCCTTTCTCCTCGGTCTGGCGGTGACACAGGTCGTTTACGGCGTGTTGGCCGACCGTTTTGGCAGAAAACCCATGCTCTATCTTGGACTTGGACTTTACATCGCCGGTGCGTTGGCCTCGACAATCGCCCCGACTCTTGAGTGGCTGTTAATTGCCCGGTTTGTATGGGGGGCGGGAGCGGCATCCCCGCGAATCCTGACACTGTCAATCCTCCGTGACGTCTACAGCGGTGAGCGCATGGCCAAGGCGATGTCGTTCGTAATGGCACTCTTCATTCTCGTACCGGTTGTAGCACCCTCACTTGGTGCGGTTCTCACTGCTTGGATCACATGGCGAGGGGCGGTTGGCTTCACGGTGCTCGTTGCCCTCCTCGTCGGAGTGTGGCTGGTTCGCCTCCCGGAGACGCTTCACCACGAGAACCGAATCGATCTGACCTACTCCGATGTGATGCGCGCGGGCACGCTGGTCCTGACCAACCGGATCACCATGGGCTACACGCTTGGTTTCACGGCGCTCTTTGGTGGTTTTGTCTCGTACCTGGCTAGCTCCGAACTGATCCTGGCCGAAGTCTTCGGTCTCGGTGAACAGTTTCCGCTCATCTTCGGTGGTCTAGCCACTGTCATGGGTGTCGCGGTGCTGGCCAACGGTAGTCTGGTAGAGCGGGTCGGACTTTCGAGGTTGCTTAACACGGCCATGGTGGGCTACCTCGTGGCGGCTGCAAGTCTGGCTCTTCTTACGGCGCTCACTAGTGGCGTGCCACCCTTCTGGCTGTTCGCGACAAACTTGGCAGCTGTATTGGCCATGCACTCCCTCTTGATCCCGAACATGAGCACTGCGGCGATGATTCCGATGGGCCCGGTAGCTGGCACCGCGTCTGCAATCATCGCGACCGTTTCCACGGCGCTGGGAGCCGTGATCGGTGCTGCCATCGACCGTGCGTTCGACGGAACGGTTGCACCGCTGAGCACTTCGTTCCTGGTGCTGGGGATTATCGCGTGGGGACTCACGCGTTGGGCCGACGCCGCTCTCCAGCGTTCACAGTCTTGGGGGTGAAAGGAAAGAGTCAACCGGAGACCGCCGCCTACAGCGGCGAGGCCTCGCGAGCGATGAGTCCTGGCCCGCACGCTCAGATAAATCCCCTGCAAGGCCCCAGGCCAGCACCTCGCGACGGAGACCAAACACAACAACCTCGAAGATCCTTTTATGGCCGCGCGGGAGATCCGAAAGTCAACAAGTGCGCAGCCATTCTTCGACAACGCGCCGCCACGAGAACGCATCCCTAGCCGGACTCGTCAAGAAGACCCCGTTCACTGGAGCATGAGAACCTCCAGTCGCTTAGTGGGGTTCTATTCAAGAGTGATATCCAGAATGTCCGTCTCCAGAAGACCATGCGGTCCGGGTCGCTGTTAGCTCGCGACAGTTGCCCCTCGAATTGCCGTGTCGCCTATTAGGAACACCTGCGTGTGGATGCCGTCGAAGCGACAACCTTGACTTTTTTTCTCTAACCCCGAATCCATGTAGTGACGGCTG
>CAZTXD010000107.1:0-12946 GCA_964617995.1 uncultured Acidimicrobiaceae bacterium
ACCCCATTTCGCGACAAGCCCCATAGCGCGCATTCGATGCGCGAAAACGGGGAGGTCAGTCCTGTTTGGTCTTGCCGGACGTTCGCTGGATGCGCTTCCAGTCCCGGACCCGGGCGAGGGAGTCCTCGTCGTGGATGTCGGCGGCGGAACGGGGAGTGTCGTCGCCGAAGGGACCCGCCAGCTCCTCCCAACCATCGGGGGCGGCACCGAAGCGCTTGGCCAGCAGCGCCAGGAAGATCTTCGATTTCTCGTCCCCGAAGCCGGGAAGGTCCCTGATCCGTTTGAACAGGGTGGAGGCATCGGGCTCATCCGACCACACCGCGGCCCCGTCACCGTCGTAGTTGTCGGTGAGGTGCACGCACAGCTTGTGGATCCGCTCTCCCATGCTCTTGGGGAAACGATGGATGGCCGGCTTCTCGGTGCAGACAGCCACGAAGTCGGCCTCGTCCATGGCGGCTATTCGTTCGGCATCGAGATGTCCCAGCCGCTCGTGGAGAGTCGCCGGGCCACGGAAGGCCCACTCCATCGGCACCTGCTGGTCGAGGAGCATCCCGATGAGCGCCGCCGTTCCGTTGCTGTTGAGGAGACGATCGGCGGCCTCGTCTCCGGTTATGGCCAGAGTCCCTTTCATCGGCCAGACCCTACCCCGGGTCAGTCTCTCTCGGCCAGACGACGGAACTCCTCGGGAGCATCCCGATCGGCACGGCCCATGAGGCCGGCTCGCATCACCGCCTTGTCACCGAACCGGCGGCGGATGGCATCGACCTGGCGGTCGACGGCTTCGCCGGCGTCGGCTGCTTGGCTGCCGGTCCGCTCCACCTCCCCCTCGTCGAGGCCCAACTCCATCTGGATACCGGCGCCGTCGATCAGACCCGAGACCGAGATGCCGACCAGGGTCACCGGCTCGGAAGGATCCTGGCGAGCCGCCCGCAGGAGCCGCCGGGCGATCTTGACGATCGCCTCGGTAGCCGATACCGGAGCGTCGAGAGTCTCGGAACGAGCGACGATCCGGCCGTCGGGGAAACGGGCCCGCAGCGAGATCGTGCGCCCTTCTCTGTCCTTGGCCCGCAGCCGACGCCCGACTCTCTCTGCCAGCGTGAGGACCACCCGGTCGAGCTCTTCGGGGTCGGTGTGTCCCCGGCCCAGCGCCTGCTGGGACCCGATCGACTTGGCCCGGGCCCGGGGTCGCACCGGCCGGGGGTCACGGTTGGCTGCCAAAGCCGACAGGTGCTCGGCCGATGCCCGACCCAGCCACGTGGCCAGTGTCTGGACCGGAGTAGCGGCGATGTCACCGACGGTCTCCACTCCTGCCCGCCGCAGCTTGTTGGCCGTGACGGGGCCGACCCCCCACAGGATCTCCACAGGCAGCGGTGTCAGGAAATCCATCTCCTCGCCTTCGGGAACCACGATCAGCCCGTCTGGCTTGGCCACCTGGGAGGCCACCTTGGCGAGGAACTTGGTGGTGGCGACTCCGATCGAGACCGGCAGCCCGACCTCGGCCCGCACCTCCTCGCGGATCTGTGCGGCTATGTCCGGCGCCGGCCCGAAGAGATGCTGGGAGCCGCCCACCTCCAGGAAGGCCTCGTCCACGGAGATCTGCTCGATGTTCGGGGTGAATCGACGGAAGACCTCCATCACCTGCTCGGAGAAGTCCAGGTAGCGACCGAAGGAGCCGCGCACCACGGTGAGCTTGGGACAGAGTCGACGGGCACGGGATGTGGGCATCGCCGACCGGACACCGAACGCCCTCGCCTCGTAACTGGCCGCCAGCACCACGCCTTCACCCACCGCCATCGGGATCCCGCGCAGCGACGGATCCAGCAACTGCTCGACCGAGGCGTAGAAGGCGTCCAGGTCGGCATGGAGGATGGTGGCGCCGCTCACACCTCCATCATGCCGCACCGGCGCGACCAATTCCGGATGGGAGGAGCCCCTTGTCGAAAGCGGCACACGGCGGGGTAGGGTTGGCGCATGCCACCGGAATCCAACCTGCACCGGCTTCGACTGGCCGGGGTGTCGCCGTGGTCGGACCAGATCTCCCGTCCCATGCTCGACAGCGGGGAGCTGGAGCGCCGCATCGAGGAGGACTCGATCACCGGGGTGACCTCCAACCCGTCCATCTTCGCCAAGGCGATCGTCGGGACCGGCGATTACGACGCCGAGCTGACGGAGCTGGCGGGCCGCGGTGCCTCCACCACCGAGATCGTCGCCTCACTGATGGGAAGCGACGTACGACGGGGCTGTGACGCATTGCGCCATGTGCACGAAGCCACCGACGGGCGGGACGGTTTCGTCTCCGTCGAGGTGACCCCAACGCTGGCTCACGACACCGACGCCACCATCGCCGAGGCACGGGAGTGGGTCAAGCGCATCGATCGGCCCAACCTGCTCGTGAAGGTGCCCGCCACCCGGGCGGGCCTCCCCGCCATCCGGGCCTTGATCGGGGAGGGAGTATCGGTCAACGTGACCCTCATCTTCTCCCTCGACCGCTACCGGGAGGTGATGGGTGCCTACCTGGATGGGATCGAGTCGTACCTGGACCAGGGTGGCGACGCCTCCCGGGTGGCGTCGGTAGCGTCGTTCTTCGTCTCCCGGATGGACACCGAGGTCGACCGCCGACTCGACGAGATCGGCACCGAAGCGGCCCGGCACCTGCGCGGCACCACCGCCATCGCCAACGCCCGCCTCGCCTACCGGGCGTTCCTCGACACCTTCTCGGGAGACCGGTGGCAGCGCCTGGCGGAGCGGGGCGCCCGCGTCCAGCGGCCGCTGTGGGCGTCGACGTCCACCAAGGATCCGGCCTTGCCCGACACCCTGTACGTGGAGGAGCTGGTGGTGCCCCACACCGTCAACACGATGCCGCTCGACACCATCGACGCCTACCAGGACCACGGTTCACGTCCCGCGGCCTTCGGGCCGGAGGAGATGGCCCTGGCCACCGGCACGCTGGCCGCGATGGGCGAGGTCGGCGTCGACTACGACGACGTGATGGGAGTGCTGGAGGACGAGGGCGTCGAGAAGTTCAGCGCCTCCTGGATCGAGCTCACCGAGGACGTGGAGCAGGAACGCTCCCGACACGTCTGAGACTTGTCCAACCTGCAACGTCTCGGGTGGGGGCTGTTCCTCGTCAGTGCCGTCTTCTTCACCGCCGCCGCCGTACGGGACGGGGACTTCCTCACCGGAGCGGCAAGTGTCGTCTTCGGCGTCGCCTGTGTCCTGTTCCTGGCCGAAGGCCGGAGCTGATCGGCCCTAGAGGTCGTCGACACCCAGCCGGGCGAGCAGCTCCTCGAACCGGGCCTCGAGAGTGGTGAGACGCTGTTCCATACCCGATCGGTCGGCCACCCCGGTCTCTTCGGTGTGAGCCGGCCCGTTTCCCATCAGGTGAGCGACCCGCCGCTGACTCTGGCCCGGCGAGCGGGGCAGTCGCCTCGCCAGACCCCTGCCCTCCAGGTCGTCGATGACCGCCTCCACCTCATCGATCGACCCGAAGACGGCGTAGCGCTCGCTGCGGGAGCGGATCTCGCCCCCCGTTTGGGGTCCCCGCAGCATGAGGATCGCCAGCACCACCAGGGATCGTTCGTCGACCTCGAGTGCCTCCGCCAGCTTGTGGCGGTACTTCGTCACCCGGTCTCCGCTTCTCCTGACGGGTGTGGCGAGGCCGACGTCGTGGAGCCGGACCAGCGCCGTCTCCGCCTCCCTCTCTTCCAGCGACATCACCGGATGGCGGTTGGTGGCCTGGTTGCATCCCGCCACGACGGAGCCCAACGAGAGCGGGTAGATGTCGGGGGTGGTCATCTGCTTCTCGACCAGCACTCCCAGCACACGCTGCTCGATGCCGTCCAGGGAAAGGCGCTCGTCAGGTTCCATCCGCTTCCTCCGGGGACGACTCGGTGATGATGGCCAGCACCCGGCTGTCTCGCCGGATGCCCAGAGACTCCCGGTCGCCCCACCGCAGGGCCGCCAATCCGGCTGCACCCGACGGTGAGGTGGCCAGGTCGTGGTGTTCCAGCCAGGTGCAGGTCTCGACGGCTTCGGCGTCGGTGACCGTCACGAAGACATCGGCCCAGAGAGCCAAACCCCCCAAGGCCAGGTGGGAGGGCTCCTTGCAGTCGAGGCGGCCCATGACGGTGGCGGGGCCGTCGGCCCGAACGGCCCTCCCGCGACGGATGCTCTCCATGAGGGGACGGGCCGAGTCCGGTTCGACCACCACCACCCTGGGATCCTCCCCCCACGTGCGGCGAACGAACCCTGCCATGGCCGCCGCCAGTCCCCCCACACCGGCTTGCAGGAAGACGTGGGTGGGCGAATCCTCCTCGTCGAGCTGGTCGAGCACCTCCGCCCCCAGCACCAGGTAGCCCTCCATCACCCGGCGCGGCACCTCGAGGTACCCCGGCCACGACACGTCGGACAGGATGCTCCATCCGTGGGCGGCGGCGGCCTCGGCGGCGGCCTGCATGCTCTGCTCGTAGGTGGCCCCTGCACGTATCACCTCCGCCCCGTATGCAGCCAGCCTCTCGGCGAACACCGGCGGCACCGCCTCGCTGATGAACACCACCGCCCGGGCACCGAACACTGCCGCCCCGGCCGCCAACGACAGGCCGTGATTGCCGGCGCTGGCGGTGACGTAGGTTCGTCCCCCCAGCCTGCCTCCCGGGCGAGAGCGGGCCTCCCGGGCCAGGACGTGGGCTGCTCCCAGGGCCTTGAAGCTCCCCAGGCCCATCCGCCGGCGTTCGTCCTTCACCCACAGACGTTCCACGGCGGCTTCCGCCCCCGGATCCCGCAGCTCGACCAGCGGTGTCGGCGAGGCCACGGGGCATCGTGCCAGTAGCCCGAGAGCAGGCCCGGGATCGACCACCACTCCCGGATCGTCGAGGTATCGGGGCAAACCCGAGCCTCGGTGGGGATTGGCGAGCAGCCGCAAGTGGACGAGCCTAGATCGAGGCCCGGGGCGTGGCGAGGCGTCTCAAGAGGGGGTGGCGGATCCGGCGGTGCGCCGGGCCTCCAGATACCAGGTGGGGAGCATGCCCTTGCCCTTGACCTGTATCTCGCCCCGGGGACTGCACATGAAGCCGTCGGAGATGAGGGAATGGGTGGCCTCCGATATCTGGATACGATCGGGCTCGCCGTGGGACTCCATGCGGCTGGCCGTGTTGACCGTGTCACCCCACACGTCGTACTGGAACTTGCGGTGGCCGATGACGCCGGCGACGGCCGGCCCCGAGTTGATCCCTATTCGGAACCGGAGCGGCGTCCCCTCCCCGTACTCGAGCATGTCGAGCGCCATCGCCGCCACGGCCTGGGCATGGTCCGGGCGAGCGACCGGCACACCGGCGGCCACCATGTAGCCGTCGCCGATGGTGCGGATCTTCTCGCAGCCGTAGCGATCGGCGAGGTCGTCGAAATAGGAGAAGACCGTGTTGAGCTGATCGACCATCTCCTCCGGGTCGAGTTGGAGGGTTCTCTCGGTGAAGCCGACGATGTCGGCGAACAGCACGCTGATCGAGTCGAAGCGCCGAGCGGTGGTCCTGCCGAACTCCTTCAGCTCGGCGGCCACCTCAGCGGGCAGGACGTTGAGGAGCAGCCGCTCGGCCCGTTCCCTCTCCAGGGCCAGACGAGCCAGGAAGTACATCAGCACCGAGGTCACCATCGCCAGATTGCCGATCATCACCACCGCGAACAGCGTTGCCGTGAGGGCGCCGGCAGGGGCGGGGCGGCTGGCGGCGAGGGATTCCTCCAGGAACGCAAAGGCAACGGCGCCCACTATGTAGAGGGCCCCCACCACAACGGCGGGTCGGCGGCCCAGCATCATCGCCAGGGCGAAGGTCATCGTGATTCCCCACATCAGGTAGCCGCCCGAGTTGGCGAACCCGCCCAGGCTGACGTGGAGGGTGACCTGGTTGGCCACGGAGGCGATCAGGGCGAAGAAGGCGACCGCTGCCACCCGGCCCGTCACGGCATGCCACACCCAGGAGGCGATGTAGGCGACGGCCAGGGCCAGGGTGGCCCAGGCGCTGACCGGTTCCCCGGCGGCGAAGAACACCACCGTGAACACGATGGCGAACACGGCGGCGCCTCCCAGAGCACCGGCGACGAGGAGCGCGATGGTACGGGGGCTCTCGATGGTGGCGAGGGCACCGGCCGGCTGGGTACGGGCGGCGAGGCGGCCCCAGAAATCCTGATTGCCGGGTTGGTTCACTGTTCCTCCCTTCTGTGAACGGAAATGCACCCGCCAGGTGCATTTCCGTTCACAGATGTCACGCCTTCTCGAGGGGTGCCCAAGCCAGGAGCAGGCGGCGCTTGCCTTCGGTGTCGAAGGCGATCTCGGCTTCGGCGCGGTCCCCGTCTCCCGTGATGTGGCGGACGGTGCCGAGGCCCCACTTGTCGTGGCGGACGCGGTCGCCGGGGCCGACCCGGGCGGCATCCAGGGTGGTGCGGGGCCCGCTCACCTGCTCGGATCGCCGTTGACGCCGACGTTTGGGGGCCCGTTGCAGCAGCGAGTCGGGGATCTCGTCGAGGAAGCGGGAACGGCGGTTGTAGCTGGTGCCGCCGTAGAGCATGCGACTGGCCGCCGAGGTGAGATACAAGCGGTCCTGGGCCCGGGTGATCCCCACGTACGCCAACCTCCGTTCCTCCTCCAGGTCGTGCGGCTCGCCCAGCGTCCGCATGTGCGGGAACACCCCCTCCTCCATCCCCACCATGAACACGACCGGGAACTCCAGGCCCTTGGCCGTGTGGAGAGTCATCAACGTGACCGCTCCTCCCCCTTCGTCCCATTCGTCCACGTCCGAGACCAGAGCGGTCGTCTCCAAGAACACCTCCAGACGCCGGTCGGGAGTCATGGCCTCCCACTCCTCATCGCCGATGATCCCCCCTTCGTTCGACTCCTCGAACTCGGCGGCGACCGACCTCAGCTCACGCAGGTTCTCCACCCTGCCCATGGCCTCGATGGTCCGTTCCGCTTCCAGGGCTTCGACGTAGCCGGTGCCTGTCAGCACGGCATCGACGGCCCCGGAGATGCCGCCCTCGTCGAGCACGTCAGCGAGATGGTCGATGAGGGCGATGAACTCGGCGATGTTGCTCCGGGCCCGTGCGTTGAGGGCACCGATGTCGTCGGCGACGCGCAGGGCCTCCAGGAAGGTGATCCGCTGTGCCTCGGCGTATCGATCGACGTGCCCGATGCTGGTGTTCCCGATTCCACGCTTGGGCTCGTTGATGATCCGCTTGACGGCCACCTGATCGGCGGGATTGACGAGCACCGTCAGGTAGGCGAGGGCGTCTTTGATCTCCTTGCGCTCGTAGAAGCGGACCGAGCCCACCACCGAGTAGCCGATCCCCCGGCGCACGAGCACATCCTCGATCACACGGGACTGAGCGTTGGTGCGGTAGAAGACGGCCATGTCGGCTGGATTGTGGCCCTCCTCCAACAGCGCATCGACCTGGTCGGCCACGAAGCCCGCCTCGTCGTGCTCGTCCTCGGCCTCGAAACGGACGATGGGGATCCCGCCGCCACGATCCGACCACAGGTTCTTGGGAGTCCGGCCGGTGTTGTTGTCGATGACGGCGTTGGCAGCACTCAGGATCGTCTCCGTCGAACGGTAGTTCTGGTCCAGAATGACGATGCGAGCGTCGGGGAAGTCCTGTTCGAACTCGCGGATGTTGCGGATGTCTGCCCCTCGCCAGCCGTAGATCGACTGGTCGGCGTCGCCGACCACACACAGGTTGCGGTGTTGGTCGACGAGTTGCTTGACGAGGACGTACTGGGCGTGGTTGGTGTCCTGGTACTCGTCCACGTGGACGTAGCGAAACCGGATCTGGTACTCGCCGGCCACATCGGGGAACACCGCCAGCAGCTCCACGGTGATCATCAGCAGGTCGTCGAAGTCCATGGCCGACGCCTCCAGGAGGCGCCGCTGGTAGAGGCGGTAGATGTCGGCGACCTGCTCGTGGTAGAAGCCGTCGCCCCGCTCACCGTACGTCTCGAAATCGACCAGCTCGTTCTTGGCGTTGGACACGGCCGCCTTGACGCCTCGGGGAGGGAAGCGTTTGGTGTCGAGGTCGAGGTCCTTGATGACCTGGGTCATCAGACGCACCGAGTCGGCCTCGTCGTAGATGGAGAACCCACGGCGGTAGCCGAGGCGATGAGCTTCGGCCCGGAGGATACGCACACAGGCGGAGTGGAAGGTGGAGACCCACATCGAGCGTCGCACGCCTCCGACGAGACGGGTGACACGCTCCCGCATCTCGTTGGCCGCTTTGTTGGTGAAGGTGATCGCCAGGATCTGCTCTGGCTCGACTCGCAAGTCGCGGATCAGATGCGCCACGCGATGGGTGAGCACACGGGTCTTGCCCGACCCCGCCCCCGCCACCACCAGCAACGGCCCCTCGGTGGCGGCCACGGCCTCCCGCTGGGCAGGATTGAGCCCTTCGAAGAGAGGAGAGTCGGTGGGTAGGTCGCCGTCGGGACCCACCCACTCCCCGCTCACCTCGGCCTCGTCGCCGGAGAACCACTGGGCCTGCATCGGATGGAATGCTACAGCCTGCGCCGGTCAGAATCACATGAACGTAAGACGCCCGCCGAAGCCCTACTCGGGAACGGGGGCGAGGCCGGGTGGGCGGCGGGGCTCGGCCGTCTCGGGAACGGGGGCCACACTGCCGTCGGCGTCTCTCTCCCCCGCCGACAAGGGCAACGAGAAGCAGAACCGGCTGCCGGTGGGGAAGCGTCGCTCGTACCAGACGTCGCCTCCCATTGCCCGGGCGAGACGTCGAGCAATGGGAAGGCCGAGACCGATCCCCGACGACGAGCGGGCATCACCCTTGGAGAGCTGCTCGAAATGCTCGAAGATCCGCTCGCTCAAGCCCTCCGGCACACCGGGACCGTTGTCGGCCACCACCACCACGTAGTGGTCACCGTGGCCGAATCCCTCCACCAGCACCTGCTCGCCCCCGTACTTGCGGGCGTTCTCGAGCAGGTTGCGCACCACCTGCTGCACCCGTTTGGGATCGGCATCGACCATCACCCCGGTCGGCATCGACACGACGACATCCCTCTCGGTGTCGGTGGCGGCCAGGAGCTCGGTGACCTCGTGGACGATCTTGCCCAGGTCGAACAGAACGGGTCGGAATCGGAGTCGACCGGCCTCCAGCCGGGGGATCACCAGCACGTCCTCCACCAGGTCGCCCAGGTATAGGGACTGCTTGTGGATATAGGAGAGGAACTCGTCGACCTCGGTCGCGGGCAGCTCCTTCCAGCCGTTGATGAGAGCGTCGGCGAACCCGGCTATCGACGTCAACGGAGTCCGCAACTCGTGACTGACCATCGCCACGAAGTCGTTCTTTATCGAGTGCGCCTCCTCGGCGGCGTTCTCGGCCCGGCGCACCCTCAGGTTGGCACGGGCAACCAGCCAGATCGCTGCCCCCACCGCCACCAGACCGGCTATGGGAATGACGAGGTTCGTCCACTCAGGCACGACTCAGTTCACTCTCGACCGAACAGGGCACCGTCTGAGGGTACCGCAGCGTCAGTGTCGTGATCCATGCTTCTCTGCCAGAAGGCGTCGGATGGTCGCCGTGAGCACGCCCTTGCGCAGGTCGAACTTGTCCATGTAGACGTCGACGCCCGCCTCCCACGCCTCCTTCTGCTCGGCGGGAGTCGCGACCCCCGACACCATCACGATGGGAATCGAGACGTCCGCCGCCCGGAGAGCCCGCACCAGGTCGACGCCGGATGAGCGGGGCATCGAGTAGTCCACCACCAGCACATCCATGGCCGTCTCGGAGAGACGCTTGACGGCTTCCCGGGCGCCGGGGGCCACCATGACCTCGAAGCCTGCTCCGCTGAGGCTGGCGGAGATGAGCTGACGTACCCCGGCCGAGTCGTCCACCACCAGGACGGCAGGCCGGTAGTCGCCGGGAACGGGCTGGCTGCGGGCGAACTCGGCCAGGTAGTGGGGGTCGACCACCACCAGCACCTCGCCTCCTCCCAGGAAGGCGGCCGCCGTGATGTGAGCCGCTCCCTCCAGGATCGGGCCCAGATCCTTCACCGCCACCCGGCGGCGATCGATGATCTCGGGGACCGTGACCGCCACCAGACCTGATCGCCCGCTCAGCACCACCACCTCCTCGTCGGGGCCTGTGTCCTCCAGACCGAGGGCGAAACCGAGGGAGACCACCGGCACACTGCCGCCCTCGAAACGCATCTCCCTGCGGTCGTCGGATATCTGCGCCCGGGGGTCGTTGAGGCCCATCGTCCCCACCACCGAGGGCTCGGGGAGACCCCAGAACTGGTTGCCCACACCGACGACCACCATGTTCTGGAGGACCAGCGAAATCGGCAAGGTGAGCAGCACGGTGGTGCCCTCGTCGGGTATCGACTCGACCTGGAGGCTGCCGTGGATGCGCTCCACCACGTCCGCCACGACGCTGAGCCCTTCCCCGGTGCCGCTGAAGTCGTCGGAGGCGTCCCGGGTGGAGAATCCGGGCCGGAGGAGGAGCGGCCCGAGATCCTCGGTGACGGTGATCCCCAGCTCGGCGGCCCGCGTCTCGACCTTCTTCCAGTTGATCCCGGCACCGTCGTCGCTGACGCTGATCTGGAGGCGGTCACCACGCCGCTGGGCGTGGACGGTGACGATTCCCGTCGCCGGCTTCCCCTTCGAGTCGCGCACATCCGGCGTCTCCAGCCCGTGGTCGACGGCGTTGACGAGGAGATGACGCAGAGGCTCGCGTAGCTGGTCGACGATCTGGCGGTCGACCTCGACATCCTCACCGGTGAACTCGAAGCGTACGTCCTTTCCCATCTTGCGCCCGAGGTAGCGGATGAACTGGGGGAACGTGTCGGCTGCTTCCCGGAACGGTACGTTGGCCAGTGACACCGCCTGCTCCTGGATGTCGTTCATGGACGCCGTCAGCCGCCGCATGTGCGCACGCCAGGCCTTGAGGATCTTCTTGGGATCGCCCCCTTCCAGGCTCACCAGGGAGAGGTCGGACACGGCCGACGTGTCGAGTGCCACCTCGACCAGGCGGTTTATGAGGCGGTAGAGGTCGCCGGTGTCGACCCGGGTCACACCGTCGAGCAGCGAGGAGGTCACCGACGAAAGCAACCCGCCCAGGGCACCCGCTCCCGGCCGCTCGGGGTAGTCGGCCCGACCGGTGTCGGTGACTCGGGAAGCGAAGGCTCTCTCGACCCGGGCGACCGCCTTCGCCATGCTCATGGGACTGTCGACGTCGTGGGCGCGGCTCAACTGGTCGGCCAGATCGATGAGAGCAGCCCCCACCTCGGTGGTCGGCTCCAGCCTCTGCTCGCTTATCGCCCGCCAGGCCTGCTCGAGGGTCTCGGCGGCGGAGGCGGCGGCTTCGCGGGCCATCAGACGGGCTGAGCCCTTGATGGTGTGGGCGTGGCGGATCACGTCGCTGGTGGTGGACCGGTCGAGCTTGCCGAGCAGCAGCATCCGCGCAGCCTCCACGAGCGCGGCCGACCGCTCCTCCAGCTCCTGGCGGAAGAGCGCGGTCAACTCATCTGACTGCTGCGGGTCCAATTGCACCTCGGTTGGACTTCTCAATCGAAGGTATCGGGATTCCAGAGAGAAGGCTTGAGGCGCCTGTTGTTTCCCGGCTCGGTGGGCACCGGGGGTATCGGCGCTCGCCTACGGCTCCGACCCTACTCCCACTCGATGGTGGCGGGAGGCTTGGAGGAGATGTCGTAGGCAACCCGGTTGATTCCCGGGACCTCGTTGATGATGCGACCCGACATCCTCTCCAACACCTCGTAGGGCAGGCGAGCCCAGTCCGCCGTCATGGCGTCGTCGCTCGTCACCGCCCGCACCACCAGCGGGTAGGCATAGGTGCGCCCGTCACCTTGGACCCCGACCGTGCGGACCGCCGGCAACACCCCGAAGGCCTGCCAGATCTGATGATAGAGGCCGGCCCGGTCGATCTCTTCCAGAATGATCCGATCGGCGGCCCGGAGCAGCTCGAGGCGCTCCGGGGTGACCTCGCCGATGATGCGCACCGCCAGGCCCGGGCCGGGGAAGGGCTGTCGCCATACGATCTCGGGGGGGAGGCCCAGCTCTTCACCCACCGCCCGCACCTCGTCTTTGAACAGATCCCGCAGCGGCTCGACCAGCTCGAAAGTCATGTCGGGGGGAAGGCCGCCGACGTTGTGGTGGGTCTTGATGGTGGCCGCCGAGGAGCTCCCCGACTCGATCACGTCCGGGTAAAGGGTCCCCTGCACGAGAAAGCCGGCGTGCCCGACGTCGGAGGCTGCCTCCTCGAACACGCGGATGAAGGTCTCTCCGATGATCCTCCGCTTCTCCTCGGGGTCGGTGACACCGGCCAGCCGATCTATGAAACGGTCGGCGGCCTTCACGTGGACCAGATCGACCTGGAAATGACGACGGAAGGTCTCTTCCACCTGCTCGCCCTCGTCGGCGCGCATCAGGCCGTGGTCGACGAATATGCAGGTGAGCTGGTCACCCACGGCCTCCGCGACGAGGGCCGCGGCCACCGACGAATCGACGCCCCCCGACAACCCGCATATGACCCGGGAGTCACCGACCTGACGACGGATCGCCTCGACCTGCGACTCGATGATCGAATGCGACGTCCACCCGGGGCGGGTCTCGCACACGTCATAGAGGAACCGCTGGAGGATCTCGCTGCCTCTCGGGGTGTGCACCACCTCGGGGTGGAACTGGACCCCATAGAGACGACGGGAACGGTCCTCCATGGCCGCAACCGGGGCACCCGGAGTCGAGGCGACGGCGACGAACCCGGGCGGCGCCTCGGCGACGAGGTCCCGGTGGCTCATCCATACCTCCTGACGGACCGGAAGCCGGGAGAAGAGGACCGAGTCGGCCACCACCTCGAGGGGGGTCTTGCCGAACTCGGCGCTGCCGGTGTTGGCGACGGTGCCGCCGATGATGTCGGCGAGGAGCTGGTGGCCGTAGCAGAT
>CAZTXD010000108.1:0-12867 GCA_964617995.1 uncultured Acidimicrobiaceae bacterium
CATTTCCACCATCGGCAGATCCACATCACAACGCACACTGGTGGGCGATGTCCGCCCTGACGTTCGCTGGAATCCTCGTCCTGGGCGGTGCCGGTCTAGGCCTCCGCGGCTGGCGTGTCGGAGCTACTGCAGTGGGGCTCTCGGGAGTCGCTTTCGGCGTTGCGTCTTTCGTCGCTCCTGAAGCTGCCTCGGCCGTCTCGATGCCATGGAGCATCGCGTCGATCCTGTGGGGACTGGCAATTCTTGCAGCGCAGATCCGCCTTCCACCGACGAGTCGTATCGCTAGCGCATAACCAGGCCCGCCAACCACGCAGCCAATCGAAACACCCGTCCGGGATCCGGCATTCATTCGGCGCTAGTGGTGTACGAGATGGTTTCACACCACTGCCAGCTCGATGGCGCACGGGAGACCGGTTACCTGTTCGACGCGGGGCTTCCTCTCGCCGACTGAGCTGTGCCCACGTTGATTCAGGACACGTTGGACGCCGCGGATGCTCTTGAGGGCTTTGGTGTGTTGGCTGTGGACTTGCGTTCCGTCCCGAACCACACCCCACAGCTCGTCGTCGCCAACCGAATAGCAGGCGTGGAACTGTCTGACCCCGTGCAGCCTGTGGTAGTTGGCTGGCTGACGTTGCGGTTTCCCCTTCGGCGCCCACGCCGAACCGCCAGTCGGCTTGATCGCCAACGGCCCGAGCTCGTCGAACGCGAAAGTCCGGTCCGGATAGTGCTCCAACACATGCTCGATCCGGTCCGGCTTGGCGTCCCGGTCCGGATCATTCGACTCCTTCTAGGTCTCGGTCCGCTGCAACGTGATGTCTTTGTCCCCCAGCAGGGCGGTCAGGTGGCTGGGGCCTGCGGCCGCGGTTTCGACCGTCCTCGCCACGTCTGCGTCAGACTGGCTACGAGAGCATGAGCCGCCGCATGCCGAGGCCTGCAGGCAATACCAACCTCCAGCCCAGTCACTTGCTGAGCTTCGTGGATCTCGGTGGCGACGGCACGGACGGCCGCGGGGTGTGCCATTGGCGGGCGCGGCCGCCATCGTCGTTTCGGCTACCATGCCACTTAGCGGCGTTCGATCCGTCGCCACACTCCCTCTGAACGACCGACCACCAGCCGGTCGCCCGAAACCGTCTCGCTCACAACCGGCGGTACCAGAAAGTCCTTGAAAAGATCCGGGACACGGTGTCGGATCGGGGCAGAGGGGTTCGTAGTAGGGGTGAGCGGCCGCCCACGAGGGGCGCCCCCAAACTACAGGAGAAGATCCGAGATGCATTACCTGGTTTCCGTGATCGACGACAATGCCGGCTTGGCCACCCCGACCGAGATGGCTGCCATCGACGCCTTCAACGACAGGCTCGAGACCGAGGGACACTGGGTCTTCGCCGGCGGCCTGGCGGCGCCCAACACGGCCACCGTCATCGACAACCGGGGCGGGGAGCCGGTGTTCACCGACGGGCCTTTCGTGGAGTCGAAGGAGTACCTCGCCGGCTTCTGGATCATCGAGGCCCCCGACCTCGACGTGGCTCTCAGGCTCGCCGCCGAGGGTTCGAAGGCCTGCAACCGAAAGGTCGAGGTCCGGCCGCTCCTGGGCGAGTGAGCGTGATCGACGTCCGGGTGGCGATCACCCGGGCCCACCACGGGGAGTGGGCGCGGGTGGTCGCCGCCCTGACGAGGCGTTTCGGTGACCTCGACATCGCCGAGGAGGCGGCGGCCGAGGCGTTCGCGACCGCCGTCGAACGGTGGCCGGCCGACGGCGTACCTCCCAACCCCGGCGCCTGGCTGACCACCACTGCCAACCGCAAGGCCATCGACCGGATCCGGCGCGAGAACAAGCGCGACGACAAGCAGAAGGAGGCTCAGATGTTGTACGTCGACGACCCGCCCGAGCCTTTCGGCGCCATCGACGACGACCGGCTCCGCCTGATCTTCACCTGCTGTCACCCGGCGCTCGCGATGGAGACCCGCGTGGCGCTGACGTTGCGCATGGTCGGCGGTCTGACCGTGGCCGAGATCGCCCGTGCCTTCCTGGTGCAGGAGAACACCATGGGGCGGCGGATCACCCGCGCGAAGGCCAAGATCAAGGCGGCTCGCATCCCTTATCGGGTGCCGTCGGTAGAGGATCTCCCGGCCCGCGTCTCCGGTGTACTCGCCGTCCTCTTCCTCATCTTCAACGAGGGCTACCTGGCGACCGGCCCCGACACCGATCCCGTACGTGACGACCTGACCGCCGAGGCGATCCGGCTCACGCGCCTGGTCCGTGCCCTCATGCCGGAGGACGGTGAGGTGGCCGGGCTGCTAGCACTGATGCTGCTCACCGAGGCCCGCCGCACCGCCCGGGTTTCGGCGACCGGCGAACTGGTCCCCCTCGACCAGCAGGACCGTGGAGCCTGGGACGCGGCGCTGGTCGCCGAGGGTCATCGGCTGGTACGCGAGCGCCTGGCCGCCGGGGTGGCTCCGGGTCGCTACCAGATCCTCGCGGCGATCAACGCCGTGCACACCTCCGCCCGCGACGTACGCGACACCGACTGGTCACAGGTCGTCGCCCTGTACGACCAGCTCGTCCGCCTCGACCCCTCGCCGATCATCGCCCTCAACCGAGCCATCGCGGTCGCCGAGCTCGACGGACCGGAGGTGGCACTGGCGGCCGTCGACCGTCTCGAGGACAAGTTGGCCGGCTATCACGCCTACCACGCCACCCGCGCCGACCTGCTGCGCCGGCTGGGCTGCAGTCAGAAGGCGTGCGCGGCCTACGACAAAGCCATCGAACTGGCGGGCAACACCGCCGAGACCGCCTACCTGACGCGCCGCCGCGACCAGCTGAGGTAGGGCGGATCCCGGTCGAAACCCCCTGCAAAGCGGCGCCCGGCCCCGATGGGTACGGATCTCCTCCCACGACTTGAACGCAGCCGTGAGAGCGTCCTGTGCCAGGTCTTCGGCCCCCGTGCGCTGCCGGGGACCGCGTAGGCGACAGCCGATCAATGACTTACCTTGAGTGCGGTCCTCCGGCCTCAGGTTTGCCGGCGTCTTTCGGTTTGTCTGGCCGGCGGGCTGAGGGATGGTCCCGCCGTCGAGCGATCCCCACGGACTGACCGGCGTGGTACTAGCCGTCGCCGCGTCGGCGACAGCGAGCCTAGAAGTCGATCCGCATCACCACCCGCCTCGTGGTGGGGTGGGCGACCTGGGTGAACCCGGCGGCACCGAAAACGCTGCGGCTGCCGACATGGAGCTCACCCCAGGTGATCTCCTGGCCCGGTTCGGTGATCATCGGATAGCCCTCGAGGGCGCGGGCGCCCCGCCGGCGGGCGTGCTCGACGGCGGCGCGGGCCAGCGCGTAGGTGACGCCGCGGCGCCGGAAGCCGGTGCGGGTGACGAAACAGGTGACGGCCCACACGGTGTCATCGCTCTTGTCCTCGTCCCGTCCCGACCACGGAACACGGCCCAGGCGGACGTAGGCGGTGCGGGGCTCCACAGCGCACCAGCCGACCGGCTCACCGTCGAGGTAGGCGACCAGGCCGCTCGTCGTGTTCGACTCCGGGTGTCCACAGTCGGTCTGCTGGCGCAACCGGAAGGCACGTTCCTCCACGGGAACCGAGCCCCGGTCCCACTCCCTTCCCCGGATCTTGAACCGCTGGCACCGGCACTTCGACGCGTAGCCGCTGGTGCCGAACACGGCCATCAGGTCGTCGCAGGACGCCTCGTTGGCGGGCACGACGGAGATCACGGTATCCGTCTTCATCCGGCTTGCATCCGTCATCGTCCCCGACCCCGCCCGGCGGCGAGGAAGTGACAACGACCGTAGACAAGCATGAGTTGGGCAGCGTGTTTCATCACTCGGTCATCCTGCCAGCAAATGCAGACAGCTATTGTCCGCATTCCGGCCCGGAGCCTCCACTCTTGAACCTGTTCCCGCGCCGGGGCGGCAGGAACGGATCCGTAACATCGCAGCGTGCCTCTCCAACCCGACCCGCTACCGGTCACCATCGCCACCGCAGACGCCTGGGGTCGACGCGTCGGGTCGGACCTGGCCGAGGCTTTGGCGGGAGCGGACGTCGACACCCGCCGGAGGCGGCTCCCCGGCTCTCCTCCCGGGAGCTGGCTGGTCACTAGCGGCCGGGTGAGGTCGACCGACCGCCCGGAGCTGGTGATCGTGCCCGAGGATGACACCCGGGCGGCCGTGGAGGAGGAACGACCCGACCTCATCGGCCAGGTCTGGGTGTGGGACGACCCCCACCTCCCCGAGCTTCTGGCCCGACGCTATCGGCCCCGCCGGCGGGGATCACCGATGAAGGTGGGTGTGGTGGGCTACAACCTCAAGTTCTTCCGGCCCGTGGAGGAGCACCTGCGCCGTCTCCCGGGGGTGGAGGTGATGGTGGCCGAGTGGCCCAAGTACGCCGTCGACTCCCCCGCCGACACCGCCCGGGTGCTGGAGTGGGCCGACGTGGTCGTGTGCGAATGGGCAGGGCCGAACGCCGTCGTGGCCAGCCGGGAGATACGTCCCCACCAGAGGCTGGTGGTGCGCCTGCATCGCTTCGAGCTCGACCGCGAGGACTGGCGCGACATACTCATCGACCGCGTGGACACGGTCGTGGCCGTGGGTGAGCCCTACCGCCGACGCATACTCGACGTGACGGCCTGGCCGGAAGAGCGGGTGGCGGTGATCCCCAACCAGGTGGATGCAGCCCAGCTGGATCGCCCCAAACTACCGAATGCCTCCACGACCATCGGCCTCCTGGGTGCGACACCCTGGCGGAAACGGCCCGACCGGGCCTTAGACGTCCTCGAGCAGCTCCGCGACGCCGACCGGGGCTGGAAGCTGAGCGTGAAGGGGCCCCGCCCCGAAGACGACCGCTGGATCTGGGAGGACGCCGAGCATGCCAGCAGGTTCCGGGGACTGTACGAGCGGATCGAGGGTCTGGACGGGGCGGCCACCTGGGACCCGGCCGGGCCCAACGTGGCCGGGTGGTTCCGCACCGTGGGCCATGTCCTGTCCCCCAGCGAGGACGAGAGCTTCCATCTCGCCCCGGCCGAAGGCATGGCATCGGGAACGGTGCCGGTCATCTGGCCGTGGTTCGGGGCCGACGAGATCTACGACCGTCGCTGGATCGTGGACGACGTGGCGGCGGCGACTACCGCCATCCTCGGCCGCACCGACGCCGACCGGGAGGCGTGCCGCCGGGAGGTATCCCGCTACGACCGGGACCGGGTCCTGCCCGAGTGGGAGCGTCTCCTGCTCCCCGAACCGTAGAATTCCGTCCGTGTGCCCCGACTCCCGTGATCTCAACGACGAGCGCAGCCTGCGTCTCGCGCTGGAGGAGCGCCTGGCCAAGGAGGTGGACCGCACGAGGGTGTGGCGGGACAGGGCCGAGGAGCGCATGGCCCGCATCCGCGAGCTGGAGACCCGTCTCGAACGCCGCCGGCGGCTCCCCCGGCCGCTCGCCTGGGCGAAGGACGTCTTCTCTCGCCGACCCGTCGAGACCACCGGGCAAGGATCTCCGAGCGTGTCCGCGACCCGGCCGGGTCCCCGCCCCAGGCTGGCGTCGGTGACCATCGCCGCCGTCTCGTCTCATCCGGCGGTGCGGACCGTGCTCGAGGAGGCCACGGTGCTGGATCCGGCGAAGGACCGGGCCGCCGTCGCCAGATCCGACCTCATCGTGATCGACACCCCCGGTTGGCAGCGCCTGAGAGGCGACGCCCGGAGGACGCTGCTCGACGAGATGGCCCTGCCCGAGGCGCCGCCGCTGGTGGTCTGGACCGACGGGACCGACGACGACCTGCCCCGCTCCGCGACGACGGTGAGCCTCGTCGCCGGCGGCGAGGTCCCCTTCCTGGCCGGTTCCTATCCCCGGCGTCCACCCGCTCCCGACCCCGACCCGGCGGGCGCGCACCCGGCCGATCTCACGACCCCCGGTCCCGATCTGATCGCCGCCGCCGCCGCCGGGCAACCCCTCCTGGACGACGACGCCATGAGTGAGGGCCCTCCCGGCGCCGCCGGCCACCGATCGCTGCGGTGGGCGTACCGCCACCACCGTCCCGAGCTCCGGCTCTCCCAGCTCCTGACCCTGGCCGGTGTGGCCCACCCTGACCCCACACCGACGGTGGCGGCGGTGCTGGTGTCGAACCGTCCCGGCCTGGCAGCCGACGCCGTCGCCGCGCTGGGACGGCAGACGTGGCGACCGCTGGAGGTGGTGGTCGGGTTGCACGGCTTCGACGATCCCGGTCTGGTACCGCCGGCACAGGACGTGGGGCTGACGGTCCTGTCCTTCGACGAGTCGACGACGCTGGGCGAGTGCCTCAACCGGGCGATATCGGCCACCACCGCCGACGTCATCGCCAAGATCGACGACGACGATCACTACGGTCCCGCCTATCTGGAAGACGCCCTCCGCGACCTCGACTCTTCGCCCGCGTCGATGGTGGGCAAGGCCAGCGTCTACGCCTACCTGGCCGACAGGGACCTCACCATCCTGCGGCGCCCCGGCACCGAGCACCGGATGATCGACGGAACCGTGGGCGGCAACACCCTCGTGATGGCCCGGGCGGTGTGGGAGGAAGTGGCGTTCCCCCACCGTCCCCGGTTCGTCGACACGATCTTCATCACCGCAGCCCGAGGGCTCGGGTTCCAGCTCTATTCGGGAGCCCGCTTCGAGTTCTGCGCGGTCCGCCACGGCAGCGGGCACACCTACGCCGGCTCCGACACGCTCCTGGCGGCGGGGTCGGAGGAGGCGTGGCCGGGGCTGGATCCTGCTCGTTCCTTCGTGGCGGACCTGGAGGTCTCGCTGCCGTGAGAGTGGCGCTGGTGTCAGAGGGCAGCCTCGAACGCGATCCGCGGGCGGGTGCCCTGGCGTGGTCGCTGCGTCACGTCGGCCATGAGGTCGTCGCCGTCGACGCTTCGGGCAGGGCCGACTGGGCGGACACGACGGTGATGGTGCCCTCCCGCCACCCGGCCGGAGGCGGCCCCGTCGGGTCGGTCCTGCGGCGCATACAGCCTGCTGCCCTCCGTACCCGCCTCCACCATGGGCGCCTCGGCGAGGCGTTGCAGCAGATTCAGCCCGATCTCGTCTACCCGATGACAGAGGCGCTGGCTCCCGTGGCCGGAGCGGCGCTGGACGAGGGGGCGGTGGTCCGCCAACCCGTCTGGGTGCCTCCTCCTCGCGACATGGTCACCCTCGCCCCCGGTGATCCCCGCTTCTCGGTGTCGCCGGCAGGACCCGGCCTTCCCCACCACCACGCTCTCGCCCAGGGCCCCGGCTACACCCCCCAAGCGGATCGCCACGCGGGCCGGAAGGTGGCCCTGGTCCACCGCCACACGTCCACCACCCCCGCCCGCTACCTGGCCTCGGCGCTGACCAGGGCCGGGGTGGAGGTGGTGTCCCCCGGTCCCGACTTCGACCCGGCGGCAGTGGACGGGCTGGATGCCGTGGTGATCGTGGAGAGCCCCTACCCCCCGCCCCGGCTCCTGGGGGAGTCGCCGGTGCCGGTGCTGATGTGGATCCACCACGGCGAGCATCACCTAGGGGCGAACCTGAGGCTGGTCGATCGCCTCCGTCCCGACGCGGTGCTGTTGGCCCACTCGTGGCACCTGGCTCACCGTTTCGGTGTGCCCGTCCACCGGTATCCCTTCGGGGTCCCTCCGGAGCTGTTCCCCGAGCGCCTCCCCGAATGGTCTGCTCGCACCTACGACGTGGCCATGGTGGGAGCGGGCATGCACAACCGGGGCGGCCGCTACGACGTGCGCCACACCATGGTCGCCCACCTCGAGGACGAGCTCGGCGATCGAGCGATGTTCCCTCCCCGCGTCGACCCGTCGGTGCTGGCGGCGATCTACGCCAACACGCGAATGGTCATCAACGACGGCGGAACCCGCCATCATCCGATAACGATGCGGATCTTCGAGACGGTGGGCGCCGCCGCCCTCGCCCTCACCGAGGACCAGCCCGGCACGGACCTGCTCATACCCCGACGCGACTATCGGGTCCTCGACCCCGACGATGTCGTGGATCAGGTCCGCCGCCTCGCCTCCGATCCCGACGCCGAGCAGGCGGCGCGAGCGGCCCACGAGCACGCCCTCTCGCATCACACCTATGACCATCGCGTCGACGAGCTGATGGCCATCGTCGACTCCACCGTCCCCTCCGGCTGGAAGGGGCGGCCCGACGCCGGGTCCCCGCTGGGACGGGTGATCGACGAGGACATAGACGTCGACACCCTCGTCACCGACGCCGACGAGGTCGCCGGCGAGCTCCCCGACCGGGTGGTGTGGGACATCGACCGGGTGATCGACCGTTTGGCCTCCGGCGGCAGGGTCGACGGCTCGGCGTTCACCGCCGACCATCCCCGCCTCGACGACGTAGTGGCGGCCACCCGCCGGTTCGTCTACGCCATCGGGGACGTCACCGACCGGGTCGCCGACGCCGTCGCCCGCCACCACCCCCGCGCCGAGGTCACCGTCGACGACGGCATCCTGCGCGCCGACACCGGCACCACCGAGGGCTACCGCCTGCGACCTGAGGCGACGTCGTGACCTCCCCGCCCGACCTGACCGCACCGGAGAACGACTACCGCTCCCTGGAGCCCACACCGGGCGGGGACGATCCGGCCGTCTCGGTGGTGATCCCGGCGCACGGCCGCATCGAGACCGTCCGCAAGACGCTGGCCGGCCTCACCCCTCAGCTCACCCCCGCCGACGAGGTCGTCGTCGTGGACGACGGCAGCGACCCGCCGCTGGCCGGGCTGGGCGAGAGAGTGACGATCATCCCCCAGCCCCGGGACGGCTTCGGGGCAGGACGGGCCCGCAACCGGGGCTGGACCAGCTCCTCCAACGACGTGGTGGTGTTCCTCGACTCCGACAGCATTCCCGCCCGGGACTTCCTCGCCCGCCACCGGGCCTGGCACGCCGCCGCCGCCAACCTCGTGGTGGTGGGTCTCCGCCACCACGTCGACGCCTCGGGCGCCGACGCCGGCACCATCGCCACAACCGGACCCGAATCCCTGCCCCGCATCGAAGAGGACGCCGGTGCCGCCCCCGACTGGCGGCAGTGGCTCGTACGCCGCAGCGCAGCCCTCACCCTGGGAGACCAGGCGTTCCGGGCCGGGCTGACCAACAACCTGTCGGTGCGGCGGGAACGCCTCGAGGAGGTGGGCGGCTTCGACGAGGCCTTCAGCGGTTGGGGCGGCGAGGACACCGAGCTGACCTGGAGGCTGTGGAACGCCGGGGCGTTCATCGTCCCGGAACGGCTCGCCCCCGTCTACCACCAGATCGAACCCGGTGAGCTGCGCCACTGGCGCCAGGATGTGCGGCGCCTGAACCTCACCCTGATCTCCGACCGCATCCCCCACCGCTTCTACCGGCCGCGGCCGCATCCTTTCGCCACGGTGCCCAAGCTCACGTGGGTGGTGGCGGCGGAGACACCCGAGGAGTTCGACGACGCCTGGAAGCGGATGGCGGTCGTTCCCTTCGGGGACTCCGAGCTGATCTGGGTGACGTCGGCGGAGGACAACCCCTATGCGGCGCTCCACGGTCACTCCCGCAGGGTCCGGGTGGTGGAGCGGGTGGCGGACGCGGTGCTGGCGGCCTCCGGCGAGGTCATCTGCTTCGTCGACGCCCGCGTCCAGTTCACGCCGGGGGTGGCGGGCAAGGCGGTGGAGAGACTCGACGCCGATCCGAGAGCGGCGGCGGTGAGGGTGCCCTACGTCTTGGGCGGCGACCGCTACCGCCGCCTGGACGAGCTCGCCGCGGTGGATGCGGCGCTGGGTCGTGACGGCGCTCCGCTCTTCGCCCTGGTCCGCCGCCGGGAGCTGGCCAAGGACCGTGCCGCCTTGGCCGACCCCGCCCGCATGTGGCCCGAGACCCTCGACCGGTGCCGGGTCGCTTTCCTCCCCGGCGACGGAATCCGCGCCCCCCTCGACGGTCTGACGTCTCCCGGCGTCCCCGGGGCGAGCGAGCTGGCCGCCGCCGGCCCGCGGGAACTCACCCGCCTGGTCGTCTCCCGCACCCGGCGGCGACTGGCGGGAGAGCCAGAGCCCACACCCGACACAGCCGGCGGCGACCGGGTGGTCGTCGACTACGTCGGCTTCACCGAACACGACAACCTCGGCGACGACGCCATCCAGGTGGCGATGTCGCGATTGATGCCGTGGGCCGACCTCGGACGCGACCGCGACGACGCCGACTGCCTGATGCTGGGCGGCGGCACCCTGATCAACGCCAACCGCTACTACCTGACCCGGATCCTGCGGCGCGACACCCCCACCACCGAACGGGCCGTCTTCGGGGTGGGCGTGCGGGACCCCGCCTTCCACGGCACCACCGAGCCGATGGAGGAGTGGTGGAGGTTCTTCGACTCGTCGCTGTATGTGGGAGTACGGGGTCCCGCTTCGATCGATCATCTCCGTCGCCTGGGCTACCGGGGCGGGGTCGAGGTTCTGGGCGACCCCGCTCTGTCTTTGGCCGCCCCGGAGGTGGAAGTCGACGACGACGGAGTGGTCGTGTGCCCGGTGTGGACCTCGGGGAACCTGCTGGGCGGCGACGACCGGGCGGTGTTCGACGCCCTGGCGGGTCTGGTGTCGTCGCTGGTGTCCGAGGGCAGGAACGTCACGATGATGTCGGCGTTCCCCTACGACGACCGTCACATCCTCGAGCTGATGCGCCGGGCCGGGCATCCCGACCTCGAGTACGTGGCGGGATACGCCGACGTGGACCTGGCTATGGAGACACTGGCGGGGGCGGGGATCGTGGTGGCGGAGCGTCTACATGCCGCCATCATGGCGGCGGCGGCCCACCGTCCCTTCGTCGCTCTCGAGTACTGGCCCAAGCATCGTGACTTCGCTCGCTCCCTCGACGTGGAGGAGCTGGTCGTGCCCACGGCGGGTCTCGACGCCACCCTGCTTCAGGCCCGGTTCGCCGACCTCGACGCCCGCCGGGACGAGCTCACCGAGCGGCTGACCGCGGGAGTGGAGGGCTTCCGGAAGCTGCAGCGGGACACGGCCGAGCGTCTCCGGGCCGAACTGACCGCCCGATCCGGTGAGCGGGGGGTGACGGGATGAGGATCTGCATGCTCGTCAAGAACTCGTTCGAGTACGACGCCCGGGTGACCCGGGAGGCACAGACCCTGATCGACGCCGGCCACCACGTCACGGTCATCGCCTATCACGTCCCCGGTGTCACCCACCAGCACGAGGTCCGGCCCGACGGCATCGAGGTGCGGAGGATCAGCCGCATGAACATGGGTGTCGACGCTCTCAACCGGTGGGCCGGACGATACGTCACCACAGTCGAGGAGCGGCACTCCCGTCTCACGGGCGAACCGGTCGACGTGGGACGGGTGCGACGGGACGGCCGCCTCCAGCCGGCCTCGACGGCCGCTCCGGGAGCGGAGGTGAGGATCGACGTGAGCCAGCCGGTCTCGTCGTCGCCTCCCGCCTGGGCGGGGCGTTTATGGGCGGCGGTCACCACTCCCCTGCTCCGGTCGGTGATGTGGGTGGCCAAGATGGCGTTCCGGGTGGTGCGGGCGGTGATGGGACGGCAGGGCCGGGCGATGAAGACCTGGGCGATCAACCGGCGCATGATCGCCGCCGGATTGGCCGAGCAGGCCGACGTGTACCACTGCCACGACCTCAACACCCTCTACGTCGGGCACAAATGCAAACAGGGCACCGGTGCCCGCCTGGTGTACGACAGCCACGAGCTGCAGACCGAACGCAGCCGCATGGGCTACTGGTGGAAGCGGTGGGCATTGTGGAACGAGCGCCGGTGGCTGCCGTCCGCCGACGCCCTCATCGTCGCCAGCCCGCCGTGGATCGACCACCTCCGCGACCTGTACGGTGACATCCCCGACGTGGCCGTGCCGGTGATCAACGTGCCCCGGTCGACGGAGGTGGTTCCCCGCGACCTCCGGCCGGAGCTGGGCCTGCCGGCGGGGACACCGCTGCTGCTGTATCAGGGGTCCATCCAGGAGAACCGGGGCATCGAAGCGGCCATCGACGCCGTGGTGCTGCTCGACGACGTGGTGCTGGTGATCGTGGGGTACGGCTACTACCGCGACGCCCTCGAGGAGATGGTGTCGAAGCGTGGCCTGGCCGACCGGGTGCGCTTCTTCGGGCCGGTACCGAACGAGGACCTCCTGCATTGGACCGCCTCCTCCGATGTGGGCCTGTGCAACATCGTCAACGCCTCGATCAGCTACTACACCACCCTCCCCAACAAGCTGTTCGAGTACATCATGGCCGAGGTGCCGGTGCTGGGATCGGACTCGCCGGGCATCGGCAAGGTGGTGGCCGAGACCGGGGTGGGCGAGGTGGTCGACCCGGTCGACCCGGAGTCGCTGGCGGCCGCCACCCGCAAGATCCTGGCCGACCCGGAGCCCTACCGGGCCGCATGTCGGGCCGCCCAGGAGCGGTACAACTGGCAGGTCGAGTCCCGTCATCTGCTCGACGTCTATCGGGAGCTGTCCAGCTGAGCGTTGGACGTCACGCGGCGACGCCGACCTCCCCCGCCACCTCCGACAGCCGGCGATCATGGGTCCAGAGGACAACGCCCGTGAGCAGCGCCGACGCCAGCAGGTGCATATCGATCCATCCAATCCCCCGGCCGAACAAGCCGCGACGCTCCACCAGCCCCAGTACCTCGTCGTGATCAGCGACGACAGCTGACGGGAGCCGGCTGAGGAGTCCGAGGATTTCGTCCCGATCCTCCAGGTCGCCGCAGGCCAGCTCGCCGATCACGAAGGGATGGATCATCACGGTCCCTTCTTCGAGACGGCCACCCAGCGACGGCACCCCGCGACGAAGGTGCTCCACCCACATGGAGGGGTCGACTATCACGCCGGACGGCGCCGGGAAGGCATCTCGAGGTCAGGCTGAGATCCGCCC
>CAZTXD010000109.1:0-12850 GCA_964617995.1 uncultured Acidimicrobiaceae bacterium
CGTGCCGCCCCCCCCCCCCGCCCCCCCCGCCCCCCCCCCCCCCGTTGGGCCCCCCCCTACGGCCCGATAGCCCGCGCCGCTGGGCCCCCAAAACGGGGGTGGCGCCGGCATCTAAGGTGGGGCGGGTGAGGCGTCCCGTTCGCATCGCAGTTCAGCTCCAGCCCCAACACGCCGATTACGCCGCCATCCGACGGGCGGTGTCGACAGCCGAGGATATGGGGGTGGACGCCGTCTTCAACTGGGATCACTTCTTTCCCCTCGCCGGGGACGGTGACGGCAAGCATTTCGAGTGCTGGACGATGCTGGGAGCCTGGGCGGAGCAAACCGAGCGGGTCGAGATCGGGGCGCTGGTGACGTGCAACTCGTACCGCAACCCGGATCTGCTCGCCGACATGGCTCGCACCGTCGATCACATCTCGGGTGGCCGTCTCGTGTTCGGGGTTGGCTCCGGCTGGTTCCGGCGCGACTACGACGAGTACGGATACGACTTCGGCACCAAGGGAAGCCGCCTCGATGATCTCGCCGCGGCGCTGCCCCGTATCGAGGCGCGGTGGGTCGCTCTCAACCCCGCCCCTCGACGTGACATCCCGGTGATGATCGGTGGGGGCGGAGAGAAGAAGACCTTGCGGATCGTCGCCCGCCACGCCGACATCTGGCACGGTTTCGGAAGCGCCCAGACCATCGCCCACAAGCACCGCGTCCTCGAGCAACACTGCTCGGAGATCGGCCGCGACCCTGACGAGATCGAGCGCTCGGCGGGAGTCAACCCTCGCCGTCCCGGTACGGGCGAGGACTACTACACGGCCGGGACCCGACTGTTCACCATGGGGATCAGCGGCCCCGACTACGACCTCGCTCCCGTCGGGGAGTGGTTGGCGTGGAGGGACGAGAAGAACCGGCTGCTCTGAGCGGGCGGGAACGGGCGTCATGGCCCTCGGTCAGCGGGGGCGATCCGGGTGGAGAGATCGTCGAAGGTGGTGTCGGGGTCGAGCTCGGTGCCGGCTCGAAACGCCGCCCTGCCCACGAGATGGGCCCCCACGGGAGCGGTGATGAACTGGAGCAGCACCACCAGCAGCAGCTTCGCTACCGGTCCCGGTCCCGGTACCACGAAAGTCGCTCCCACCAGGAGCAGGGCCAGACCCATCGTGGCGGGCTTGGTCGCGGCGTGCATGCGGGCGAAGACGTCCCGGAAGCGCTGGAGACCCAGTGCGGCGATCAACGCCAGCACTCCTCCCGCCAGCATCAGGATCGACGCCACCACCTCCATTCAGGCTCCCCTCCTCTCGATGAACTTGGCCACGAGGGACGTGCCGGTGAAACCGAGAAGCGCCGCCACCACCATCACATCGAGAAAGGTGTCTTCGCCCGTCCGCGCCGCCACCACTGCCAGACCCAGCACGATCATGATCAGGAGTGAGTCGAGGGCAACGATGCGGTCGGCGAGCGAGCCACCGCGCAGGAGGCGAACGACGCAGAGGACGGCAGCGACGAGCAGCATTCCCATCACGATGGTGGTAGTGACCTCCAGCATCAGCCACCCCCGTCAACGGTGATGGCTTCGCCGGCTGAGTCGTGGCGGGGGAAGGCGGCCATCGCCAGTTCCTCGAAGTAGAGCACCTCGCGACGCATCGCCTCGACCGTCTCCAGATGGAGAACATGGATGAAGATCGTCATCGTCTCCTCGTCGACCTCGAGCGTGAGCGTCCCGGGGGTGAGCGAGACCATGTTGGCGACCAGCGTGACGATCCCGGGGGACCGGGAGGCGAGGGGAACGGCCACAACGGCGGCGTTGATCCGGTTCCGAGGCGTCACGATCTCCCAGGCGAGCAACACCGATGCTTGGGCCAGTCTCCACAGGAAGTAGATCGACAGCTTCAGGAGCGCCCACGGTCTCACGCCGTGGCGAGCCGTGGCAGGGCGGGCAGGGATCGCCCTCATGACCGCCAGGGCGACGAGAACACCGCCGAGAGTGTTCGCCCACGTTAGGTCCTCCCACAGCGCGATCCAGACCAACGTGAGCCAGGCGATCCCGGTGACGACTCTCATGGGCCGATCACCGTTGCCACGTACTGACTGGGATCGATGAGCCCCGCAGCGGCGTTCTGGCCCAGTTCGTAGAGCGGAGCGGCCGCCACCACGAAGGCGATGCTCGCCGCCACCAGGAAGGCGGTGGACGAGACCATGAGAGGCGGTAGCCGCAGGCGGGGGCCGTGGAGGTGGGTGGGGTTGGTGGGCCTGGGCTCGTCGGGGGCCCCCCAGAACACTCCCGCCCATATCTTCGTCATGGAGAAGAGCGTCAGGATGCTCACACCCAGGGCCACGGCGACGGTGAGGTTGGCTCCGACGTCCAGCCCGCTCTGGACGAGCGTCAGCTTGGCGACGAACCCCGACAGCGGTGGGATGCCGGCGAGGCTGAGCGCCGGGAGGAGGAAAAGGGCCGCGAGCAGAGGGCTCTCGTGGAGCATCCCCCCCAGGCGACGCAGGGCGCCGGTGCCGGTCTGCTCTTCGATGAGGCCGCCCACGAGGAACAGCGTGGTCTTGACGATGATGTGGTGGACGACGTAGAAGACGGTGGCCGCCAGCCCGGCGACCGTGAACAGCCCCAGGCCGAAGATCATGTAGCCGATCTGGCTGATGATGTGGAAGCTGAGGATGCGCTTGACGTCATCTTGGGAGATTGCGCCGAGGACGCCCACCAGCATGGTGAGCCCGGCTACCGCCAGCAGGAGGGTCGACTGCCCATCACTGAAGAGCAACGTCTGGGAGCGGATGATGGCGTAGACACCGACCTTGGTCAGCAGGCCGGCAAAGATGGCGGTGATCGGTGCTGCCGCCGTGGGATACGAGTCGGGCAGCCAGAAGAACAGCGGGAAGATCGCCGCCTTGATCCCGAACACGACCAGGAACAGGATCCCGAGCGCCGAACGCAGGCCCGGGTCGATGTCGCCCAGCTTCACGGCCAGGTCGGCCATGTTGACCGTTCCGGTGGCGGCGTAGACCAGCCCGACTGCGGTGACGAAGAGGGCCGAGGCGAGGAGACTGATGACGACATACGTCATGCCGTGTCGCACCTGGGCCCGCGACCCCCCCAGGGTGATGAGGACGTAGCTGGCACCCAACATAACCTCGAAAGCGACGAACAGGTTGAAGAGGTCGCCGGTGAGGAACGAGGCCGAGACACCAGCAGCCAGCACCAGGTAAATGGGGTGGAAGAACACCGCGGCGTCATCGGTGCGGGGGCTGCCGATGGCATAGACGAGCACGGCCAGCAGCATCACCGACGAGACGCTGAGCATGATCGCCGAGAATGTGTCGACCACGAACGTGATTCCCACCGGGGCCTCCCAGCCTCCCAGGTGTGTGACGATGATCGAGCCGTCGCGGACCTGCACCAGCAGGAAGACGCAGACGGCAACGGTGGCCGCCAGCACCACCACGCCCAGCCCTCTTCGCAGCCGGGGCCAGACCCCCAGGGCCATCGAGACGGCAGCTGCACCCAGCGGGAGTGCCATCGGGAGGACGGCGGCAGCGCTCATGTCTCGTCCTCCACCTCGTCGTCGCGGGCCGCACTGGTAGCTCGTGCCGCCGCCAGTTCTGCGATGCGGCGGTCCTCGACGTCGTCCTCCACCTCGTCGGACTGGTTGATCAACCAGCTCCGGTACGCCAGCGCCAGGAGGTAGGCACTCACCCCGAAGGTGATCACGATGGCGGTCAGTGCGAGCGCCTGGGGTAGGGGATCGGAGGCCGGGCCCGTGCCTGAACCGACCAGGGGGGCGCGCCCGGCTCTGCCCCCGGCCATCAACAGGAGGAGGTTGGCGCCGTGGCCGAGCACGGCCAACCCGATCACGATACGACTCAGGTTCCGTTGGAGCATGAGATAGGCACCCGCGCCATACAGGACGGCCACGGTCACCGCCATCGCCAGGATCATTCCGGCTCCTCCCACGTGCCCAGCGACATCAGCAGTCCGGCCGTGAGGCCGATCACAACGACGAACACTCCGATGTCGAACGGCAAGGCCGAGGTCGCCTTCACCGTGCCCAGCACCGGCGCCGACAGCTCCACCTTGGCGCTCTGGAGGAAGCCCTGACCCCACAGCCACCCGGCAGCGCCGGTGGCGACGGCGGTACCCAGCCCGATTCCCATCAGGACCTCGGGAGGGGCCGGCAGCACCTGAGTGATGCCTTCTTGACCGGCCGACACGAAACGGAGGATCAGGGCGATGCCGGCGACGAGACCCGCCACGAAGCCGCCCCCGGGGGCATTGTGGCCGGTGAACAACAGGAAGAGCGAGAACACCAGCGCAGTGCGGATGACGAGGTCCGCCACGAAGCCGAGGATGAGGGACCTCTCGATCACGACGCGGTCACCTCCTCGCGTTCGTCGAGGTCTGGCTCGAGGAGGTCGTCGTCGCGACGGGCGCGGATGAGGGCCATCGCCCCCAGGGCGACCACGGTGAGGACGGTGATCTCACCCATGGTGTCGAGGGCTCTGAAGTCGGTGAGGATCACGTTGACCACGTTTCTTCCCCCTCCTTCGGGCTCGGCCCGCGTCAGGAACTCGCCCACCAGGGGTGCGGCTCTCCTCCCGGCCGCGGCCCACACCGCGAACAGGCCGGCGCTCAGTCCGACGGCCACCGACACCACCAGGCGGGTGACATGACCGAGTCGCCACTCCACTCCCTCGAAGCGGCTGGGGAGATGGCGGAGGACGAGGATGAAGAGGCCCAACGTCAGAGTCTCGACCAGGAGCTGAGTGAGGGCGAGGTCGGGAGCGCCCTGGATCACGAACAGGACGGCCACCCCGTATCCGACTGCGCCCAGGAACAGGACCGCCCCGAGGCGGCGCCGAACGGCCACCGTGCCGAGCGCCGCCAGGATCACCAATCCCGCAACCACCCCTTGGGTCGGTGACTCGGCGAACAGCAGGCGCGAGGGCGATGTCCAGTGCCGGACGAGGAGGACCCCAGGGGCGACCACGGCGGTAGTGAGGATGATCCCCAGATAGATGGGCAGAGAGCCACTCTGGACGATACTCGTCACCCTGTCGGCGGTGCGGTTGAGGCCGGTGATCGACTGTCCGTATACCCGGGTGGCATCGGGTAGGCGCTGGGTGAGGCGGCGGAGTCGGCGGGCCGGCCGAAGCCAGATGAACACGCCTCCCGCTACCGCCATCGCCGAAAGGAGGAGGGCTGTGCCGAAGCCGTGCCAGAGGGCGAGATGGAACTGATCAGCCGAAGAGGCAACCGCCCGGGCGGAATCGCCCACCATCCCGTCGAAGATCGATGGGACGGGCCCCGCCACGATCGTCACGGCTACCAGCAGGGCAGGGGGAGCGAGGAACGTCCACGGCGGGGGCCGGGCGTCGGCTCCGACCAGTTCGGCTTCGTCGCCTAACTTGGCGGCGAAGGTCCCCACGAAGAAGCGGAGCCCGTAGGCGACGGTGAGCATCGATCCGACCACCACGCCGGCGACGGTCCACAGACCGGCGTCGTGCAGCAATGCCTCGAGGGCCGCTTCCTTTGTGATGAAGCCCAGCAGGGGCGGGATACCGGCCATCGAGGCGGTGGCGACTAGGGCTGTGGTGGCAGTGGCCGGCATGCGCCTGCCCACCCCCGTCAACCGACGGATGTCCCGGGTGTGGGTCTGATGGTCGATGATCCCCGCCACCATGAAGAGGGCCGCTTTGAAGACGGCATGGGCCACGATCATGGCCATCCCGGCGAAGGCGGCCTCGGGCGTGCCCAGGCCCACCAGGACCATGATGAAGCCGAGCTGGGAGATCGTTCCTTGAGCGAGGAGCAGTTTCAGGTCGTATTGGGCCAGGGCTCGCCATCCGCCGACGAGCATCGTGACCAAGCCGACCGTGACCACCAGGGGTCGCCACCAGCCGAACGTCACGGCGAAGGCAGGCGCCAGCCGGGCGACGAGGTAGATGCCGGCCTTGACCATCGTGGCCGAATGGAGGTAGGCGCTCACCGGAGTGGGGGCGGCCATGGCTCCGGGAAGCCAGAAGTGGAACGGGAACTGGGCGGATTTGGTGAAGGCCCCCAGCAGGATCAGACCGAGCCCGATCCCGGTGGCGGCGGTTGGCGGTGCGGCGGCCAGGGTCCCTGCCAGCGAGTACGTGCCCGACTGCTGGGCGACGAGGACGATCCCACCGAGCATGGCGAGGCCTCCGGCGCCGGTGACGAGCAGGGCCTGCAGGGCGCCGGCCCTGGCGGTGGCGCTCTCGTCCTCGAATCCGATGAGCAGGTAGGACGTGATCGAGGTCAGCTCCCAGAAGACGAACAGCAGCAGGAGGTTGTCGGCGACCACCAGCCCGAACATCGAGCCGGCGAAGAGGACGAGGTAGGAGGCGAAACGGCCCAGCCCTTCCCGCTCGTCGAAATACCGCCAGGCATACACGAAGATGAGAACGCCGATGCCCCCCACGAGTGCGACCATCAGCGTCGCCAGCCCATCCAGCAGGAAGCTGAGGTCGAGGCCGATGGCAGGAAGCCACTGAACGACCTCGGTGACCACCCTCCCCTCGCCGGCGCCGGCGGTCATGAGCCAGCCAACCGAGGACGCCGGGGCCACCGCCCCCACCAGCATGACCCGCCGACCCAGGCGCGGTCCGAGATACACGGTCACGGCTGCGATCAGCGCGTGGACGATCAGTACGAGGATCACTCGAACTGCCTGCTGTTGGGGTGGGGACTGGTTGCGTGCAACGCCGATTCCATTGGACCTCGCCGACCAGACTTCCCGGCGCACCGTGAGACGACGGCGGCGATGCTACCGGCGGTCCCGGGTCGGCTCACAGCCCGTACATCGTGTCGGCGATCAGGTGATCCACCACCGCTTCCAGCGCCTCCCGCTGGGATGCCCCACCGTCGAGTGCCTCGTGGTAGACGATGAGCTGACGGTGGGCGCTCGTCCCCTCCTTGGCGATGCTCCGTATGTGGTTCAGCTCCTCGCCAACTCCCAGCAGGCGGGCGTCGACCTCGGTGAGCACCAGCAGCTCTTCGACGAGGTCCCTCATCTCGACCAGTTCTCCCCGCCCGAAGTCCATCAGCGTGCCGTGCACGCCGTAGCGTTGGGCTCGCCACAGGTTCTCCGATATGAGCATCGGGGCGTAGGCGCGCCACCGCCGGTTCTCCGTCCGGAGCCGGAACAGCATCTCCATGAGAGCCATGTAGAGGGCGGCGACCGCTACGGCATCGACGAGGCGGGTGCAGATGTCGGGTACCCGCAGCTCGACCGTCGGGTACTTGCTGGATGGGCGTATGTCCCACCACAGCTTGGAGGCGTCCTCGATGATCCCGGCGTCGACCAGCACGGCGACATGCCGCTCGTATTCCGACCACGATGAGAACTCCTCCGGCAGCCCGGTACGGGGGAGCGTCTGGAACACCGAGAGCCGATAGCACTTGAGACCCGTCTCGCGGCCGGTCCAGAACGGTGAGGAGGTGGACAGGGCGAGGATGTGGGGCAGGAAGTACCGCACCTGGTTCATGAGGTCGATACGCAGATCGGGGTCGTCCACTCCCACATGCACGTGCATCCCGCAGATCACGAGTCGCCGGGCGATCTGCTGGAAATCTGTGGCCAGCTGGTCGTAGCGAGCGTCGTCGGTGTGCTGGAGGTCCCACCACTGGGCGAACGGGTGGGTGGAGGAAGCGATGATGGCGGCATCGAAGCCGGAGACGACCTCGTTCAACTCCGTACGCAGGTGGGCGAGGTCGGCGTGGGCCTCCTGGAGCGTGCGGCTGGTGCGGGTACCGACCTCGATCTGGGCCCGGAGGAACTCCGGCCCGACCTGCGGCCCGAGGACCCGGCGGAGCCCGTCCCACATCTCGGGATCGGGTCGGGCGACCAGGGCCCGTGTCGTCCGGTCGACCAGCAGGTACTCTTCTTCGATCCCGACCGTGAAAGGGGGTCGCTCGACCGCCATCTCTGCTCCTTGGACGGACCGGGCAACCCTACCCTGAACCGGCCAGGGTCCTTCGACGCTCCTCGGCAACGTCGTCTCGCACGAAACACCCGCCCAGGTGATCGTTCACCAGGCCCATTGCCTGCATGAAGGCATACATGGTGGTCGGTCCCACGAAACTCCACCCTCTCCGCTTGAGGTCCCGGGCGAGGGCGGTCGAGGTCGGGGTGACCGAAGGGATCTCTGCAGGCGGCGGGCCATCCCCGTCTGCCTGCCGCCAGAAGAACGCAGACAACGAGCCGTGTTCGGCGATCATCTCCAGCGCCTTCCCGGCATTGTTGATGACCGAGCGGATCTTGCCCTCATGGCGGACGATGCCGGTGTCGGCCAAGAGACGGCCGACATCGCCTTCCCCGTAATCGGCCACCACCACCGGGTCGAACCCGGTGAAGGCAGCGCGGAATGCGTCGCGCTTGCGCAGGATCGTCAGCCACGAGAGTCCCGCCTGAAAACCCTCCAACGAGAGCTTCTCGAACAAGCGCTGGTCTTGTGTGACCGGATACCCCCACTCGGTGTCGTGATAGCGGCGGTAGATCTCGGGCTCGGCACCCCACCAACAGCGTGCTCTCCCGTCTTCACCGACGACGATTCTGTCCATGCGCAGAGTATGGCGTCAGGAGTTCCCCTCGGCACGGAGTTGTTCGGTTGTCAGTCGTCGGTCTCGGTGTCGAGGGCCCGGAACCAGATGCCACCGATGTGGAAACGGGGGTGGGAGTGGATGCGTGTGAACAGTGCATGAACTAGCCGTAAGATTCTGGAGAAACCGGGCTCGTAGCCTTAGCTTGGAGTTCCACACATGAGAACCTCAGCCCGTTTCGCCGCCTCCGGTGCCCTGGCCGCAGCCGTGGCGTTGGCCGTCTCCGAGTTGGTTGCCGGTGTCATTTCGGCTGTGCCTTCCCTCATCGAGTCTGTCGGCGGCTTCGTCATCGACAACGTCCCCCCGACCATCAAAGACTGGGCAATCGATGTGTTCGGGGTCTACGACAAGATGGTTCTGGTGGTGGGGATCGCCGTGGTGACTCTCTTGTTGGGAGCGGTGGTCGGCGTGGCAGCACGCACCCGCCTGTGGATCGCGGCCATCGTGTTCCTCGGCTTCGGCGCCGTGGGGGCAGCGGCAGGCACAGTGTCGGGGGCAGCGGCAGTCTCGTCCGTGATCGGTGGGGGGACCGCCGCTCTGGCCGGTCTGCTGGCGCTGACGTGGCTGTACGGCCGAATCGAGGCCGACGCCGCCGCCGGCCCGGACGATGCACCCGATCCGACCCGCAGAGCGTTCATAGGAGCAGCCGGAGCCATGATCGCACTGGCGGCGATCTCCGCGGGAGCGGGACGAGCTCTGCTGGACAGAGCCAAGCGCATGGTCGCCGGGAGGGACGAGGTGGTCCTGCCGATCCCGGTCGAGGCGGTACCTGCACCCGCGGCGGCGGCCTCGTTCCAGGTGGCAGACCTCGGTCCCCTCATCACTCCCAACGCCGACTTCTACAAGATCGATACCACCCTCTCCACTCCTCAGGTGGACCTGGCGACGTGGACGCTGCGCATTCACGGTCTGGTCGATCGGCCTTATGAGCTCACTTTCGATCAGCTCATGGACATGGACATGGTGGAGCGCTACGTGACGTTGACCTGCGTCTCCAACGAGGTCGGCGGACGGCTCATCGGGAACGCCAAGTGGCTGGGGGTCCCTCTCGCCAGGATCCTCGATCGGGCCCGTGTCCACAGCGGGGCCGATCAGATCGTGGGGCGATCAGTGGACGACTTCACGGTCGGATTCCCGACCGAGGTCGCCTTTGATGGCCGCGACGCCCTGGTGGCGGTGGGCATGAACGACGAGCCCCTCCCTTTCGATCACGGTTTCCCGGCCCGGTTGGTGGTGGCGGGGCTCTACGGGTACGTGTCGGCGACCAAGTGGCTGTCGGACATCGAGCTCACCACCTGGGACGCCTTCGATGCTTACTGGGTGCCGCGGGGATGGTCGAAGGAGGGTCCGATCAAGACACAGTCGCGGATCGACACACCCCGTAACGGCGCCGTGATCGACGCCGCTCCTCGGGCCATAGCCGGGGTCGCCTGGGCACCGAACATCGGGATCGAGAAGGTGGAGGTGCAGACCGACGAGGAGGATTGGGTGACGGCCGACCTCGCCGAGGAGCTCCACGACAACACGTGGCGACAGTGGCAGGTGCCATGGACCCCCGCCGCGGGCGACCATACCATCCGGGTCCGGGCGACCGACGCCACCGGCTACACCCAGACGTCCGAGATCTCCCGTCCTGCCCCCAACGGAGCCACCGGATGGCACACGATCGGAGTGAGGGTGGTGGCGTGATCCGGGACGGGTTTTCCTGCAATACCCGATCCTCACCGGTTCCCGCTTTCGGCACCGACCACTGACATCGACACCCGACGACTACTCCGCGTCGACGGCGGTGAGCGCCCAGGCGATCCCCTCCGGGGGGGACTCGACTGCTACCCGCAGTGCCCAGCCGGTATCAGCGGATCCGTCCGACCACAGATACCAGGAGAGATCACCGATGGCAGCACCCAGCTCATCGGGATCGACCGGCCACTCCAGACCGGCCAACTCATGGGCGACCCACCAGGCGGCGAAGCGCCCGGCAGCACTTCCCCGCCGCCGCCCGTGGGCCCCTCCGCTGGCGGCCGCCCAGGCTATCCACTCGAGAGCCATATTCCCCTCCGCGGGGGTCAGGCCGGCCCGGCTCACTCCCAGGGCGGCCACCGCCTGTGAGGCGGTGCCTTCGACGCACGCCGCTTGGGAGCGGCCGTTTGATGTCTCGGTCCAATGCTCCACGGTCGAGAGGAGGGCCCGGCAGCCGTCCATGTCGTCCACCTCCACACCGGAGGATGTCACGGGCCCGATCCTGGGCCTCACCGGGGTGGGAGAAGGAGCTTCCACCCGGTCGGGCTTGTACTCGGCCAGGCGATACCGCGGCTCCCAGGGCTGGAGGTTCAACGGCAACTCCACGGTCAGGGGGTCGATGTCGGCGTCACGGAGGTCCTCCCCGCGAAGAACGCGCTCCTGAGCGGTCATGGTGCGCTGCGGCCCGGGAGTGAGGTGGTCGTCCAGCTCGGCCCAGGCCTTGCGGGAGGCGGCGACCTCCGACAATGGCCCCAGGGTGAAACGGGTCGGCCCTTCGGTCACGGCCGGTCCTGCCCAACGACCGGGAGCGTCGAGGGCGAGCCGATACCGGATGTACTCCGATACCGCCCAGAGCTGCTTGCCGCGGCTGACCGCCTCGTCGCACCGGGTCCGGAGGGCGAGCATCTCGTCCCAGGAGCGGGCGGAGGCGTGGCCGTCGACGATTCGCACGAGCTCGTCGGTGTCGGAGGACTCGATGGCCTTGGCGGTGCGTTCGTCGATCACCGGGGGTGTGGCCCCTCGACCACGGGCAGGTCGGAGCGAGCCCAGTCCGAGAACGAGCCGGGGTAGAGCTGGGGCCGTGGCAGGCCGGCGATCTCCATAGCCAGGGCGAGATGACAGGCGTTCACTCCGCTCCCGCATGAGACGATCACCGGCCGCCGCTCGGCCCCCAGAGCCTCGTAGCGCCGCCGGAGGAAGGTGGCGTCCCGGAACCGCCCGTCCGGACCCAGGTTCGCCTCCCACGGCGTGCTGACCGCTCCCGGGATGTGGCCGGCGCGCGGGTCCACCGGCTCCTGCTCGCCCCGATAGCGCTCGGTGGCGCGGGCATCGAGCAGGAGATGGCTGCGCATCGAGACGACTCCCTGCCGGTCTGTCACGCCCCGGTATCCCTGGTTGGGTGACGGGTACACGACGGTGGCCGGGGAAACGTCCTCGGTGGAGGAGGGATACCCGGACTCGGACCACGCTCTCCACCCACCGTCCAGAACCCTCACGGTGCCACGGTGACCGATAGCCGAGAGCATCCACCACATCCGCGCCGCCACGCCACCGCCCACGTCGTCGTAGACGACCACATCGGAGTAGGGGCCGATGCCGAGCCTCCCCAGGGTGGCGGTGAACTCGTCGACCGGCGGGAGCGGGTGGCGTCCCGGTCCCTCCGCCCCGGTCAGATCCTCCTCGAGATCCACGAACACCGCCCCGGGTATGTGACCCTGCAGATAGCGATCCCGTCCTGCCTCGGGGTCGCCCAGGTCCCAACGGATGTCGAACAGCGCCACTTCGCCCAGTTCCTCGTGCAGCCCGGGCACGGTGATGAGCGGATGGCTCACGCACCACCCCGGCGGATGAACGAGTAGATGAGAGAGGCGATGAGTGACAGGATGAGCATGGAGGTTATGGGGATGAACACCGACGTGCGGGTGCCCTCATAGCGGATGTCGCCGGGTAGGTTCCCGAACCACGACACGAGCCAGGGTGCCCACCGCAGGATCGCTCCCAGCCCCACCAGGACCAGACCTCCGATCATCAGCGCGGAGCCGATCCTCACTCCTCCTCCTCCTCCCCCTCCTCCTGATCGGTAGCGCCCCGGGCGGGGGGCCCGGCCGACCGCGGCACGATCTCGGACAGAGTGGCACCGACGGCGTCGGCCAGGGACGAAGCGGCCCGTTTGAGATGGGTCCGCACCTCCTCGTCGCGGATGACCTCCCCCACCGACCCCGCCACCTGGTTCCAGGCAGCTCCCAGAGTCCGTAGGGCGTCCCTGATCTCCTCCTCGGTGGGACCGGACTCGTCGGCCACCCGCCGGTAGCCCGCCTTCAGGCGTTCCGTGACGCCCAGGAGATCCTCGGTCAGGTCATCCCAGGGGCGGGAGGTGGGATCGGTCTGTTCGTCGGACATCTAACGGGATGGTAGAGACACCCCGACGACACCAGACCCCGCCCACGCAACGACCGTTTTCGCGCATCGAATGCGCGCTATAGCGCGCATTCGATG
>CAZTXD010000110.1:0-12841 GCA_964617995.1 uncultured Acidimicrobiaceae bacterium
CCCGTTTTCGCGCATCGAATGCGCGCTATAGCGCGCATTCGATGCGCGAAAACGGTTCGGGGTCTCATCTCGTGCCCGGGGTGGGAGTCGAACCCACACGTCCCATCGGGGACAGAGGTTTTTAAGACCTCCGCGTCTGACCGATTCCGCCACCCGGGCTAGCAGTCACGGTACTCCCCCCGCCGACTCACCCGTCGGCCCGTCACCGCGTGTCGACCAGCCCCGCAGCAACCCCATCGAGGAGATCCCGCTCGGAGACCAGGCAGACGTCGGCACCCAGGGCGTCGAGCGAGGCCACCGCCACGATAGCCCCGCCCAGGATCACCGGCGCCCGCTTGGGGTCGAGTCCCCCCAGTCGAGCCGTTTCCTCCAGCGGCATGACCGCCAGACGCGCGATCCAGTCCTCGATGGCCTCCCGATCGAGACGAGCGTGATGGACTGCCGGCTCCTCGCCGCCGGCCGCCCGGGTCATCGCGGCCAGGCTCGTCCAGGTGCCCGCTACCCCCACCACCCCGCCCGGGGCCGGGCCTTGTGAGCCGAGAACGCCGGCCGCCCGATCCCGAGCGGCGCTCAAACGACCGGCCTCGACGGGCCGCGTCTGCAGGTACAGGTCCGTGAGTCTCACCGATCCCATCCCCAGCGAAGCTCCCCTGGCGGCGGTGACGATCTCGGTGCTCCCTCCACCGATGTCCACCACCGTCCAGTCACCGCCGATCAAGTCGCTCGTCGCTCCTGCGTACGCCAGCGACGCCTCCTCGTCGCCGGTGATGATCTCCAGGGGCGTCTCCAGCACCACCGCGGCATCGGCGGCGAAGGTGCCGGCGTCGGCGGCGTCACGGCCGACTGCGGTCATCACCGCCCGGGACCTCACGGCACCTGTCTGGGTCATGATCTTGCGGTACTCGGTCAGGGCCCGGAGGGTGTCGGTGCGTCCCTTCATCCCGATCAGGCCGGTGCGTGACACCCCCCGTCCCAGGCCGGTGACGGTGGTGCGGCGAACGATCACCCGGGAGCCGTTCCGGATCAGCAACCGGGTGGAATTGGTACCGACGTCCACCGCCGCCACCACGGTGCTCACGGCTTCGCCGACCATTCGGGGTTCCTGCTCTCCCCCGCGACACACGGGACGTCACAGTCGAGGGGTTCGATCCACCCCGCCACTATGTCGCCAACCGGGTTCTCGTTGCCCGCGGCGGTGTCGGCATAGTGAGCATGGAGGCACTTGACACCGGTGCGGGCGCCTCCCACCCCGCCCCCGGGACGGGGAGCGGCATTCGCCGGGACGAGGAGATCCCGCTCGTGCTCATAACGCTGGTGGGCTGCCGCCAGGGCGGCGGCGAACACCGGATCCGCATCGGCCTTCGCTTCCATGCGTTTCACTCCGCCCGCCCCCTCCAGGCGCCCGATGCGTGCCACCGCCAGGGGACATGTCAGCCAATATCGGGTGGGGAAGGGAGTGCCGTCATCGAGGAGGGGAGGCACCGCCACCACCACCGGGAGACCGAGATGGCATCTGGCCACCACCTCGCAGCCGGCTCGGAGAGGACGGCCGATCTGCACCGCCACCGTCCCGGAGTCACTCACCCCGAAAGGTCGGCTCCGGTGAGGAAGTCCCAGACCGTCTCCAGCAGCGAGACGTCCTCGACGGGGGGGACCTCCACGACCTCCGGCAGGGTGGTGGTGGGAGCCGGTGGCGGATCGAGCACCACGTACGCCACCTCGCCGGGACGAACGTAACCGAGTTTCTCCCGGGCGAGGCGTTCGATCTCCATCGGGGTCTCGAGGGCATCCCGCTGGGCGCTGAGCACCTCGTTCTCCTCCTCCAGGGCATCCAGTTCGGCAGCCGCTGTCTCCACCGCGCGACGCTGCTCGAGGATTTGACGGTAAGGCACCACATTGGTCACCACCGCCGCCCCCACGACGAGGAGGGCGATGGTGAACAGCCCGACGGCCGATTTCCGTAGCCTCACCGTCTCTCACTCCGGGAGACTGCGGGGCGTCGGCGGAATGTGTCCCAGCCCGCGAACCGAGCCTCCGAGCCGAGCTGCTCTTCCATCCGCAGGAGCTGGTTGTATTTGGCGGTCCGCTCCCCCCGCGCCGGTGCTCCGGTCTTGATCTGTCCGGCGTTGGTGGCCACCGCCAGGTGAGCAATGAAAGTGTCCTCCGTTTCCCCCGACCGGTGCGACACCATCCGCCCGTAGGAGGCCTGGGCGGCCATCTCCATCGTCGCCAGGGTCTCCGTGAGGGTGCCGATCTGGTTCACCTTGATGAGGACGGCGTTGGCGGCGGAACGCTCGATGCCCTCGGCGAGGATGTCGGGGTTCGTGACGAACAGGTCGTCTCCGACCAGCTGGACCTTGGATCCCAGCCTGCGGGTGAGCGCCACCCATCCGTCCCAGTCGTCTTCGGCCATCCCGTCCTCCACCGACACGAGCGGAAAGTTCTCGACGAGCTCGGCCAGGAAGTCGATCATCTCCTCGGAGCCCATCTCCCCGCCCTCCAGCTCGTAGTGACCTTCCCGATGGAGCTCGGAGGAGGCCACGTCGAGGGCGAGGGCGATCTCCCCTCCCAGCTCGAATCCGGCGACGTCGATGGCCTCCACCAGCAGGTCCAGGGCGGCCCGATTGGTCGGGAGATTGGGGGCGAAGCCTCCCTCGTCGCCGACGTTCGTCGCCAGCCCCCGTCCGCTGAGGACCTTCTTGAGGGCGTGATACACCTCCACTCCCGCCTGCAGCGCCTCCGAGAAGGAGGGAAGGCCTCCCGGTACCACCATGAACTCCTGGATGTCGACCGAGTTGGCGGCGTGGGCGCCGCCGTTGAGCACGTTGAGCAAGGGGACGGGCAGCGTCCGCGCGGCGGGGCCGCCCAGGTAGCGGAACAGCGGCAGACCGAGCTGAGCGGCGGCGGCCCTCGCCACCGCCAGCGACACCGCCAGGATGGCGTTGGCTCCCAGAGAGGCCTTGTTGGGAGTGGCGTCGAGGTCGATCATCACCTGATCGATGGCCGCCTGGTGGGTGGCGTCCATCCCCTCCACCTCCGGGGCGATGACCTCGTTCACGGCGGCGGCGGCCCGCGAGACGCCTCTACCACCGAAGCGGTCTCCGCCGTCTCGAAGCTCGATTGCCTCGAGTGCCCCTGTCGACGCGCCCGAGGGTGCCGCGGCCCGACCGAAGCCTCCACCAGCTAGGAGTGCTTCGGCCTCAACGGTCGGGTTACCCCGGGAGTCGAGGATCTCACGGGCCCGGATTGTTCTGATCTCAGTGGGTCTGATCCCAGCAGGCATCCAAGCCCTCCTTGTCGGCCCTGCACGGTAGCAGCGCCGGTCTCCATCGACTCGACAACACGTGGCGTGGGCGAGCAGGCAGCGTCAGCCCTGATCGGCCTTGGCGGCGTGCCATCGGGCCTCCAGGCCCTCCGACGACAGCCCCTCCAGCGGTCCCGCCGACTCCATCGCCCGGAACCGGCGCTCGAAGCGATCGGTGGCGCGGCGAAGGACGATCTCGCCGTCGAGGTCGAGATGGCGCATCAGGTTGACGGCGGCGAACACCACATCCCCTAGTTCGTGGGCGGCATCTCCCTCGCCGGCCATGGCCTGGGCGAGCTCGTCTACCTCTGACCGGAGGGCGTCGACCACGTCGGCGGCGTCTTCCCAATCGAAGCCGGCCTGGGCCGCCTTCCGTTGGACCCGCCCGGCCCTCTCCAGGGCGGGCAGCCCGACGGGTATCCCGTCCATGAGGGAACCGGCCCGGGGCCCCTTCTCCTCGGACTTGATCCTGTTCCAGTTGGTGGCTACCTCGTCGGCGTCCGCCACCTGGACCTGTGCGAAAACATGAGGATGGCGTCTCACCAGCTTCTCCTGCAGACGGGTGGCGACATCGTCGATGCCGAAGACACCCTTCTCGGCGGCGATGGCGGCATGGAAGAGGACCTGGAGGAGAACGTCGCCCAGCTCCTCCTCTACTCCGTCGTAGGCGACGTGATCGAGCTCCTCGGGCAAGGCTGCGATCGCATCGATCAGCTCGTATACCTCTTCCAGCAGGTAGGCGATGAGGCTGGAGTGGGTCTGACGCCGATCCCAGGGACATTCCGCTCGAAGCCTCCGCATGACCCCGACGAGTCCCACCAGCCCCGCAGGAACGGTATCGATGAACAGTGATGTCCGGAACCCCGCCAGCTCGGGAGGCACGCCATCGACCGGGAACGAGGCCCGCTGCTCGTCACCGGCGCCGAGATTGGCGCAAACGGTCACCTCGGAGCCGGAGGGGAGCACCCGTGACAGAGCCGATGTCACATCGGCCAGCACTTCCGGAGCATCGAGATGGGCAACGATGGTGGGGGCATCGAGCGCGACCGGGTTCGGCAGGTGGTGACCGTCGATTATGCGGAGCCCACGGTCGAGCGGATCGTATCCCACCGCCCGCAAGACGGCGTCGACGAACGACTCGGCGGGGATGACCTCGGTGTCGGGAGCGGCCTCCAGGAGCATCCGCACGGCGAACTCGCCTACCAGGGGACTACCGGGCACGGCGTAGATGGTGGGGGTCGAGGACGCCCGCTCCAGGACGCGGTCGACGATGGCCCGGTATACGCCGTCGAACTCGTCGACGCGGTCGTAGAGGTCGTCGCAGGTCTCCACCGCCCTGAGCTCGGCGAGTTGGGCGGCGGCGGGATGGTGCAATGTCCGCACCACCACTGCCAGGTCGGGGTCTTCGAGGAGGTCCCGGTGCCGGGACGGCAACCTGCTCAGGTCTCCGGGACCGAGACCGGAGACGATCAGCTCGCCGGCGGCAGCACCCCGGGCTGTGGCTCGAGAGTCCACGTGCCGTATTCCTCCTCGACGGTGACGTCCGCCCCGTTGACCTTCGCCATCAGCCACTCCTCGAGCGCGACGACGCCGGCCTCCTCGATCAGCGTCTCCCGGATCTCCTCCTCGTCCGGAAGCTCCTCCTGGGAGGGCTCGTTGCGGTCGTATACGACTATCAGGTGGAAACCGAACTGACTCTGTACCGGTTCGGTCACCTCGTCGATCTCGGCGCCCACCGTGGCGTCGCGAAACTCGGGAACGTAGGTCTGGGCCGGGGCACAGCCCAGGTCCCCCCCGTTCTCGGCCGCGCTGGGATCGGTCGATATATCGGCGGCGACATCGGCGAAGTCCTCGCCGCCCTCGAGGCGATCAGCCGCTTCCTCGGCTTCCTCGGCGGTGGTGACGAGTATGTGACGGGCGCACACCTCGGTCAGCCCTGCCCGCTGCTGGTCCACGGCCTGGTCGATCTGGGCCGGCGTCGGCTCGGCCAGCGACGAGGCCAGCTCCTCGGCGACGAGCTGCTGGATCAACCCGACCCGGATGATTCTGCGCACCGTATCCTCGGACAGATTCTGCTCCTCGGTGATGGCCTCCAGGCTGACACCGCCCATCTGGTCGGTGAGGACGACATCCAGTTCGGCGTCGACCTCGGCGTCGGTGGGATCGATACCGAACTCGTCGTCGGCGGCGTCGTCGAGGATCTGCCATTGGATCAGAGCCCCGAGGTACTGGGCGAACTCGGTGGTGCCGATAGTCCCGGACCTGTCGAAGGGGAACGACCTGACGTCGGACACCGTGAGCACCGTGTCGCCGACGGTGGCTGCCACGTCGCCGTCGCCGCCGCTGCCGCAGGCGGCGACGAGCAGGGCGACGCACAGGAGTAGGGGAGTCAGCTTTCTCAAAGGGAACCTCGCTGAAGAAATCGAGAGTCACCGATGGTATCGGGCCTTGCCCGCTACGGCGATTCTCCCGCCGTATCCGCCCGGGACGACGTGCCGACCGGGCGATCCCCCTCCGGCTGAGGCCACATCTGCCCCAGGAACTCCACCAGCCCCTCCACCAGTGGCTCGGGGGCTGGGATGAACAGGCTTCCCTCCGCCGTGCGCAGCACCGCACGCGGTTGGAGTCGCTCCAGCCGGACCTCCTGGGACACCGTGAGATCCACCGGAGACAGCCGGATCTCGTCGCGCAGCTTCACGATCTCGGTCATGCCCACCCTGATGGCCTCGACACGGAGACGAGCGATGTCGATCAGCTTGTCGGCCGGGGCCGGTGGGGCACCGAACCGATCCGACCACTCGGCGGCGACGTCGTCGACCTGGTCGGCTGACGTCGCCGCGGCCAGCCTGCGATAGGCCTCCAGACGGACTGGTTGGTCGGCGATGTAGTCGCTCGGCAGGTGAGCGTCGACCGGCAGGTCGATGCGGACCTCGGGCGGTCGCTCCGGTCGGTGCTCGTGTCCTTCCAGTTCCGCCACCGCTTCGGCTACCAGCTCCGCGTAGAGGTCGAACCCCACCGCCGCCATGTGTCCCGACTGCACCTCTCCCAGGATCGAGCCGGCTCCGCGGATCTCGAGATCCTTGAGGGCGAGGCGGAAACCCGACCCCAGATCGGTCGCCTCGCCGATGGCTTCGAGACGACGGTGGGCCTCCTCCGACAGGCTGCGGTCGGCGGGATGGAACAGATAGGCGTAGGCCCGCTGGCTCGACCGCCCTACCCTTCCCCGGAGCTGGTAGAGCTGAGCGAGTCCCAACAGGTCGGCTCTTTCCACGATGAGTGTGTTCACCTGGGGAAGGTCCAGACCCGATTCGATGATCGTGGTGGCGACGAGGACGTCGTATTCCCCGCTCCAGAAGTCGAGCATCCCCTGCTCCAGCTGGCTCTCCGACATCTGCCCATGCGCCACGGCATATCGGGCGTCGGGCACGAGCCGACGCAAGCGGGCTACCGCCCGCTCGATCGACTGGACCCGGTTGTGAACGTAGAAGACCTGCCCGTCCCGCAGCAGCTCCCGGCGGATCGCTGCCGACGCCGCCTGCTCATCGAACGGCCCGACGTAGGTGAGTATGGGGTGGCGGTCCTCAGGAGCGGTGCGGATGTGAGAGACGTCCCGGATCCCGGTGAGGGCCATCTCCAGCGTCCTGGGTATGGGCGTTGCGGTCAGGGTCAGGACGTCTACGCCTAGCTTGAGACGCTTCAAGGCGTCCTTGGCGTTCACGCCGAACCGTTGCTCCTCGTCGATGACCAAGAGCCCGAGGTCGCGGAAGCGGATGTCGTCGGAGAGAAGCCTATGGGTGCCGATCACCACGTCCACTTCCCCCTCGGCGAGGCCGTCGACGACCCTCCGTTGCTGACTGAGGGTGAGGAACCGGGAGAGAACCTCCACACGCACGGGATAGGGCGCGAGGCGTTCGGCGAAGGTCTGATGGTGCTGCTGGGCGAGGAGTGTGGTGGGACACAACACCGCCACCTGCTTTCCCGACTGCACCGCCTTGAACGTGGCCCGGATCGCCACCTCGGTCTTGCCGTATCCGACGTCGCCGAATATGAGGCGGTCCATCGCCCCTTCGTTCTCCATGTCGGCCTTGACCTCCCCGATCGCCGTCAGCTGATCGGGGGTCTCCTCGAAGGGAAAGGTGGCCTCCAGCTCCCGCTGCCAGGGGCTGTCGGGCATATAGGCATGCCCGAGGGCACCCGCCCGTCTGCGATGCAGCTCCACCACCTGTTGGGCTACCACCGCCACCGCCCTTCGCACCCGGGAGCGTTGCTCCGACCAATCCCTGCCTCCCATGCGGGAGACACGGGGAGCCTCTCCTCCGGTGTACTTCGTCACGGCGGCGAGCTGGTCCGTCGGCACGTACAGCCGGTCGTCACCCCGATAGGCGATCACCAGGTACTCCCGCTCCACGCCCGCCATCGTCCGTGACACCAGCCCCTCGAAGCGCCCGATGCCGTGCTGGTGATGCACCACGAAATCCCCCTCGGCCAGGTCTCCGTACTCCTGACGGGAAGCAGCCGCCACGCGTCCTCCCCGTCGGTGACTTCGCCGCCGACCCGCCACCTCGCGCTCGCCGAGCACGGCCACACCCACCCCCAGCGCCACGAACCCGCGGTGTACCCCGAAGGGGAGTATCACCGCCCGATCGGCGCTCCGCGACGACACCTCCAGGGCCAGGCCGTGCTCCTCCAGAACCTGCGAGACCCGCCCGGCCGCCGCCTCCCCGTCCATCGCCACCACGACCGAAAAACCCCGGGAGATGAGCCGGTTGATGCCGCCGGCAACAGAGGCCGGGTCGCCCGCCACCGCCTCGAATCCGCCCACCTCCAGCACGCTGTCACCGGGAACGGCTGGTGCCGGAGGCATCTCGAGTAACTGACCGCTGGTGTCCAGCTCACCGAACAGGGGCGGATGATCCCCTGCCTCGGGGGCGAGCTCACCCCAGGTGGGCGCCAGGGCCGCCGCCAGCTCCTGTTCCTCCTTGATCAGCTCCCTCGCCCGGTCACGCCCCCGGGCCGGATCGACGAGGACGGTTCCCCTCCCCGGGGCTTCGTCGAGAAGGGTCCTGGGAGCCACCAGCCATGGAAGCCAGGACTCCATCCCCGAGAAGATCTGCCCGTTGGCGATCCGTTCGAAAGTGCCCCCCGCCCAGGGAGCCTCGACGACCAGCTCGGCGGCACGAGCGGCGATCTCGCCCTCCGGCCGCATTTCACGGGCCGGGTAGACCTCGAGAACGTCCACTGGCTGCTCCGAACGCTGCGAGGCGACCGTGAAGATGCGTAGCTCCTCGATCTCGTCGCCCCACAGGTCGATTCGGACCGGGACATCTTTCTGGGCGGGGAAGACGTCGACGATGCCGCCGCGGACTGAAAACTCGCCCCTGCTCTCGACACGGTCGGTGCGGTGATAGCCGAACGACGACAGCCCCCGGGTGAGCTCGGTGATGTCGATCTCCTCCCCGGGGACCAGCACGAGCGGCTCGAACGAGGACGGGCTCAGCCGCTGCACCGCCGCCCGGACCGAGGCCACGACCACGGTCCCGGACCCATCGGCAGCGAGACGGTGGCGGGCCCGTGCCCGCATGGCCATGGTCTGGGCGTTGGGTGACACGTGCTCGAATGGGAGAGTCTCCCAGGCAGGCATGAGGAGCACCGACTCGATGAACAGCTCCAGGTCGTCCACCAGCTCCTCGGCATCCCTCTCGCCGGGGGTGATGACCAGCAGGGGTGTGTCGACCCGAGAAGCGAGGCCGGCGACGGCGAAGGCGCGGCCACCGGCTCCCACCGCCCAGCGACCGGGAATGGAGGGGAGATCGGCCGAGCCGAGGCGCTCGAGGAGGGGGGCCAGTGGGCTCACCTGGCGATGGTAGGTGGCCGGCGATGTCACCGGTTCACAGCAGGCTCGACCGGGCTGATCAGACCAGCCCCTCGGCCCGGAACCATTCCACCATCCGGCGCACGGTCACATCTGCCGGCGTGTACTCGAGGCCCAGGTCCCGGGTGGCCTTCGATCCGTCGTGTCGGTGACCGTGGGCGATGACCCGGACCATCTCCGGGCAGAAGGCGGGGCGGCGGCGGGCGATACGGGCCGCGGTCGCTACCACCGCCGATCCGGCTCGCGCCACGCTCAGAGGCAGCATCCTCACGTCCACGGGACGCCCCAGGGCGTCGGCTGCCATCTCCACGGCTTCCGAGACGGTGGTCATGAACCCGCTGAGCAGGTATCTCTCCCCCGGACGGCCGTTCCGGGCTGCCAGCAGGTGACCGCGGGCGCAGTCGTCGATGTCCACCAGGGTCACGTAGGACTCCACCAGGAATCCGAGCGAGCCTTTCAGGACCTGGAGGATCAGCCGGCCGGTGCCCGTGGCACGCCCCGGACCCTGCACCGAACTTGGGTTCACTGCTACCACCTCCACGCCGCTCTTCTCGGCGAAGGCCGCCAGCTCGGCGTGATGCTTGGACTTCTCGTAGTGGGAGAGATAGCGGCCCCGATGGGGGGTGTCCTCGGTGGCGACGACGCCCTTGGGCTCGCCGATGGTGGCAGCCGAGGAGGTGAGCACCATTCGCCTCACCCCGGCAACGGCCGACGCTCGGAGGACGGTTCGAGTGCCCTCGACGTTCACCCGGTACATCAGCCGGGGGTCACGTGAGCACATCTCGTTGATCCCGGCGACGTGGTAGACCACCTCAGATCCGGAGAAGGCGACCGACATGGCGGCATGGTCGGTCACCTCCCCACGGCTCGGCACGGCCCCCAGACGCGTCACGGCCTCGGCGGCGGCGTCCGACCGGGCCACCGCCCGCACATCCTCTCCGGCTTCCACCAGATGGCGGATGACGGCACCACCGACCACGCCCGACCCCCCGGTGACCGCCACCGTCACGAGCCAGGCCTCATGCCGGCTGCGGCTTCCTCACGACATGCCAGAAAGCCGTGAGGTATCCCCAGAACGAGGCGACCGTTATCACGACCGCGACCAGCATCGCCCACTGGTCGAGATACCAAGGTCCCCAACGATCAGGCAGCCGAAGGAAGGCCAGGAAGATCGCCCCGAACTGGGATCCGGCCTTGATCTTTCCCCAGGTCGATGGCCGGATCAGACCGCCGCTGGACGCAACCACCCCGCGCAGCGCCATGACCGCGAACTCACGGAAGATGATGATGAATGCCGCCCAGATCGAGACGCGGTCTATCGACACCAGGGCGAGGAGGGATCCGGTCACCAGCACCTTGTCGGCAGTCGTGTCGAGGAATGCTCCCAGCACCGACTCCTGCTGCCATCGCCGCGCCAGATAGCCGTCGAGGAAGTCTGTGAGCGCCGCCACGGCGAACACGGCGGCGGCCCACGCCAGGTTGTGCGCCACGGCGTCATCGGCGCGGGTGAGGGCCATCACCACAGGCACGACCAGGACTCGTGCGAGAGCCAGATAGTCCGGTACAGAGATGGGTGCCTCCTCGGCCTGGGGCAACGGGCCGGATCATACCGGTCCACCCCCGACTCCGGCACCGGTCACCCCGACGTTCGCTCACCTGCCCGTCGTGTGGCGGCCTCGACATCGGTGACCCAATCGGTGACGACGGCAGCGGCGTCGACGACCATCAGGTCGACCTCATTGCGCTCGGCCTTGGTGAATCGGCGCAGCACGAACTCCGCCGGGTCCATCTGCCCTGGTGGCCTGCCCACCCCGAATTTGAGGCGGGAGAACTCCCGATGGCCGAGGGCTTTCTCGATCGAGCGGAGACCGTTGTGCCCGCCGGTGCCTCCCCCCGCTTGCAGCCGCAGCCGGCCGAAGGGCAGATCGATGTCGTCGTGTATCACGAGCAGGTCTTCGGCGAGGATGTCGAAGTAGCTCAAGAGAGCCTGCACCGCTGCTCCCGACTCGTTCATGAAGGTGAGGGGAGCAGCCACGAGGACCCGCCGGCCGTCGATGGTGACATCTGCCGTCTGACATCTGGTACGGGACGGCCCCCGACGCAGTCGGATGTCGTGGTCGCTCGCCAGTGCCTCGACCACCTCCCATCCGATGTTGTGGCGAGTGAGGTCGTATTCGGGCCCGGGGTTGCGGAGCCCGACAACCGCCTTCACTCGGTAGCGTCGCTCTCTTCGGCTGCTTCCTCGCCCTCGGCAGCCTCCTCTTCGGGCTCTTCGCCTTCGGCTGCCTCCTCCAGCTCCTCGCCCTCGACGAGCTCGGGCTCGGGCTCCTCGATCTCGGCGGCGGGCACCGTCACGCTCATCACCACGCTGTCGGGGTCCTCCAGGTAGGTGACCCCTTCCATCACGGGCAGGTCGACAACGCGGAGCGAGTCGCCCACGTCCACGCCGGACACATCCAGCTCGATATGGCCGGGGATCTGGGTGACGACCGCCTCGATGTGGACGGATGTGCGGCGGGGGCTGAAGACACCGCCCTCCAGCACCCCGATGGGCTCTCCCTCGAAATGGATGGGAACGTCGGCGGTGACCGTCTCCGTCAATGAGACCTTGACGAAATCCACGTGCCTGTACTCGCGACGGTAAGGATGTCGCTCTACTGCCCGGGCGAGCGTGAGGATCTCCTCGCCTCCTTCTACCTGGAGGGTGATGAGGGCGTTCAAGCCCGCCTCGGTGTGCAGCACGCCAAAGAGCTCGCGCTCGTCGACGGCGATGTTGATCGGGTCGATGTCGCGACCGTAGACCACCGCCGGGACCTGGCCTTCACGGCGCAGGCGTCGGGAGTGGCGGGAGCCGGGCGTCCTGCCCCTGTGGGCGCGCAGGCTCATTTGTTCCATGCGAAAGCTCCTTGCGGGGCGAGGTGGTGACCCTTGATTATGGCCGCTCCGCTAACTGTTCGCCAAGCCCGGGAAGGCCCCGGAGCCATCCCGTGGTCAGGTCGGCGAGGTGATCGAGCATCTCTTCGGAAGAGGTTCCCTTCCGCCGGAACGAATGATCGGCGTCCTCGATCCGGATCAACGTCGCCGTCGGCAGCGGTGCCAGATGGGTCTCGACGAGGTCGGGCCTGGCCAGAGCGTCGTTGGTTCCCGTGAGGAAGAGCATGGGCACGGTGACATCTCCCAGATGCTCCACCCTGAGGCTTTCCGGCTTCCCGGCCGGATGCAGCGGATACCCGTAGACGACGACGGCGGCGCACGGCTCACCTGCGGCGGCCAGCATCGTCGCCATCCTGCCTCCCATCGAGCGCCCGGCGAGCACCGTCGGACCATCGGTCACGCTCCGCAAATGTGCCGCCGCCACCCGATGCACCTCGAGCAGGCGCGGGGCACGGTCGGGAGATCGTCGCCCCGCCGCCCGGTAGGCGTACTCGAAGGTCATCACGGTCATGCCGCGACCGGCCAGCCGGGTCCGCAGGCCCACCATGGCAGGGTGTTCGTGGCCGGTTCCGGCGCCGGTTGCCAGGAGGATGCCGGGGCTGCCCTCGCCTTCCAGGATGGCCGGGACCTCGCCGGCGGGCGTTGAGAGTCGAAGATTCGTCATCCGTACACGGTATTAGCCTTGATCCACCGGTCTGATCCTGGCCTGGCCGATGGGATTGGCGCGGAAA
>CAZTXD010000111.1:0-12821 GCA_964617995.1 uncultured Acidimicrobiaceae bacterium
AAACGGGGTCGGGCTAATCGGTGGAGCGGGCGGCTACCACGGGTGAGGGTGGGAGGATGCGGATGTTGCGCCGACTGAGGCGTCCCCCGCAGTGGCCGCAATGGGCGACGGCGTTGGCTTCCTGGCCACAATCGAGGTGGATGGCCCGCTGGTGGTCGGGGTCGGACGGCGGGTTCCATCGCTCGCCATACGCCCACAGCGTCATGAGCACGTCGAAGAGGTCCTTGCCCTGTTCGGTGAGCCGGTACTCGTAGCGGGGAGGGTGTTGCTGATAGGGCTCGGCCCGCAGCATTCCTGCAGTCACCAGACGCTCCAGGCGGTCGGTGAGGGTGTTGCGGGCGATGCCCAGGCTGTTGACGAACTCGTCGAACCGGCGTACCCCGAGGAAGGCGTCGCGCAACACCAGCACCGTCCACGAGTCGCTGACGACCTCGACGGTGTTGGCGACCGAGCACTCGAGATGGGCCAGGGATCTACGAGCCATCACCCCATGCTAAACGGGTTGTGAGTTGCAATCCACTATTCACATTACTAAGTTGCGAATCGCAACTCGCTGTCGAAACCCCGGAGGTCCGTGATGAGACGGTGGCAACGTTATCGCCGGCGACTCGTCGCCCGCTCGCTCAAGCTCCCCGAGCCGCTCTTCGTCCTCGATGCTCGAGAGATAGATGAGGCGGTGGCACTCTCATGGCGATGAAGGTGCCGCTGGCGGTCAGAGCCCTTCCCGCCCTCACGTGGAGAGCCTGGCTCACTCCGCCGCCGCTGGGAAGGCGGACCGCCGCCCAGGACCGTGAGGCGACCGCAGGCACGACTCCCGTCACCGTCGCCGGCCTGTCCGGTTTCACCGTCGGCTCGGGACCGCTGGCGCTGGCGCTGCACGGTTGGGGCGGTCGCCCCGCCCAGATGGCTCCGATCGCCCGTGCGCTGTCCGAGGTCGGTTTCCGGACCGTGGCTCTCGAGCTACCCGGCCATGCCGGAGGAAGGGAGACCGACATCAAGCAGGCGGCACGGGCGGTGGCGGCTGCGGTCGACGAGTTGGGTCCGCCCCATCTGATCGTCGGCCACTCCTTCGCCAGCATGGTCCTGAGGGTGGCCGGCATCACCGCCCCGGTCGTGGTCCTGGTGGCCCCCCTCATGCGGGTCTCGCATGCCCTCGAGGTGTTCTCGACCCGGATGGGGTTGTTGCCGTGGGCGAGCCTTCGGCTGCGGCGACGCCTCCGGGCGTGGGACCCTGAGCTGTGGCGGCTGGTCGACGGTCTCGCTCCCGACCAGTTCCCGGACGCCGAGATGCTGATCCTCCACGACCCCGACGACGGCGACACCCCCTTCGCCGCCTCGGCGGAGGTGGCCGCCCTCCGCCCGGACACACAGATAGTGCCCGTTCCCGGGGCAGGACACGGAGGGATCCTCTCCGACGTCACCGTCCTCGACGAGATCACGGCCCTCGCCCGAACCCGGGCGGTTATCAGCCCCTGACGATCCGATCGAGCGTGCACGCATCAGCCGTGACGGACGGCGCATGCACGGTCGATGTCACTGACCGGTCGGTGAAGTAACCCACCACCTCACCGTACCCAAGCGATGTCACGGTTGTGGGTCGGGACCTCAGCTCGCGTGGGGATCGGATTCGAGGAGCTCCCGGGAGCGGATGACATCTTCGAGGTCGCAGGTGGCGAATGCCAGGGCGTCCCAGGAGTCGACGTCGACGGAGACGAGGGCGACGTCGGCCGTCTTCAGATCCACCTCTGTGCCCGTGAGGTGGTGAACGAGCTGAGACCAGGTGGGTTGGTGACCCACCAGCAGCACACGCTCCACATCGGGAGCTCCGGCAGCGACGGACACCGCTCCGTCGGGGGTGGTGTCGTAGAGAGCCGAGTCGGCCACCACCCCCGCACTCCACCCACCGGCCTCCTTGGCCAGTTCAGCGGTTGCCCGGGCCCGGAGGGCCGTGGAGGTGATGATCCAGTGCGGCTCCAGCTCCCTGGATGCGAGAAAGCGCCCCATGAGACGGGCACTGCGTACTCCCCGCTCGTTCAGGGGACGCTCGTGGTCGCTCTCGTTGTCGGCATCCCAGTCCGATTTGCCATGACGCATCACCAACAGCGTTCTCATTCCCCTGGACCCTAGAGCCTGGGCCGTCGTCGATCACCTCGTGGCCCTCACGGCATGGAATCGCGCCTGGAGGGGCTTCGCCCTTCGTCAACGTCAGAGAGGTTCGGCGTCGACCGTGTCGGGGCTTGATCGCGCCGGCGGTGAGAAGGCCTCGACACCCTCCCTGGTGAGGAGGAGCACCCGATCCCCGGGGGAGACGGTCGTGAGCGTGGTGTAGGGGGAGCGGTCGTCGTGGTTGATGACCGCCACCGGGAAGGCGCTGGGGTCGCTGGGCCACGGCGGAGCTGTTCCGTGACGCGAGAGATCCAGCCCTTTTTCGACCGGTACGGTCGAGTGTCCTACCTGTCCGGAGGCCAGAGCGTGCTCCCAGCCGGCGATGTCTTCCGGTGCCCGAATCACAGAGATGTCTGCCTCGGAGAGCTGGCTGCTGAAGGTGCGGGCATCAGAGTCCCTCAGCACCACCGACACCTCGGGGACACCGAAGTCGACCGCCAATTGAGCCGTGAGGACGTTCACTTCTGCATTGGGGGTGGCTGCCACCACACGGGCGGCGGTGGCTATTCCGGCCTGTTCGAGTGCCACTTCGTCGAGTCCGCTGCCGGCCAGCACATGGAGGCCATCTCCTTGTCCGGCAACGAGGTTGGCCCGGTTGGTGTCGAGCAGTGTCACGCTGGTAGCCGGTTTGAGCACGGTGGCCAATGCTCGGGCGAACGGACCGGCCCCGATGATTATCGCCTTGTTGCGGTTGCCCGCCTTTACCAGCTCTCCCCGCTGCCGTAGCCACCTCACGCCCATCGTCAACAGCACCGGGACGGTTGCAGTGGTGAAGATCGCCATGAAGACCAGGACGGAGAACACCTCTGTGCTTATGAGTCCTTGAGCCAGGGCCAGTTCGGCAACGATGATCTCGACGGCTCCGCGACCGTTCATTCCCGCCCCCACGACTATTCCTTCCCGCCATCCGTTGCCGCTGGGCACGTAGAACAAGGCGGTACCCAGGATCTTGCCCAGGGTCGCCAGCACGATCACGGCTACCAAGAGGGGGAGATCCGTTCGAAACACTCCCAGCGACACCTCGAACCCGGCCGAGACGAAGAAGAACGGAGCCAAGAACCCGACCGACATGCTCCTCAGCTTGCTCTGGACGTCGCGCGAGACCTTGGCGTCGATCACGTCTTCGTCGAGGACGAGGCCGGCGATGAAGGCACCGAGGATGGCGTGGATTCCCGCCGCTTCCGCCCCATACGCGAACATCAGCCCGAACACCACCACGGTCAGGAAGGCGGCACCTCGATCGATCTCCCGGTCGCCGATCAGCCGCTTCACGCTGGGAAGCAGCCAGCCGCCCACCAGCCACGCGGCCAGGCCGAACCCGAGGGCCTTGAGACCCGTCAAGCCGGCGGTGGCCAGCGAGATCCCGTCGCTTGCCCCCGGACCAACCACGGCGGCGAACACGATGAGGACCGTCACGTCCGATAGAAGGGCAGCGGCGACCAGCACGTGGGCGATGCGTGTGTCGAGGATCTTGAGGTCGACGAGGATCCGTGACTTGGTGGCCAGCGATGTCACACCCATGGCCAGGCCCACGAAGAGGGCCTCGAGGAATGTTCCCCCCACGGCGAGCATGAGGGCCATCCCCAGGACCGACGGCACCAGGAATCCGCCGGCGGCCGCGAACAGTCCAGGTATCGAGGCCCGGCGCAGGTCTCGGAGGTCGAGATGCAGGCCGATGTAGAGCATCATCAGCAGGATCCCGAATTCGCCCAGGACCTCGATCGCCTCATTGCTGGTCAGCAGGCCCAGGAGTGGAGGACCCAGCACGATGCCCACCGAGAGTTCTCCGAGAATCGAGGGATACCCGAGCCTGGTCGCCACCCGTCCTCCGACGAGGGCTGCCGCCAGCACCAAGGCGAGCATGAGGATCTCGGTGTGCATCAGGAGCCGGCGCCTGCGGTCGTCTCGAGTTCGGCGGGGGTGGACAGGTCGCGCGTGAGATGCATGAGAATCGCTGCCACCAGAGACTCCGGTCTTGCGGAGACACACTCGTTCACGGTGAGGTCGATCGGGATCACCTCACTAACCGGCGTCCACCTTCCTTTCAGGTGCTCCCAGAACGTCTCGGCGGCGGGGCAGGTCCCTACGGCAATCACCAACTTTGGGTCCGGTGTCTCTGCGTACAGTCGGCGCAGAGTGGGAATCGAGCCGTCGATGATTCGGTCCGATACGAGAACGATGTCCCGATCGAACTCTCCCAGGTCTACTGCCCGGTACCGCGAAAGGTCGAACGAGGACGTGTCGCCCGGAGTGCCTCGGCACCAGCACGGCCCATGGACCAGGGTCCAGATGCGCCTGTCATTCGTGTCGGGCGGAGGCCCCGGCGCGTCTCTGATTCCGTGTAGCTGCATAGCCGTCTCCCGATCCGATTGATGCGAGCACTGTCGCCATGGTTGAGTGTGTGCATGGGCATGCGCGCGCCCGGTGCCGTTTGTGTGACGGTTGGGTGACTTTCCCTGGCGGGTGGTCGTCGGAGAGTTAGATTCGATGGAAGAACATGAGCGTCCCCGACCACTCTCTCGGAGTCGTGCTGGTCGTCGAGGACGACGAGGGGCTACGTCGTGCGCTGCGGCTCGCCCTTCAAGACGAGGGATACTCGGTCGACGACGTCGAGGACGTCGACGCCGCTGTGACCTTGATGTCGGAGCGCTTTCCCGACCTGGTGCTCATCGACATCATGCTTCCAGGGGGGAGCGGCCTCGACCTATGTCGCACGATCCGCCAGACCAGCCAGGTTCCGATCATCATCGTCACCGCCCGGGATGACTCCCACGATGTGGTAGCCGGGCTCGAAGCCGGCGCCGACGACTACGTCACCAAGCCGTTCGTCTTCAAGGAACTGGCGGCTCGGATCCGAGCGCTACTGCGGCGTGCCCGGGGACCGACCGATGAGGGGTCGGTAATGGAGTTCGCAGGTTTGCAGATCTCTCCCGAGGAGGGAACTGTCATGCTCGACGGTGACGCTGTTCACCTCACTCGCACCGAATTCGTGCTCCTTTGCGAGTTGGCGCAGAATCCCCGAAAAGTGCTGACGCGCGACGTGCTGTTGGCCAACGTCTGGGGCTACGACTATTTCGGTGACGGCAGAGTCGTCGATGCCCATATCCGTCGCCTACGGAAGAAGATCGAGCCGGATCCCTCCGAGCCCATGTTCGTCGTGACGGTCAGGGGGTTGGGCTACAAGTTCGACCCGCCATCCGATGATCTCACCCGTGGATAACCCACCCGCTCTCCGGCGTTTCGTCCGTAGGGACTCCCTTGGCCTCCGAGCCAAGATCGTGCTCCGGTTCGCAGCCGTTGCCGTGGTTCTGTCCGTGCTGTTGGGGGCTATGACGTATCTGACCGTTCGTCAACTGCTAATCGAGGACAGAAAGGCCAGCTCGGTCGACCAGGTGGTCGGCGACGCTCGGCTCCTGAGAGCAGCGATGAGGTCGGGCAGTGCCAACCCGAGTGAGGTCCTGGCTTCGCTCCGCCCCCCGCGCCGCTCCACACCGCTTCTCAATCGTGACGGCGAATGGTTCGCCGCCTCACTCCAGGTGCGTCCCAGAGAACTCCCCGAAGAGCTGACTTCGATCGTGTTCGACGGCGATGCCGCCCGTCAGACCATCTCCATTCGTGACCGGCCGGTCCTCGTGGTCGGGGTACCGCTCGGCGATGACGTCGGTTCCTACTTCGAGGTCTTTTCGCTGGCGGATGTCCAGGACACCCTCAGCACGCTCCTCAGAGTGCTGATCCTGGCCGGTGCCATCACCACCGTCGCAGGGGTGGTGCTGGGAGGTTGGATGGCTGCCCGCGTCGTCCGACCGCTTCGTGAGGTCACCGTGGTGGCCTCCCAGATCGCCGCCGGTGCGCTCGGCAGCCGTCTAGATGAGACGCTGGATCCGGACTTGACCGTCCTGACCGCCTCCTTCAACCGGATGGCCGACACCCTGCAGGACCGCATCGCCATGGAGACCCGCTTCGCCTCCGATGTGGCCCATGAGTTGCGCACACCTCTCACGACGTTGCTCACTTCGTTGGCGGTTCTCGAAGGCCGCAGATCGGAACTGTCCAATCCTGGCCAGGAGGCCCTGGATCTCCTGAGCCGCGATGCGCGCCGTCTCGAGCACACCGCCGAAGACCTCATCGAGATCGCCAAGCACGACGCCGGGGCGGTTACCGCCGAGCTGGAGGTGATGCCTGTGGCTGTGGTGGTCAACGGGCTGCTCAACCGGCTCCGCCGGCCCGACATCAACGTCGACATCGACACATCGGCAACGGGGGCCCTGGTCGCCGTCGACGAGCGATTCCTGGAGCGGGTGCTCGCCAACCTGATAGTCAACGCCGACACCCACGGTGGTGGAGTGTCGCGGGTCAGCGTGGAGGGCGGAGATGATGTCGTGAGGATCGCAGTGGAGGACCGGGGGCCGGGGATCGCCGAATCCGAGCGCGAGCGGGTGTTCGAGCGCTTTTCCCGCGGGGCCGGGGCTCGGCGGTCGGGGAGCTATACGGGCAGCGGCCTGGGCCTGGCACTCGCGGCCGAGAACACCAGACTTCTCGGTGGCCGCCTGTGGGTGGAGAACCGTGAGGGCGGCGGGGCGCGGTTCGTGGTCGAGCTGAAGCCGATGCCGCCATGAGGGTCTTGCTGATCGTCGGTATGGCGGCCCTGGCGGTGGGATGTGGGATACCACTCGACGCGACGCCGCAGCGACTGGAGGTCGACCCGACCGGACCCCCTGTGGCCGATGAGCCCGTGGTCACGGATCTCACCACCGTTTCGGTGTACCTCGTGCAGAATGAGCAGCTCATCCGTGCGACCCGCGAGCTCCCCGGCCCGGTCAGTCTGACCACGGTCGTCTCCGCCTTGCTGCGCAGCGCCTCGGGACTCGAGGACCGGGACGGGCTGCGCACGTCGATCCCCTCGGGCACGCGGTTGCTGTCGGCCCGTCAGGTCGGCTCAGTGGCCCACATCGATCTCAGCGGAGATTTCGTGGCCGTAGGAGGCGAGGAGGAGATCCTGGCGGTCGCCCAGATCGTCCTCACGGCCACCAGCCTGGAAGACGTCTCATCGGTCCTCTTCCTGATCGAGGGCCTGCCGACCGGGGTTCCCGTGGCCGGTGGCGCCCTCTCTACCGATCCGGTTGGCCCCGACGACTACCTGGATCTCATTGCCCCCTGACGCGTGTTGATGGTGGTACTCGGCCATGGCCCCCACGGCTCCTGGTGTGCACAGCTGGGAGGTCAGGGCCATCCGCTCGCCGCCATCGTGTCGCAGGCCGTTCTGGGAACCCACCCGCCTCCGATTCCGGGTTCCGGCGTCCGCCTCAGGTGAGGTGGAACCGGATGCCGGCCAGGGCGATAGGCACCCAGTCGGGTCGGTTGTTGAGCTCGTAGCTCAGTTCGTAGACGGCCTTCTCCAGGAGGTAGGCGTCGAGGAGGATACGAAACTGGTCCCCATCCGCCGGGAGCACCTCGGAGCCGGCCAGCTCCTCGATGTAGCCGAGGAGGAACGAGGCAGCCGTCCATTGGAACCAGGCATCCACCCACGGTTCCAGGACCCCGATCGACTCGGGGTCGCGGCCCACCATCCCCTCGTCGACACGCTTGCGGAGACCGGCCCGGGCGGCGTAGTGATATGACCGGATCATCCCGGCGACGTCCCGTAGGGGGGAACGCTTGATCCTCCGCTCGCTCAGGGGGCGCAACGGCTCTCCCTCGAAGTCGATGATGACGAAGTCGTTCCCCGTGAACAGCACCTGCCCCAGGTGGTAGTCGCCGTGGATGCGGGTCCGCGTCGCTTCGATGCGGGCCCGGGCGACCCGCTGCAGCCGGTCCAGGATCTCCCCCTCCAGCTCCAGCACCTCCTCGGCCCGCGGCAAGGACTCCTCGGGCAACGTCGATCGGCGCCGGCGGAGGAGAGCGAAGCTCTCCCGCACCGACGAGCGCATAGCCTGGTAGAGGGACCGCTGATAGAGCGTGGTCATCGGTTCGGGAGCGAAGGCGAGGTTTTCGGTGGGCGCTCTCAGCGCTCTGTGCAACTGAGCGGTGCGCTTCCCCAGCAGCTCGGCCGGCGGCAATGCCAGGCTGACCAGACCCGCCATGACCTCAGGTGGGTCTGTTCCCGTCAGTTCCAGAGGATGGTGGAGACGGCCCGGTCCCGACCGGTCGTCGGTGGGCATCGTCGTCACCTGGTCGACGAAGATGCCCACCATGTCGACGGCGTGTGCCCAGGCATCGCCCTGGTTGGCGACGTAATCCTGGACTACCCCCACCGACACGTCCTGGTCGGCTATCCGCCCGCTGATCACGCCCCGCACCGGGGCGATGTGCTCGAAGCTCCCTTGTCGGGTCAGGTAACGGTTGATCTCGATGTCCGGATTCTCTCCCGTCTCCAGCTTGCGGAAGATCTTGAGGATCAGGTCTTCGCCGAACACCATCGAGGTGTTCGACTGCTCGGCGACGATGGTCGACATCTCCACCTCGGGTGGGACTCTCTTGCGAAGTCGTCCGGTACCGAAGAGCTCGCTGCGAGCCCCCCGCAGCTTCCTGCGGGTGCGGGTGAGATCGAGAAACGTCCTGCCCACCCTTTCGTCGCCAATGGCGTCGACCACCAGCGCCGTCGATTCGTCGGGTCCGCTCACGGTCGCCACGACACTTTCGGGATGATGCTCGTCGACCCATTCGGCATCGGCGCCTGTCACCAGCGACAGCGGCAGGAGGTAGGTCTCGAGATCGTGGTCGAGGTACTCGACGCCGGCTACCACCAATCTCAGGGTGCCCGGCCCCACCGTGATCACGTCGACGATCTCGATCTCGCGGATGGCGTGGGCCTTGGCGCGGAACCAGCGGCGGTGCGGCAGGTCAGCCATCAATGCCCGGGCGAGCTGGGTACGGGCCCGGAAGACGGCTTCGACGTCGAGCTCGCCTCTCAGGCGGATCCGGGGCCGGGCGTAGCCGACGTCGTATTCCTCGTGGTCGAGCAGGAACCAGTAGAACTGGTACGGCCCCGGCGTCAGGAAGTAGGGCAGCTCCCCCACGGTGGGAAAGGGCGTCTGCCCGAACACCTCCACCGGCCGCACTCCCTCGTGTTGGGACAGGTCGATCTCGACTGCCTGGGTGCGCTTGGACAGGTTGGCGACGACCAGGACCGTCTTCGAGCCGAGCACCCGTTCGAAGGCCAGGACCTTCGGGTTGTCGGGGGAGAGGAACCTCAGATCGCCCCGTGACAGCGCCGGGATGGCCTTCCGCTGGGACAGCATCTGCCTGGTCCACCACCAGAGAGACGACGAGTTGGCTTGCTGGGCCTCCACGTTCAGGGCCTCGTAGTGGTACTCGGGGTCGTTGATGACCGGGAAGTACAGCCGCTGGGGATTGGTCCGGGAGAATCCGGCGTTGCGGTCGGGGGACCACTGCATGGGCGTGCGCACGCCGTTGCGGTCGCCCAGGTAGATGTTGTCGCCCATCCCGATCTCGTCTCCGTAGTAGAGGACGGGCGTGCCCGGCAACGAGAGAAGCAGGGCGTTCATGAGCTCGATCTGGCGACGGTCGTTGCGGAGGAGGGGAGCCAGACGGCGTCGGATCCCCTGGTTGATCCGGGCCTGGGGGTCCTCGGCGTAAACCCGGTACATGTAGTCCCGCTCCTCGTCGGTGACCATCTCCAGCGTCAGCTCATCGTGGTTGCGCAGGAATATCGCCCACGCCGACCCTTTCGGAACCTCAGGGGTCTGATCGAGGATGTCGATGACGGGAAAGCGGTTCTCCATCTTCACTGCCATGAACAGGCGGGGCATCAGCGGGAAGTGGAAGCACATGTGGCACTCGTCACCGTCTCCGAAATAGGCCACGGCGTCCTCCGGCCACTGGTTGGCCTCCGCCAGCAGCATGCGGTCCGAGTAGTTGGCGTCGACGTGGGCGCGCAGCTTCTTGAGGAAGGCATGGGTCTCGGGGAGGTTCTCGCACATCGTCCCCTCCTTCTCGTACAGGTAGGGGACGGCGTCGAGGCGTAGCCCGTCCACACCTTTGTCCAGCCAGAAGTCCAGGGTCTCGAAGATCGCCTCGTGGACGGCGGGGTTCTCGAAGTTGAGATCGGGCTGGTGGGAGAAGAACCGGTGCCAGTAGTACGAATTGGCCACCGGATCCCAGCTCCAGTTGCTCGGCTCCGTGTCGGTGAAGATGATCCTCGCCTGCCGGTAGCGGTCGGTCGTGTCGGACCAGACGTAGAAGTCACGCTCGGATGAGCCCACCGGCGCCCTGCGGGCTCGCTGGAACCAGGCGTGCTGGTCGGAGGTGTGGTTGATGACCAGTTCGGTGATCACTTTCAGGCCCCGGTCGTGGGCGGCGCCCAGGAACCGGGTGAAGTCCCGCATCGTGCCGTAGGCGGGGTTGATGCTCGTGTAGTCGGCGATGTCGTAGCCGTCGTCCCGGAGAGGAGAGGGGTAGAAAGGGAGGAGCCACACCGCCGTCACCCCCAGCTCCTGGAGATAGTCGAGACGATCGGTCAGACCGCGGAAGTCGCCGATGCCGTCCCCGTTGGAGTCCTGGAAGGCGCGGACATGGAGCTGGTAGATGACGGCGTCCTGATACCAGGCCTCGGTGGCGGCCTCGCTCATAGGTAGTAGTCGAAGTCCTGCTCGGTTCGGACCCGTCGCCGCACCGCGAAGATGTGCCCGGGCATCACTTGGGGGTCGACCTGTACGAAGTTGTGGGCTCCGTGCCAGATGTAGCGCCGGTCGACCAGCAGGTCGTGGACCTGGTAGGGGTGGGCCTGGTCGACGCCCAGATCGTCGAGCGGAAGGTTGGTCCACCCCGACTGAATGTGGTCCGGGTCGAGGTTGACGATCACCACGACGAGGTCGTCGTCCCGGCGTTTGCTGTAGCAGAGGAGCATCTCGTTGTCGGTGGGGTGGAACTCCACGTTGTCAGTGTGCTGGAGGGCGGGACGGTCCCGGCGGATGGCGTTGACCCGGGTGATCAACGGGGCGAGGGAGTCGGGGCGGTCGATCTCCCAGTGGCGGATCTGGTACTTCTCCGAGTCGAGGTACTCCTCGGATCCGGGGCTGCGTGGCGTCCTCTCCATCAGCTCGAATGCAGGCCCGTAGATCCCGTAGTTGGACGACAGGGTGGCCGCCAGGAGGAGCCGGGTGATGAAGGCGGGCCTACCCCCGGCCTGGAGGTACTCGGTGAGGATGTCGGGGGTGTTGGGCCAGAAGTTGGGCCGGAAGAACTCGGCCGGTTCTCCCCGGGTGATCGCCGTGAGGTACTGGGTCAGCTCCCAATTGGTGTTGCGCCAGGTGAAATAGGTGTAGGACTGGTTGAAGCCGGCCTTGGCCAGGCGGTACATCACCTTGGGCCGGGTGAACGCCTCGGCCAGGAAGATCAGGTCGGGGTGGTCTTCCTTGAGCTCTCCGATAACCCATTCCCAGAACGGGAACGCCTTGGTGTGCGGGTTGTCGACCCGGAACGTGCGGACCCCCTCGCCCGCCCAGAACTCGAACACGCTCCGCAGGGCCTCCCACAGGCCGGCGGCGTCGGAGGTCTCGAAGTCGAGCGGGTAGATGTCCTCGTACTTCTTCGGCGGGTTCTCGGCGTACTGGATGCTGCCGTCGGGGCGATGCTTGAACCAGTCCGGGTGCTCGCTCACCCACGGATGGTCGGGAGAGCACTGGAAGGCGACGTCGAGGGCCACCTCCATCCCGAGATCCCCGGCCCGCGCCACCAGCTTCCGGAAGTCGTCGAGGGTGCCGAGATCGGGGTGGATGGCGGTGTGCCCGCCTTCCTCGCTGCCGATTGCCCACGGCACCCCCGGGTCCCGGGGCCCGGACTCGAGGGCGTTGTTGGGCCCCTTCCGTTTGGTCGTCCCGATCGGGTGGATGGGAGGCAGGTAGAGGACATCGAAGCCCATCTCCGCCACGTATTCGAGCTTCCCGGCCACGTCGGCCAGCGTGCCGTGGGCGCCGCCGTCGCCCCAGGAGCGGGGAAACAGCTCGTACCAGGACGAGAAGCGGGCCCGCTCTCGATCGACCTCGATGTCGTATGTCTTGTCGTGGGTCGTGGCCCGGCTCCGGTCGGGGAAGGCGGCCATGGCGGCGGCCACCTCGTGGCTGGTGGCCCTGGCGACACGGTCGTCCATGTCGAGGGTCTCGTCACTCACCTCGGAGGCGACGAGTGCGAGCAGCTCCTTCGGGTCGCCGTTCGCTCTGGCTGCACCCTCGGCGATGAGTCCGGCACCGATCTCGAGGTCGGCCTGGGTGATCAGCCCGGCGAGGTGCTTCTTGAGGGCCCCGTCCGCCCAGCCGGCGAAATTATCGATCCATCCCTCCACCGTGAACCTGTACCGTCCCAGCTCCTCCACCGGGAACTCAGCCCGCCAGCGGTCGTTGACCAGCGGCTCCATCGGCACCCGCGTCCACGTCTTGGCTCCCTTCTTGCGGAACCGGACCATGGCCGCCACCTCGTCGTGGCCATCCCCGAACACGTCCGCCTCCACCGTGACGACGTCGCCGACCACCCGCTTCACGGGGAAGCGCCCATCGTCCACTCGGGGGGTGACATTCTCTATCACCACCCGGCTCGTCGTCGCCGCTTTCGTCGCACCCATCCAGTGATCCAGGGTAGGTCCCGACCCGTTTTCGCGCATCGAATGCGCGCTATAGGGCTTGTCGCGAAATGGGGTTGGG
>CAZTXD010000112.1:0-12623 GCA_964617995.1 uncultured Acidimicrobiaceae bacterium
TCCCCCACAAACGGCGCGCTAGCGCGCGAATGTGGGGCGCGAAAACGGGGGCGCCGTCTCATCGGGAGGGGGTGAGCAGGCTCTTCACGGCGGCGCGGTCGGGCTTGCCGGGGCCGATCACCGGCAACCGGTCCAACCGCAGGAACCGGCGGGGCACCTCGTAAGGGGCCAGGTGACGGCGGGCCCAGTGGCGGAGGGTTTCCGCATCGACCGTCCCTTCGTAGGCGGCCGCCACCATCTCACCCCACTCGTCGTCGGGGAGGCCCACCACCGCCACCGCCGTCACCCCCCCATGGCGGGCCAGCTCTGCCTCCACCCGGAGCGGATCGACGTTCTCCCCGCCGGTGACTATCACGTCGTCGACCCGACCCAGCACCCGCAGCGTCCCGTCGATCGCCAACTCGCCCCGGTCCGGAGTGACGAACCACTCTCCGGGGAGCCGATCTTCCTCGTGGGCGTAGCCGGGTGAGACCTGGGGACCCCGCACACGGATCCGGTCCTGGTCGCCTATCCGCACTTCCACCCCGGGCAGCACATGGGCCGCTCGCCGGGGCGGCGACCCCGGACGGAGGGTGGCCACCTGGGCACAGGTCTCGGTCATCCCGTAGGTGGGCAGAGCAGGGAGTCCGCGCTGGTGTGCTTCCTCCAGCAGGCCCCCCGGTATCGCTGCCCCTCCGATCAGCACCGCCTTCAGGTTCGGGAAGCTGCCGGTGTCGTGATCGAGTATCCGACGCAGCATCGTCGGCACCAGGGAGGCCATGGTCACAACCCCGCCCCTCAATGCCTTCACCACCTCGGGGACATCGAAACGCGGGATCCAGTGGACGGCACCGCCCACGAACGCGCTCCGCAACAGGATCGCGAGACCCCCGACATGGTGGAGCGGCATCGCCGCCAGCCACACGTCATCGGGTCCGTGGTCGAGGTGAGTGGCGGACGCCTCCGCCGCCGCCGACCAGTTCGCCACGGTGAGGCGCACCGCCCTGGGGGGCCCCGAGGTACCCGACGTGAACAGGATCGTGGCGGCATCCCGATCGATAGCCGCCTCTGCTGCCCGCACCCTCCTCCGGTGCTCCCGCCCCGAGAGGTTGGGTTCCACCACGACGAGTTGGCGGCCCCCCTTCAGGGCGCTCGCCATGGCCACGATCGAAGCCGGCTCGGCTCCCGGGACGACGACCAGCTGCCTGCCGCCGCCGGGCGGATCCCCCGAGGCGGCCACATCCCCGTATGTGAGTGTTCCCGCCGCCGACACGACGAAGGCCCGCTCCGGGTCACTGGCGGCCATCCAGTCGGGGAACACGCTCGCTCGCTACCGACGGAACACGGGGTCGTCGGGCGAGCCCATCACCAGCCAGGCCTCCACGAGGCGGGCGCCGGCGTCGAGAACCGCCGGGTCGATCATTGCCTCCCAGAGGACCCCGGAGTTTCCGGCGTCGTAGGTGCGGGTCACCGCCTCGACCCTCCCGTCCAGGGTGATGGCGATGACCTCCTGGTCCCTGTCGGCCCGATCGGCGGACAGGGAGCCCGACAGGTAGGCCGGAACCGGGTCCGACCCCGGAACGAAATCGGCGACGGCGGACGCCTGATCCACGGTTATCTCCAGGCCCTCCACGTCGGAGCCGGTCACGCCCTCGGTGTGCAACAGCCCTTCCCAGCCCCGCGGGGCCAGGCGGTAAGGGTCACCCCCGGGAAACCAGCCCTCCTGAGTGGCAACCACCTCCATGAGAGCCTCCGTCTCCACCGGGACAACCACCTCCCCTCTCGTGCCCAGCATCACCGACTCCTGTCGCTCGCCCCGGGTGTCGGTGTCGAGCAGCGACACCCCGTCGGCCGCCCACGGCAGCCGGGCGCCTATCACTTCGGCCACCGTGGGAACGATGTCGACCGTCTCGGCCCTGAAGTCGTCGATCGTGCCCGCCGGTGGAGCAGCGGCGGCATCCTGGGGGTACTTCACGAACAGGGGCACGTAGGCGATCGTGCCGATGGTGTCGGGCGTGACGATCCGCTGGTGGTCGGTGTTGGGACGAATCGTGATGCCGTGGTCGGCCACCACCACGATCAGCGCCTCCTCGTACATGCCCCGCGATTCCAGCTCATCGATGACCCTCTGCAGCATTGTGTCGGCATAGTGGGCCTGGATGAGGTGACGTTGCCAGCCCTGGGCAACGAGGAACGGGTCGGGGCCCCATCCGACACCGTCACGACCGGGTGAACGGGGTGCTCCGTAGAGGCGGCCATCGGCGGTGAGGTTCCAGGGATGGTGCGGATAGAGGAAGTGGGCGAACCGCAGCACCGGGTCGGCGCCGGCGTAGTCGAACGTGTCGATGAAACGCTCGAGCTCCAACCTTCGATCCTCCGACAGCTCGATGTTGAACCTCTCGATCATGTCGAACTGGTCGGCCGCCACGTCGTCGAAGCCGACCCAGCCCTGATCCACGGGCGGCAGCCGGTCGGCGAAGTCGCCGGGAAGGGCTATGTGGCCGTATACCACCGCCAGGTCGGCGAGGAGAGCCCTCCACCGATCTCCCAGGGTGTCGACGGGGCGGCTCACGTTGGAGCAGATGAACGTGGGGCAGAGCTCGGTGACGTTCTCCACGGCCGCCACGTCGTAGACACCGGAGAGAAGGCTGAACAGCGAGAACGGGTGGTCGACGGTGGTGGGGATGCTGCCCTCGGAGACGGAGCGTCCCGTGAGGATGGCCGGCAGGGCCTCTTCGGTCTGCTGCCGCACGCCGACGGCGTTGCGGTACCAGACCCCGTCTGCGGCCAGCCGGGAGAAGCCGGGATAGTGCACCGAGTCCAGAGAGCCGTCGGGACGCATCATCGACGCCAGCGGGAACTCGTCGTACACGATCAGCACCACCGGAGCCGGCTCGGCCACGGGCACCGCCTCCGGCAGCTCGGTCGGCGACGCCCACAGCACCTGGGAGGTGGGGGTGGCAAAAGCGAACCAGAGCCCGAAGGCCAGGGGCGCCAGCCCCAGGTAGGAGAACCCCGTCCGCACCGGCGAGAAGCTGCCGTAGAGGTAGGCCACCACCAGGCCGCACCAGATGGCCACCCCCACGAACCGGGCGGTGGTCCAGCCGTCGAGGCCGACGGCGTTGAAGATCGTGGCCGCGACCACCGTGCCCAGGGCAGCCAGTACTACCAGGTGCAAGCCGCCGGCTATCGCCGGGCTCATCAGGCGCAGGGCCAGCACCGGCAAGGCCAGGAGGGCCGGCATCACCAGCAGGAGCACGGTCATCACCGCCATGTCGAGGGCGGGGAACCGCCGGGCGATGAAGAACTCGGGGTTGCGGCCGAGGAGATCGAGCAACGGTTGACCGAACGCGAAGCCGCCCACACCGGCGATCGAAGCGACGACCACCAACGGGTGAGTCGACCCCAACCCCGCCAGATGACGCCTCATGGCTCGAGGCGATACACCCGCCGTGTCCCCCCGTCGAGGTCGAGGGTCTCCCCCGAGCGGAAATGCGCGGCTACGAGACGGTCGAAGGCGTCACGATCGCGATCGGGGTGGAGCTCGTCGTCACGCTTGTTGGCGGTCAGCCGCTCGACCATGGGGTCATCGGGGGACACGAACTCGACCACTACCGGCACACCGAACCCGGCCAGCCATTCGACCACCCTCGGGGGAGGAACCGAGGCCGTATAGATCAGGTGATGTATCAAACCGTAGGCGACGACCAGGTCCGGGCTGGTCCGCTGGAAGAGGGAGGGGCGTTCGGAGCCGTCCCAGCCCTGCGCCGGGGAGGGATTCGTCAGGTCCGTGAGGACGAGCGATATGGGCGTACCCGGCTCCAGTGACTCATAGACCCCGTCCAGCACCGCCTCGTCGCCGTCGACTGCGATGACGTCGGCCCCCTCGTCCACCGCCACACGGCTGAAGTGCCCGTCGTTGGCTCCCAGGTCCAGGACCATCTCCGGCTTGACCTCCCGGATGATCTCCCGCAGGAACCCGGCCTTGGCGTCGCGGTCCCGACCGACGTGATCGCACTCGTGGTAACCGCTCCACACCCCCCCGCCCCGATCCCAGGTGAGCGAGGTGACCAGCGTCCGGAGCCGGCGCACATTCGCCACGATCAGGTCGGAGGAGAACCCGGCCTCGGCCAGTGACCTCCTGACTGCCTCCCCCTGCAACCGGGCTTCGGCCCGGGCCTGCATGGCAACGTGGAGGAGGGCGGATCGGTTCAGACGCCGGCGGCCGGGAAGGAGACGCCACATCTGGGAGGAGTCGGGTCCTTCCGGGTCGCCCCGCAGCCACGGCTGAAACGGGACTCCCGCCCAGGCCCGGAGCATCAGCGGGTAGAGGAACTGCCGGCAGAACTGGCGGTAACCCAGCCACGGCTCTCCGCTCCGGTAACGCTCGAACGATCCGACGTCTATGAACTGGGGCCTCCCGGCCGGGAACTGGACGTTGTAGGGGGTGGCGTCTTTGAGGATGAGCCCTTCGGCCAGGGACTCCTCCATGAGGTCGAGCTGGAGGAGGGCGGCGTCCTTCAGCATCGAGAAAGTCCACTCGAACGGGTAGGAGACGAACGGGAGCCGGGGATGCTCCAGCGCTCCCACCGATCCCGGGGGCGGTTCCACCTCGACCGCCGCGATCAGACGGCCCTGGTCGACCGCTACGCGGAAGAAGTCACTGTCTCGAAGAGCCTGCCAGTCGGCCAGGCCGCGCTCGTCGAGAAGCCTCGTGACCGTGTCGTCGCCCAGAACGACCCGGGATGCCGGGTCGCGAAACGACCCGGGGTCAGCCCGCTGCACCGGGTCCGTCAGCTTTCCTGCTGTTCCACCGGGAGCACCTCGACGGATTCGTCGGTCTCGGGCGAGTCAGCGCTCACAGCCCGGCCCCGCCAGCGGTTACGCATCGCCCTGGCGGCCACGCCCAGCCCCGCCACTCCTCCGAGAACAGCCTGGAGGATGAGACTTCCCGACCCGGGATCCAGATAGGCGAAGATCATTGGTTGGTTCCCTTCTCATTGGTGACGGCTGCATGACCGCCAGATGACATGATCGTTCATTCGCGGCGGCACGCCAACTGATCGACAGCCTCGCTCCTGCGCTTGAGCCGCCTGACCAGGTGACTGGGCCCCGGGTCCACCCTCTAACCTCCACGGGATGATCTCCGAGCTTTTCGACGCCGACGCCTGGGAGGACGTGCCGGGCTTCGACTTCACCGACATCACCTACCATCGCGCCCGCGGGGTGGGCGCCGTCCGGGTGGCGTTCGACCGCCCCGAGGTCCGTAACGCCTTCCGACCCCACACAGTCGACGAGCTGTACACCGCCCTCGACCATGCCCGCCGGACCAGCGACGTCGGATGTGTGCTCCTCACCGGGAACGGTCCGTCTCCGAGCGACGGAGGATGGGCGTTCTGTTCCGGCGGTGACCAGCGGATCCGTGGTTCGGCGGGCTACATGTACGCCGACGGTGACGAGGTGGACCCCGCCCGCCTGGGTCGGCTCCACATCCTCGAGGTTCAGCGGCTCATCCGCTTCATGCCCAAGGTGGTCATCGCCGTGGTGCCGGGGTGGGCGGCCGGCGGGGGCCATTCCCTCCACGTCGTATGCGACCTGACCCTCGCTTCGCGCGAGCACGCCGCCTTCAAGCAGACGGATGCCGACGTCGCCTCTTTCGACGCCGGCTACGGGTCGGCCTACCTGGCCAGGATGGTGGGACAGAAGAGGGCCCGGGAGATCTTCTTCCTGGGAAGGACGTACACGGCCGAAGAGGCAGCCGCCATGGGGATGGTCAACTGCGTGGTGCCCCACCACGACCTGGAGCCGACGGCCCTCCAATGGGCCGCCGAGATAACCGCCAAGTCCCCCACCGCCCAGCGGATGCTGAAGTTCGCCTTCAACCTGGTCGACGACGGACTGGTGGGCCAGCAGGTCTTCGCCGGGGAGGCCACCCGCCTCGGCTACATGACCGACGAGGCCCGGGAGGGACGCGACGCCTTCCTGGAGAAGCGACAGCCGAGCTACGACCGGTTCCCGTGGATGTACTGAGCCGGGAGCCAGAGCTCGGGTGGAGACCGAAACCGGACGCGGAAGACGGGAGCGGGAAACGGGAGGTCACCCGGTGACGCCGTGGGTGGAAGCGGCCCGGCCACGGACGCTACCGGCGGCGGCCGCTCCGGTGCTGGTGGGAAGCGGGCTGGCTGCCGGCGACGGGGTGTTCCGATTCGACGCGTTCGCGGCCGCCCTGGTGGGCGCGCTGGCGATTCAGGTGGCGGCCAACTACGCCAACGACGCCTCCGATGCCGCCCGGGGAGCCGACACCGTCGACCGGGTGGGACCGCGCCGCCTGGTGGCGTCGGGAGTGGTGACCTCCGCCAGGATGTGGTCGGCCAGCGCCGCCGCGGTGGCGGTGGCGGGGATGTGCGGCATCTGGCTGGCGGTGATCGCCGGGTGGGTGGTGGTGGCCATCGGAGTGGCGTCCATATTGGCGATGCTGGCCTACGTGGGCGGACCCCGGCCCTACGGATACCGGGGGCTGGGTGAGGTGTCCGTGTTCGTCTTCTTCGGTCTGGTCGCCACCGTGGGAAGCCGGTACGTGCACGACATGTCGGCACCGGCCCCGGCGTGGGTCCTCTCGTTGCCGATGGGGATGCTGGCCGCCGCCATCCTCGTCGCCAACAATCGTCGCGACATCGACACCGACGCCCGAGTCGGAAAGCGAACGCTGGCGGTGATCCTGGGACGAGCCGCCACCGCCCGCCTCTACGCCGTCCTCACCTACGGGGCGTTCGCGCTGGTGGCCGTCGCAGCGGCCGCCGGCTGGACGCCACTACCCACTGCCTTCGCCGCGCTTCTCGCTCCGCTCGCCATCGGGCCGAACCGGGCGATGGCCGCCGGGGCAGAGGGAGCGGCCCTGATCCCCGTCCTCGGTCAGACGGCCCGACTCGAGTTGTGGACCGGGGTCACCCTGGCACTGACAGCGGCGTCTGCCGCCTGATCGATAGGAGGCGCCGGGTCCGGCTCGGGCTTGAACCACCGCAGGCGGAGGATGAAACCCGGTATCACCGCAGACACTCGATCGGGGGCACCGGCGCGCCTCTACGCTGGGCCCATGCATCTCTTCGACCTCACCGGGCACACGAGCGTGGTGACCGGAGGAAACCGCGGGATCGGGTTGGGGCTGGCCCGGGGATTGTCCAAGGCCGGCGCCTCCGTATGCGTGTGGGGACGGGACCTCGATGCCGCCGAGCGGGCCGTTGCCCAACTCCGCTCGCTGGGAGCAGGCGAAGCCGAGGCAGTGGCCTGCGACGTCACCTCGGAGACCTCGGTGATAGAGGCTCTCGACGCCACCGTCGACAGGTTCGGCCGGGTCGAATCCTTGTTCGCCAACGCCGGGGCGAGCTGGGGAGTGTCGTTTCCCGAGATGGAGCTGAAGGAGCTCGAGTCCCTGCTCGATGTGAACGTGGGCGGTGTCTTCCTCGTCGCCCGGGAGGTGGCCAGGCACCTGATCGCCCGTGACGCCGCCGGGTCGATCGTCTTCACATCTTCCATCGCCGCCCATCATGGCCTCCCCACGGCCCCTCACTACTCGGCCTCGAAGGGGGCGGTGACGGCCATGGCCCGTGCCCTGGCGGTGCGTCTGGCCCGGCATCGCATCCGGGTCAACGTCATCGCCCCCGGGTGGATCGCCACCGAGATGACAGACGATCTCCAGGGCCATGAACGCTTCGAGGCCGCTCTCCAGACGCGGGTGCCGATGCGCCGCTGGGGTACCGCCGAGGACTTCGAGGGCGCCGCCGTGTACCTGGCCTCGAGCGCCTCCTCGTTCATGACCGGAGCGGAACTCATCATCGACGGCGGCTACTCCGCTTTTTGATGGCTCTCCTGTCGTATCGGTGGGGAAGGGACCGGGGCAGGCGTCACCTGGTCCTCCCCGTGGGCCGCGGCTTCGGTTGGCTCGGGTCGGCGAAAGCCCCGAGGCGAACCCTGGGCTCCATACCCCGCTATGGGTGGCGTGGAGCCCACTGTTGGTTACGGAGTCGTCCCGGGGAACAACCCTGGGTTCCACACCCCTCTATGGGTGGTCTGTGGCCCACGGTTCACACCGCCACCAGCTCGCAGCGGTTCTTCGTCGACTTCGACCCGCCTGCTGTCACCGGGCCGATCAACCGCAGCTCACTGGCGGCAACCCCGGATCAGTCAGGGCTCCGCGTTTTGATGGGTTTGGATAGGCTCGGAATGGGAACAACATGGAAAGGAGCCTCCGGAGGAGCATGAGCATCCGACAGACACTCGAAAACACCGCTTCGGATTTCGTCGCCAACGTGGCCGTCCCGGTCGCCGAGAGAGTGCGCGGGTCCGCCGACGACCTGATCGATCGGATCGGCGCCGAGTCGCGCCAGCTCACCGAACGGGTGGGAGAGCAGATGAGCAACAGGCTGGACCATCTGCCCGAGGCTGCTCTCGAACGGCTCAACCTGGTCACGGCCCGCCGTTCACGCCGGCGGACGATCATGGGCCTCCTGGCCGGGATCGTGATCGGTGCGGTACTGGTGCGCCTGTTCTCAGGCGAGGAAGGCGCCCGGCGTCGCCGTGCCATACGGACGAGAATGGGTTGGCACGACCCTCAGTCGGCGGCCGCCGTGACGGGAGAGCTCCCCAAGTAGGGACCTCCCGCCGCTCACCCGGAGGCGTCGATCTCGGGGGCGCCGTGGCGCAGCTTGAAGCGCTGGATCTTGCCGGTGGCCGTACGCGGGAAGTCGTCGACGTACTCGACGATGTGGGGGTACTGGTGCCTCTGCAACCCTTCCTTGCACCACGTCTGGAGACGGGCCTCCAGCGCCTCGCCGGTCTCCCCGCGGGGGATGACGTAGGCCTTGATCCGCATCAGCCCGTCGACGTCCACCCCCACCACGGCCGCCTCCACGACCTCTTCGTGCTCCATGAGGCGGTTCTCGATCTCGATGGGGCTGACCCAGAGCCCTCCCACCTTCATCATGTCGTCTACCCGTCCCTCGTACGTGTAGTAGCCGTCGGCATCCATGTGGTAGCGGTCACCCGACGCGAACCACTCGCCGCGCATGCTGGCCCGGGTTTTGTGCAGCTGATGCCAGTAGAACGAGAGGGCGCTGCCCCCTCTCACCATCAGCTCGCCCGACTCACCGGGACCGAGCGGGGTGCCGTCCTCGTCGCGTATCTCCAGGTCGTATCCCGCAACCGGCACCCCCGACGTGCCCGGTCGCACCTCTCCCCGACGATTGGAGCAGTAGATGTGGAGCATCTCGGTGGATCCGATCCCGTCGAGGATCTCGACGCCGGTAGCGGAGTGGAATCGGCGCCACACTTCAGGCGGCAGGGGCTCGGCGGCGGAGATCCCCAGCCTGACCGACGAGAAGTCGGTCTCGGGGAAGGACGGATCGGCCAGCATCAGGTTGTAGAGGGTCGGGACCGAGAACAGGAGCGTCGGACTGTGCTCCCCTATCTTCGCCAGGGCCCGATCGGGAGTGGGCCGTCCCGTCAGGTACACGGTTTTGGCACCGGACCAGAGAGGAAAGCTGAGGCTGTTGCCGAGCCCGTAGGCGTGGAACATCTTGGTGGTGGAGAAATGGACGTCCTCGGGGGTGGTCTGGAGGATGTCGCGGGCATACGTCTGGCACGTGAAGATCAGATCGGCATGGGTGTGGACCACCCCTTTGGGACGTCCGGTCGATCCGGAGCTGTAGAGCCAGAAGGCCATGTCCTCGGAGTGGGTCGCCACCGGGTCGATCTCGTCGTCTCCGTCGGCCATCCATTCGTCCACCGACGGCTCCCCGCCCCCAGCCCGACCCGAGACCACCAGGCGAACGTCGGGGCGTTCGGCCACTGTCGGAGCGACCTTCTCGAGGAACGGCTCGTCCACGATCGCCACCGTGGCGTAGGAGTCGTCGAGGAAGTAGGCGAAGTCGTCGGCCCGGGCGAGGAAGTTGACCGGGATGGGAACCGCGCCGATGCGCATGGCACCCAGGAATGCCGCCGGGAACGCCGGGGTGTCGTCGAGGACCAGCAGCACACGATCTTCGCGCCCCACTCCGAGGGACGCCAGGTTGGAGGCGACACGGCAGGCAGCCCGGAAGAGATCCCCAAAGGTGAGGCGTTCCCCTGGGTCGGTTATCACAGCCACCTCGTCGCCCAACCCTCGCTCCAGATTGGAATCCAGGAGCGTGCTGGCGTTGGTGTGATCCTCCATCCTGTTTGGACCTCCCGGTGTCGGCCCTGACCAGCCGGTCAGGTACTCTCGGACCTTACCACCGTCCTCGTCACCCTTGCCGGGAGCCCCGATGCCACATCTCGAGATCGTCGGCGTGCGACTCGACTACCGGGTGATCGACGGTGACGAAGCGCTTCCCTGGCTGATATTCCTGCACGAAGGCCTCGGCAGCGTCGAGCTGTGGCGCGATTTCCCCGAACGGGTGGGCGCCGCCACGAGATGCCGCGCCCTCATCTACTCGCGCCACGGTCACGGCTGGTCCGACCCCCTCACCGGGCCGCGCTCCCCCGAGTTCATGCACGAGGAAGCCCGGGCCGTGCTGCCGGCGATCAGGGAGAAGCTGGGAGTGGGCCCCTACATCCTCGTCGGCCACTCCGACGGCGCCTCCATCGCTCTCATTGCCGCCGCCGGCGCTGATCCCCTGGGGGTCGTCGCTCTCGCCCCCCATGTCTTCGTCGAAGCGGAATCACTCGCCGGAGCCGAGGCCGCCCGGCAGGCCTTCGTGGCGGGCGGCCTCGATGAGAAGATGGCCAGGTATCACCACGATCCCTCGGCCACCTTCTACGGGTGGTACGACATCTGGAGGAGCCCCCGGTTCCGGGATTGGAACATCGAAGGACTACTCGGCGGCATCCGCTGCCCGCTCCTGGTTGTGCAGGGCTCCGACGACGAGTACGGCACCTCGGCACAGCTCGACGCCATCACCAGAGGTGTCGCCGGACCCGTCCAACAGGTGTTGATGGAAGGTTGCGGCCACTCACCTCACCTCGACCGGCCGGAGCAGGTGATCGACGCCACGGTGGGGTTCGTGGACGGGCTGCTGAAATCTCCCGCTCCCCATGACTGACCGGTCAGTCACTGGTATGCTCGCCGCAGCCGGAGGGGTGATTCAGCTCAGCCGGCCCCGATCGGAGGAGACAATGATCAGACACACGAAGCTCAGGCTGATGAGCCTGCTGGCGGTGCTCGCCCTCGTCGTGGCGGCGTGCGCCTCAGACGAACCTGCCCCCACCACCGAGGCCCCGACTCCCGACGACACCACCGAAGAGACGGCGCCGGACACGACCGAGGCGCCGCCGGAGACCGAGGCCCCCGACACGACCGAGCCTCCCGCCGACGGTGAGCCCATCCGCATCGGGGCCCTGACCCCACTGACCGGCAACTTCGCCCCGTGGGGCGTCCAGGTGCGAGACGGGATGCAGCTCGCCGTCGACGAGATCAACGCCGAAGGCGGTGTCGACGGGCGGATGCTCGAGCTGGTGGTGGCCGACACCCAGTCCAACGCCGAGGAAGGCGCCAGCGCCTTCGAGCGCCTCATCGAGCAGGACGGCGTGGTGGCGGCGGGAGGGGTCATATCCAGTGACGTCGGTCTGCAGACCGCCCTCCTGGCCGAGGAGCTGGAGGTTCCCCTGTTCCTCGTCAAGGCGGGCTCGGAGGCGATCCTCAGCGCCGACAGCCGGTACACGTTCCGAACCTGCCTTCCCTCCGCGCCGATGGTGGCGGGGCCGATCCTCCAGTACGTCCAGAGTGAGGGCTTGACCAGGGTCGGGGCCATCATCGCCGACTACGCCTGGGGACAGGCGATCAACTCCGCCATGCAGGACACCTTCGCCGCCGCCGAGGGGATCGAGCTCCAGATCGAGGTGGCTCCCGTCGGGGAGACCGACTTCACCACGTATCTGCGGGCATTCGACGACCTCGATCCGGAGATGATCGTGGCGACCGGCCATCCCCCCGGTGCCGGGCCCATCACCGTCCAGTCCGAGGACCTCTACGACGTGCCGATCACCGGGGCCTACACCCCGCGTTCGCTGGTGGTGGGAGGCGTCGCCGAAGCCGCCATCAACCGCTACGCCGACTTCGGTTGCGCCGACGTGACCAGCGACGACTACCAGGAACTGGCGCGTCGCTACCTGGAGTTCTCCGACAACGTCTTCTTAGAGGACGACGCCGTGGCCGGGTACGGCATCGTGACGATGGTGGCCGACGCGGTGGGTGCGATCGGTGACGACCCTGCGGCCGTAGCCGAGTACCTGCACGGCCAGACCTACGACCTGCCCGGCTACTCCTTCCAGATGGCCTGGACCGAGTGGGGCGAGCTGTCCAATGCCCAGATCGCCTTCGACGTGATCGGACCGGGTCCGGCACCGGAAGGGGTCAACGACGCGGGAGATTGGTATCCGGAGCGACTGATCGTTTCCGAACCGCTCGAGCCATATCAGCCGTAGCATCGACGACATGACAATGCTCCGGGTCGACGGCCTCGCCAAGCACTACGGAGGGCTCCCGGCAGTCGACGGGGTTACGTTCGCGGTCGACGACGGCGACGTCCTCGACGTCGTCGGGCCCCACCGGGCCGGGAAGACCACCCAGCGCCAGAAGGTAATCGGCCGGGGAAGGCCCACCACCCGCGAGG
>CAZTXD010000113.1:0-12449 GCA_964617995.1 uncultured Acidimicrobiaceae bacterium
TCGCCGGTTCAAATCCGGCCGTCCCGACCACAAAGGTGCTGGTCAGAGGCTTGCAGTCAGGTCTCCGACCAGCACCTCGGTCGTTTTATCCCGCGTCCAAAATCTGGCAGGTTGCCGAAGGAGAGTCCCCTGGACCGCTAGTCGGTGAGCATCCTCGGGCAAAGTTCCTACCGCAGTCATGTCTCACAGGCACGACCACGGGATTGCCGGCTATGCGCTGTGACATCGACAGATGATGCTCGTAGTGGGCGCGCGCGATGCGCTGGTTCGCAGCTGACAAGCCTTCAAGTGAGGCGGACAGAATCTGGAATGATTCGCCCGGGCCAGCTAGGAATTCGAATCGATGGAAGTTTTCTGGCCGTGGCTACGTCTAAACCCACAGATGACCGCTCATGAGCAGGCACGCGGCCCGAGCCTCGAGGCGGATCTCGTAGAGGCGGCGATTGGTGGCGATCCGACTGCGTTTAGGGAGATCGTGTTGCAGTTCGATGCGGGCCTGCGTGCCCTTGCCTTCCGACTTCTGCGAGACCGAGACCGCATGGACGATGCGCTTCAGGAGGCTTACTTGAAAGCGTTCCGGGCCCTTCCCGGATTCCACATGAACGCTGGTCTCGGTACCTGGCTATATCGAATCACGTACAACGCCTGTCTGGACGAGCTTCGCACTGTGGGGAAGCGGGAGTGGGTCGAGTTCGATGACGAGAGCCATGGAGACGTTGGGCCCGATCCGAGTGAAGGGGTAACTGACCGGGTGCTCGTGGATAGGGCGCTTTCGCACCTGTCTCCCGGCTACCGAGCGGTCTTGGTTCTGGTTGACGGACAGGGATTCGACTACCAGGCCGCAGGCGAGGTATTGGGCGTGGCCGAGGGAACAGTGGCTTCGCGCCTGCACCGAGCCCGGCAGGCCATGTATCGAGCCCTAACTACAGAAGGGAGCCACAAGTGAGTTACGAGAGAAATTTGAAGACAATCCTCAGAGACCTCGACGTCCCTGAGCACCAACCCGGATTCTGGGATGAGCTCGAACTCCTCCTTGGGGAGGAGACTGACATTGGTGATCGCCGTAGAACTCGGAAACGGCGTTGGCGGGTTCCGGTCGCCTCAGTCGCTGCGGTGGCTGCAGCCGTGATGCTGATCATCGTATTGTCCCCCAGGTTTCTCACTTCGACCGTGCTCGCCTACTCATTCTCTGACGGCACCTACACGTACGACATCTCCTATCTCGAAACCCACCACGCGGAATCAACAGGCGAGGGTTCGATCGGGCCCGGTCCCGACGTGTCGACCGCAGCGGAAGGGACCCTCACATATACGGTTGAGGAAGGCCCACAGGCGGGAATGAAAACCGTCGCCGTGCACGCGAACGTCTCCGACCTCAACATCGATTGTGGGCACCCCCTTTGTGCCGACGACCTATTTCGAGACATTCCCGAATACCGGGTCATCGTCGATTCAACCGGGGGATTCGTGCGGACGCTCTCTCCGGACTCCGATACGGGGTTCCCGGCTCTCGTGCTCCCCGAGCCGCTGCCAGGATCCAATCTGTATGGCGGACTGCCCTTCGGATTCGGCCCACCATTCCCGGAGCACCCACTAGATGTGGGTGACTCCTGGGCTACCAGCGGTCCCCGATCTGCATTCTGGGAAGACGGACCACGATTCACGGCGGAGCACACGGTGGTCGAGAAGGAAACGATCGTCGGCCGGGACACGATGGTCATCAGCAGCATTTACCAGACCCCGGCCGCAGGAACTGCAAACGACACAGGGTTTGGTACAGAGACCGCCGAGGTGACTGTCTGGTTCGATCCCACCGCTGGAATCATCGTCCGTGCAGAACTAGAAAGCACCGACGAACATGACGACGGGGTTGTCGTGTCTAGCGGGACCACCCACATTGTGGTGGAACTCATCGAAGAGCGGTGAGAACGTGGCGTAACGGACTCTCCAGGCGAAGTGGGCTCAGAAGGCCAAGGATTGCGATCGACCAACGGTGTTGTGAAGTGAGGCCCGCTCCCGATTACCCCCACCTCCTCACGTCGCGCTTCTGTGTGGTTGCCAAGGAAGCACTGTGCGTAGACGAAGCGTGGTCTGATTCGCTACGTGGACTATGAACTCGAGGAAGCGGCGTCATCCTTGAGAGATCCCATCAGTCGGGCTCCGAGTTTCTTCGCTGCTGAGCGGTCGCCCTCGGTCGTTGCTTGCGCGTAGATGGCCAGTGTGAGGCGAGGGTCGGAGTGTCCGAGTCTGGCCTGTGCTGTCTTGACGTCGACTCCCTCGGCGACCATGGCGGTGGCGTTAGTTCTGCGGAGGTCGTGGAAGTTGAGACCTTGCAGGCCGCGGGTCTTGACCGCCGGCTCCCAGACTCGGCGGCGCCAGTTGGAGTAGTCGAGCGGTCTGCCTTCGTTGTTGGGGAACAGCAGCTCCTCGGGGTCGGCTCCGGTCAGTCCCATCGACTTCATGTGGGCGCTGAGTGTGCGACAGCTCAATCGTCACGCAACGATGCAACGTCGTAATTGATCGGGCCGGTGACGGACGACGACCTTGGTAGCCTCGTGATCATGCCGGCTAAATCGCCGAGGTCGTCCGAGCCACCCGGCCGTTCGGAGACGCCCCGTCTCGGGGAACTCGAGGCTCGGGTGATGCAGGTTGTATGGGATCAGGGTGGTTGGCTCACAACTCGCGAGGTTCTCGATGACCTTTCCGGTGAGCGGCAGCTCGCCTATACGACGGTGATGACCATCCTGGTGAAACTGTGGAAGAAAGGGTTGCTGGATCGTCAAAAAGACGGCCGGGCTTACGCCTACCACCCCGTGCACACACGCGAGGAGTGGACTGCACGGCGGATGGGGGAAATGTTGGCCGTGGCCGATAATCGTTCCGCTGCGCTCAGCCACTTCATCTCCGAGATGAGCAAGGCCGACGTAGCACAGCTGCGAAGGCTGTTCCGGATCGAAGAGTGATTCCTGTATTCATAACCGTGGCGGCCCGACATCCCAGCCATCGGCGACCCGGCTCCGCGAACGCGCCAGCCCTTGGCCGGTGATCCCAACGCAGATCCAAAAGCCATCGACTCCCGCGCTGATGAGGACACTCCCGTGCCCGACCCGGAGCTTCACGACATCACCGTCGCCGACGCCCTCGCCACAGGACGTCCAATCATGATCGTGGTGTCTACGCCGACATTCTGTGTCAGCCGGTTCTGCGGACCGATAACCGACAGCGTCCAGGAGCTCGCCGGCCGGCACGGAGATCGGATGGAGTTCATCCACATCGAGGTGTGGCAGGACTTTGCGGCCAACCAGCTCAACCCGGCAGCCGCCGAGTGGATCGCACCCACCCCCGAGACACAAGGCGGCGAGCCGTGGGTGTTCGTTGTCGATGAGGACGGGATCATCATGCAGCGTTTCGACAACGTCGCCTCCGAGGCCGAGCTCGAGGCCGCCGTGGAAACTCTCCTATCAGCAACAGACAGGTAGACCCCTTCTCCGAGTCTCGGCGGGAAGTACCTGACGTTTTGTACGATGCGGAATAGGAGATGCCGTACCAATCTCAGACTCCCAACCGATCGTCACCGGTTGCCCTGCGCTGGGAGGGACACGACCGGCACCCCACCACCACCCGCCTTGCCCTCGTCGGAATCCCCCTCGTTGTCCTGCTGGCCATTGTCGGGTTGCCTCCCGTCGACATCCACGGCCCGCTCCACTACCTGGGCATCATGGGACCCACCTGTGGGATGACCCGCGGGGTGATGTGGGCAGCACGGGGTGACCTCGTACGCGCCTGGCATTTCAACCCCGCCTCACTCCTCGTCATCCCCACCATGGTCGGGCTGAGCGTACGGATCACCTACAGCCGGATCACCGGCCGCTGGCTCAACCTACATATCCGCAGGCGTCCCTGGCTCTGGATCATCTCAACCGTGCTGATTCTTCTGCTCACCATCCGCCAGCAACTCAACGTCGACCTGCTTGTCAACAACCCGGCGGGATGATGTCGTGACCGAGAAAGACCCCTTGGAGATCGCTGCGATCACGAGTTCTCGTCGCGGTGACTCACCCGTCCCCGACCAAATCCAACATGAAGTCGACAGCCAGGTGACCACCCTCTCGTACCCCTGGTCTCTTCGAGCTCGAGACCAAACACCTGCAGGCCTGGGCAGGGCAATGAGGGTCGCCGGACTGCTCGGCTTCCTCCTGATGGTGATGGCTTGTGCGCCAGAGAACTCCGCTGAGACCCTCGAAGTCGACCCAAACCGGGGAGCGGACCTATATCGCCAACAATGCCAGAGCTGCCACGGGGGCCCCACCGGGGGTAGTGCCACCGACTTCCCTCCTCCACACAACGCGCAAGGGCACACCTGGCATCACGGGGACTGTGATCTGATCCGTTGGACCCTGGAGGGTAAGCCTTCGTTCGGTGCAACCGGCACCACCATGCCGGCTTTCGGCGACCGGCTCTCCGAGGAGGACGTCCTAGACATCCTCGCCCACATCAAGACGTGGTGGACCGAGGAGCAACGCGAGGCCCAAGCCAGGGTCACCGAGGGGGTGTGCGAATGACCAACAAGCATGGTCGCCGAACGGCGAGACCGACCGGCCATACACCGCGCCAGTACGAAACGACTCAGATCACCAAATCTGAACCAGGATCGCCCGTGTCAGTCACAGTTGCTCCACCGTTCGTTGTCGAGCGTTCGGTCTCAACCGCTAGGTGATTAACTCGAGAATGCGTCCTCTGTCCGGTCCGGCGAGTTCATCAATCGGGCACCGAGCTTTTCAGGAGCAGAGCGGTCGCCTTCAGTCGTTGCCTGCGCGTAGATGGCCAAGGTGAGTCTCGGGTCGGAGTGTCCGAGTCTGGCTTGTGCTGTCTTGACGTCGACTCCTTCGGCGACCATCGCGGTGGCGTTGGTTCTGCGGAGGTCGTGGTGACAGATTGGCATCCATCAGGAATCTCACGCCTGACGGGTGAGGGGGAGTTCGCGCTCCTGTACGGCAGGGGCGGCGTATTCCAGTGCCGCTGGGATGTCCTCGGGCTCGAGATCGGGAAAGTCCGCGAGGATCTCGCCTTCACTTCTGCCGGCCGCTAGCTGGCCCAAGATGGTGGCGACCGGGATACGCAAAACCCCAAGCTGGTGACGAGGATTGCCACCCGACTTGAAGCTGTCGGGACTTCGGCGCTCGAGGGCACTTACGCCAACCTGACAGAGGTGTTCGCGGCGGAGACGAGCCCAGGGGAACCAGACATCGAGGAGTTGCCAAGCCGTGTGAGGGAGGTTCTCAACTACGTCTGGACGGCGGAGCTGGCGTACGTGTCGATAGTCGACTCGCCGCTTACAAAAGACCTCCTGTCGACACTCCAAAGGGAACTGGTGAAAGCAACCGACTCGGACGGTCCGCAAGCAGGTGATGTTCGCACTTCTCAAGTGTTCATCGGCCCCAAGGATCGGCCGATCACCGAGGCGAGGTTTGTCCCATCGCCACCCGGCGACCAATTGGATGCAGCCTATGACCAATGGTTCGATTGGGTAAGAGACGACAAGGATCCCAACGATCTTCAAACACTGGTCCGCGTGGCGATGGCCCACTACCAATTCGAGACGATTCATCCATATCACGACGGGAACGGACGTCTGGGTCGACTGGCAGCCGTGCTGCAGCTGATGCGTGAACGTGTTCTCAGCCTCCCGGTCCTGTCGATCTCTCCATGGCTTGAGGAGCAGAAGGACGACTACCCGGACCACCTCCTGAAGCTGAGCGTGACCGGGGAGTGGGAGCCCTGGATCGAGTTCTTCGTTGAGGCTGTGCACCTCGAGTCGGAGCGATCGCGAGGCCGGATTGATCGGCTGTTGGCTCTTCAGGAAGAGATGAGCGAAGGTGTGCGGGAGCGCCTACCACGCGGTCGCCTGGCAGTCGACGTCATTGATGGGATCATCGAGTTCCCGGTCGTCACGGTTGCGGATGTGGAGCGTCGATACGGGATCTCCAACCAAGCCGCCAGGAACGCGGTGAAACGTCTGGTAGACGAGGGATTCCTTGAGTCCCTGGATGAGGCCGCATACGGCCGCCGCTTCTGGAGCCCACGAGTTTTCCAAGTGATCGGGCAGTCGTGATCCGATCGCGCGTCTACTGATGATCAAAGGGGATCTACCCAACTTCGTCCTCGCCGGGCTGGTACCTGTTCTTCACTAGCCACTCGAAGATCTCGTGACGGAGGAACTTGAACTTGCGGGCTCCAGGAGCCCGATGTGAGGGGATGACTCCCTCACGTGCCCAGATCCGAATCACCTGGTCTGCGGCCGACAGGATGTCGGCGAGCTCCTGACTGTCCATGACCGGTGGCACGTCCGGGTACCACCTTTCGTAGGTGATCTCGGGGCTCTCCTCGGTCATGTCATTCGGCCTCGGCGTCGGGTCCGGCTGGTCGATTGAGCAGCACGGCCAGAACCTCCTCGCGGAAGAAGCGGAACTGCTGACCCCAACGGACCGCAGGCAGCTCGCCGCGGTGGACCTGGTCGCGCACCTCCCAGATGGTGCACTGCATGAGCTCAGCGACATGCGCCAAGGTGAGCAGGGGGGATACCCCTTCTCACTTGACTTGTTCGGGCGTTTCGGGGGGAAGCTGCCATCCTGTCCGTGTCGCCCAGGTGCTGGCCTCCTCTAATGCGTCGAGGATGAAACCGGTCTTCCCCTCGGCGTAGGCGATGCGGTCATTTCGATAGAGCAAGGTGAGTTCTCGCTTCAGACTGGCGTATGCCTCGCGGACGGCCGAATCAGCTCGGAGGTAATCGCGGAAGAGGAGGTGGGTTCGCTCCCAGTGGCTTCCGATCTGGCACACGTGGATCTGCACGGTCCTCTCCCTCGTTCCGGCAGGTCGGAAATAGCGGTGACCTTCTCCCTCCCGCGACCGCAGCGACACCCCCAACTCCTCGATCGCAGCCACATACAAGTCTTCGTTCTCCGGATCCAGCACGCTCACCTGGACATCGACCACGGGTTTCGCATCCAAGCCCTGCACAGCCGTCGAACCGATGTGCTCAACGCGACGTGCCACAGGTCCCAGGCTCTGCCGCAATCGGGTCCGCCACTGGTCGAACCGGGCGGGCCAGGACGCGTCATAGGCAACCACCTCGACCGGGTCACGACTGATCCGCCCGGATCCCGTGACAAGTCTCCACTGAGGGTCGTGGGCGCGCAGCACCTCCACCGTGAGTCGCGCGCGCAGCTCTGGATCCAGCTCATGGGCCGTCACTCCCCGATGAGTCGCCTCCAGCGCGTACCGATCAATCAGCGTGGCACGCCGCCCATAGTGCTGGTGGAGGCGATCCCAGGCACTCCCCGGATCTCCGAAGTCGTCGGGGTCCACTCCAGCCCTCTGTAGACGGCGGCGAAACTCAGGGTCGAGACTCATTTGCGACTTACCGTATTCGCAACGGACGTGGACGAACGATCCGGATGCCTGCGATCATTCGGTTGTGCCAAGTGACGGAGAGCTGCTCGCCACAGTGCGCCGTGTACGGCGCAAGCTGGCGGAGTCAGGTCCGAGATACTCCAGAGAGGAAGGCGACTTCGCGCGGGTCTCGCTTCCGGATGGGGACTGTGATGTCCTTCGCGATCTTCTCATTGCTGAACGGGCTCGCGTCGTCATCGAGGTCGGCCTTGCCTACGGAAACTCAGCGCTGGCGATCGGCGAAGCACTCGTCTCCCTCGGATTGCCGAACGCCAAGCACGTGATCATCGATCCACATCAGCAGGCTTTCGGGAACGCAGGATCGGAGGCCATCAGCGAGGCTGGACTTGGCAGCCTCAATGAACTGGTGTCCGACCGATCCCAACTGGTGCTGCCACGCCTGGTGGTGGAAGGCTTCGTTGCAGACGCCGCGTTCGTGGATGGAAGCCACACCTTCCACAACGTCTTTGTCGACCTCTACTTTCTCCGTGAGCTGGTCTCGCCCGGTGGCTTGATCGTCCTCGACGACTGCCAGTGGCCATCTGTTGCCACCGCGGTGCACTACTTCCAGATCAACACAGGGTGGCAACCGGAATCGATCAGCCCGCCAACCCGACTCCGCGCGTTCAGGTTGCCTGACCCTCCGGTCGAACCAGGATTCGAAGGGTTCAAGCCGTTTTGAACGAGCTCCCAAACTGACCGAGCGGAGGCAACTTCCAGCGCGGTCACCCAGGTTGGCGGTGTCGTCCGCGACCGCAAGACCGTGATCTTCCCTATGTTCCGATGCAAGTGACACACGCTGAGCCGGCTGGTAATGAAGAAGGAGGGTGGTGCCACATGATCCGACGTGGGCCCCTCACTTCGAGATTGAATCGAAAGCTGTCAGCCATGAATCGACAGATCGCCACGATGCGACGATCTCCGCGTCGACTTGCCGCCTGGTTAGTTGTTGCTGTCGGATGGGTGTCTCTCGTCGCCACGTCACCCCCTTCTTCGACAATCTCAGCGGACCCGGTAACCGGGGTTGCCCGTCTCGACGCCGACCATCCCCAGCTACGGATCGACTTCGAAGTCGACGTCACGCCGACCGTGCTGGAAGAAGGAGAGTTTGGAGTGACGCTACGCCTCTTGCCCGCCTGGCGGTCAGCCCCACACGAGGTGGTCACGCTAGGACCCCGGGTGGTGTTCGAAACTCCCGTGGGGAATCTCGAATCGCGTTTGGAGATGATCGGTCGGGTCACCTGCGGACGGGAGTGTGCCGAAGGAGGTACGGCGGTGGTCGAACTCCCCGCCGGAGGTGAGGACGCCGAGTTGTTCCTTTTCTGGGAGCTAAGAGCCGGAGCCGGCTTCGACACCGGTGATCCGCCCCCAGACGCCGAGCTCACCTTCGAGGCCACCGCCCCAGCAGACACGGGGCCTACCTGGGTGGAGCGCCTCGGGATCTCGATTACCGGCCAAACTCCGATCGGGGGCAGCCGAGCCACCATCACCACCGACCGGGAGATCCCCAACGAGGCGGTTTGGTTTCTCGCCCCGTATCGTCCCAACGAGCCGCCGACCGTGATGCTCCTACGTATCGACGGCAATACAACCGTCGTCTCCGGTGGTGCCGCGGTCCCGTTCGATCCATCACTCTGCGGAGATCAGGCCTGTGTGGTAGACGTCTACGCAGCCGCGGAGGACGCTTTGACCTTCTCGAGGCCGAGCCTCACCGCACTCCTTGTCGTCGCCGCCGATCCCGCGCTGGGCATCACTGTGGACCACGAGCCAATCGAGGTTGCCATATCATCACCATCGGCGGTACCACTGGTCGCCGACCTGGTGCTCGGCGTCGATGTCGTCAGGGAGGTGGTGGCAACCTTCCCCAATCAGTTCGAAGGGGAACTGCCACCGGTCGTCCAGTTCACGGGGTCGGGAGAGATGACCGGCGAAGGTCTCGGTGAGCACGGCAGCCTCAACATCGAGACTTCTCTCGGGCGGCTCGCATTCCTGACCCGAGACCGACCATCATTTGCAGCCCTGTCGATGCCAGCTCTCTGCGTCAACGACGAATGTGAGGCACGCCTGCCTCTCCGTGCCGTCATCAGTCCCTATCGGGACACCGCTTCCGACGCCACTGCCCATATTGAAGTAGAGATCCAAGCTGTCGTCGTCCATCCCGACACACCTGTCGACCTCCCGCTCAGCGTCATCCTGGAGACCCCATGAGCGCTGACTCCTCCAGCCTGGGAGCGGCAACACTTCTCCATCCGGGAACTCTGACCGCGCTCGCCATCCTGGTCATCAACGACCATCTCCTCAAACAAATCGCACCAGGCGCCTTCACCGGCAAGCTCTCCGACGTAGCCGGACTGGTTCTGGTACCTCTCCTGGCAGCCGGGACTATCGAACTCATCACCCGCCGCCCTCTATCCCAAAGCTGGTTCATCCTCCTTATCGTCTTCGTCGCCACCGGCTTCATCGCCCTCCAGACGCTTCCGCCGGTAGGCGAGCTGTACCGGAACGGACTCGGACTCGTCCAATATCCGCTTCGTAGCCTCTTTGACGCCGCCCAACCTCAACCAGTTCACCTCACCCAGGACCTCACTGACCTATTCACCCTCCCGGCCCTGTGGGTGGCCTGGTACTGCAGGCGGCAGGCAAGCAGTACCTGAAGGGAAGCCGTTGGGCATCTTGACCTCGAGAAACACGCTCGGCATCTCTCGGCATCAGGGCAGACCAGCCATCACAGGGAACGTGAGGCTCCAATGACTCACTATTGGGTCTGGACCACCAAGGTGAGATGAACCGAGCCCAGGTATCCGAAAGAGCGAGGCTGGGCACGGGATGGCCTGTGCGCTGCAGCGACTTCATGAGGGCGCTGAGCTCGTTGGCCAGTTCCGTTGGGATGCTGATCGTCCGTCGGGCGGCGGCTGACTCAATCTTCCACGTCCAACAATCTCCAATCCTCCTGGCCGGGAAACCGGACCAGGATCGAACGTCCGGCACTATCAGTGGTGGACCCGACCAGGAGGGGGTCAAAATTCAGGCGGTCAAAGGGGGTCAGTATTCACCCGGTGACAACACCTATCCGACTGACTCCCAGGCCACCGAAAGTCAGAACGATGCCGGATGAGTGATCAGGGCCCACAAGAGTACGTCCATACCCCTGTGAGCTGGGCAACTTCGTCCACGTCAGTGTCCTCCCTTGATCGTCCAGATGGGCAGAAACCAAGCAGGCGAGAGAACTGGTCCTGCACCGGACACGGCACGTACAGCACAGCCCGACCTCGGCATCACTGTTCGATCGCGGGGCCGGCTCGTCCGATGCGATTCGAACCTGGCCGCAGCGGTCTCATCCCGGGTTCGTCCCGCCAAGACGCGAGGAGACCCCTAGATGCTTTGGTCCGGCGTGTGTCCAACGCGCTCAGCCTTTGACCGCGCCCATGGTGAACCCGGCGATGAACCGGTCGAGGAAGGCGTTGAAGAGCAAGGCGATGGGCAACGCCACCAGTATCACCGCCGCCTGCAGAGACTGCCAGAAGAACACGTCGCCGCGCACCAACTCGGTCGGCACCCCAGTAGCGATCGGCTTCACGGCCGATGACTTGTTGAATGCGAGGGCGTAGATGAACTCGTGAGCGGAGAGGGTGAACGCGAACACCACTACGGCTATGACACCGGGGAGTATCAAGGGCAGCACTACCCGCGATAGGGCTCCCAGCCTGCTGTAACCATCCACCATGGCCTGCTCCTCGATGTCCATGGGTATCCCCTTGAAGTAACCCATGAGCAGCCAGGCCGAGATGGGGATGGTGATGGTCGGGTAGACGATGACCAGCGACCACAAGGTCTCCTGGATGCCGAGTGTGTTGACGACACGAGTCATCGGGATGAACAGCAGTGTCGGCGGGATCAGATACACGAGGAAGATCGCAATCCCCATCCGCTCTCCCCAACGGAGCCGGAGCCGGGCGAGGGCGTATGCGGCGGGCAGCGCAAAGATCAAGGTGATCAAGGTCACCGCCAGCCCGACCACGATCGTGTTTCTCACGAACGTCAGATAGTTGGTGTTGAAGAAGAGCAGTTCGACGTGTCGCAGGGTCGGGGCCTCGTTGAGCCAGAAGGGGTTGTTGTCCTTGACGTAGAGGTCACTGGACTGCTTGAACATGCTGATCAAGGCCCAGCTGAAGGGGAAAACGGCGAGAAATGCGAAGAAGAGTGCGGTCACATAGATCCCGATCCGTCCTAGACGATGACGCCGCTGCGAGGTCTTCCGCAGCTGGGCGACATCTGTTTGTTGCCAGGTGGGTCTCACAGCACCTCCCTACGCCGGGCCAGACGGAGGACCACCGCGGTGATCCCGACCAGGACCGGGAACAGGAACAGGGCCACCGCCGCGCCCTGTCCCAGGGCTCCTCCTTCGATCCCCTTGAAGAAGGCCCATGTGGACAAGACCTGGGTGGTGTGAGTGGGCCCACCTCTGGTGAGCACGAAGACCACGCTCATGTCGGAGATGGTGAGGATCACACCGAACAGGACGGCCACGGCGATGATCGGAGCGAGGAGGGGGATGGTGACCTGGAAGAGACGTCTCCAGAACCCGGCCCCATCGACCGCCACCGCATCGTTGATGTCGTTCGGTATCGCGGTCAACCCGGCCATCACGATCACTGCAGCCAATGGGGCGATGCGCCATACCTGCACTGCGATCACCGAGCCCATTGCGAGTTGTGGCCTCCCCAGCCAGAACATGTTGTCCGAGATCAAGCCGACCTGACGGAGCAGCCAGTCGATGGGGGAGAAGATCGAGTCGAGGGTCCACAGCCAGGTGATCGTGGCCAGTGACACCGGGGCCACCCAGGGGAGGAGTATCAGGAATCTGACCAGCCACTTGCCCCTGAAGTCCCGGGTGAGCAACTCGGCTAGACCGGTGGCCAGGATCACCACCAGGAGGTTCGAGATGACCGCGAACCAGAAGGTGTTGGCCAGGGCGCGCCGGAACACGGGGTCGGCGAGGA
>CAZTXD010000114.1:0-12324 GCA_964617995.1 uncultured Acidimicrobiaceae bacterium
CGAGCTGCTCGAGGTGGTCGCCAAGACATTGCAACCCGACTCAGCAGCGGTGTGGGTCAGAGAGCAAGCGTGAAATCCATGCTTGCGAGCTGGGCATCCCGCGAGGGGGTGTCGCTCGATCGTATTGGACGGTGACTGGCCGGGATGGGTCAGTTAGGTTCTGGCTGGCTGGGCTGCTCGGATTCGGAGAGAGCCGCCATCGCAGTCAGGCGGCCGGTCGGTAGCTGTTCGCCCACAGGGTCAGCCGGCGCCTACGGTCATGTCGGCGTGGTCTTTGCTGGTGTTGGGTCACGCCACATAGACCATAGGTAGGGGCCCTCCGGCAGCTGCATCTCGTCGATGGCTGTGAAGCCGTGGCGCTCGTAGAGGCGACGATTGTCGGGACTGGTGGCGTCCAAGTAGGCCGGAGTTGCGTCGGCGTCAGCTCGTTGGAGGACGGTGCCAAGCAGGCGGCCGCCGATGCCGCGGCCCTGGTGGCCCGGCACGACCCCGATGAAGTTGAGATACCAACAGGGTTCGGCGGGATGGTGGTCTGAGAGCAGCCGGTCGAGCTCGAACACCCGCCCCGCGTCGGCTGCCAATACCTCCGTGAGCCGAGTGCCGAACTCCTCGGCTCGGTCGTCGGTGATGGCTTGGGTACCGGGCGGGGCCCACAGGGCGGCACCGGTGTCTGGCCCAGCCAGGTAGGTCTCGCCGAGCGGCAGGTACGCGTCGGTGAACGCGGCGAACACCGCGGGCAGGCGCTCCCGCCGGGCCGCGTCGTCAGGCAAGACCCAAGCGAAGACGGGATCGTCGTAGAACGCACGTGCGAGCGCGGCGTTGATCGCCGGAGCATCCGCTGGTGCCGCCCGGCTGATAGCAATAGTTGTGCTGTCTGTCATGGTTGGTGCCCCTGTCCTTGGCGTGCGGCAATGCTCCTCTAGTTCGCACGGTTGTGCAATCTAGTCTACGCACGGACGTGCTATCTTGTCAAGGTGGACACGACAACCGAACGGCGCGCAGACGGCGAGCGCACCCATAACGAGATCCTTGACGCCGCTGTGGCCCTGGCGTCAATTGAGGGGGTAGGGAGCTTGACGTTCGGTCGGCTCGCCCGGGAGCTGGGTATCAGCAAGAGTGGTGTCTTCGCACACTTCCACTCCAAGGGGCACCTGCAGAAGGAGACGATCGCGGCCGCCGAGGAGATCTTTGAACGGGAGGTCCTGGAACCGGGGCTGTCTGCGCCCGAGGGGCTGGCCCGCGTCGAAGGGCTCTGCGAGGCCTACCTGTCGTACGTCGAACGTGGCGTGTTTCCCGGCGGCTGCTTCTTCGCGCAGCTACTCGCCGACTTCGACGCGCCCCCGGGCGCCATTCACGACCAACTCGCCCAAGGGCAGCTCGGGTGGATCGGGCTCCTCGAAGGGCAGATAAGGACCGCGCAGCACCACGGGGAACTCGACACGACCATTGACCCAGACCAGCTCGCGTTCGAGTTGTACGCCGCACTAGAGCTCGCCAACTACCTTTCAATGCTGTACCGCGATGACGCGTACGTCGACCGAGGCCGGCAAGCAGTGCGCGCCACCGTCGGGCGAGCGCGGAGTACTGACACCCGCTGATCGCCGGACGTCGCTACGACCGCCGTGCCTGCCAGCCACCCACAGACGACGTTCCGCAACCGGCTGTGTCGCTGCGCGGAGGACGAAGCGGAGCTCGCTGTGCCGTCGAGATCGCCGGTGCCCCGTCAGCCACAGCAGATCGGTTTCAAGCTGCACAGGCCGACCCGGGTCCTCTTCATAGCGATCCGGTTGATCTTCGAGCCCGTCGCACCCTGGGTAGGAAACGGCCGGTGCGGGATGCGTAGGTGCGATAGGCGTCGCCGAGCCCTTCGGGGGAGATGAGCAGCTTCTCCTCGGCGGCGGCCCACCAGAGATGGGTGACGACCTGCATCGCCACCACGCCCAACAGCAGGTAACTCCGAAACACGAGGGTTGTTCCCACCCCGATAGATATGACCGCCGTGTAGACGGGATGGCGAACATACCGGTAGGGCCCGTCGGTCACCAGGCGGTGATCCACCGCCACCCCGCCGAACGCCATGTACTCGCCTATCGCCCGTGCAGCCCACAACCCCACGGCAAGGCCGAGAGCCCAAAGACCGACGCCGACCGCCTGTAGAACGAGATCGACGTCGCTTGACCAGTTCAACCATCCCTGATACGCCCAGCCGGGTGCGACCACAACCAGAACCGGATAGACGAGCGGAACAACCTGTGACAGGTCGCCTCCCCGGCCGACAAGGGGCGGGGGCTGCAGCCGGGCCCGTAGCTCAACACCGTATCCGGGACGCTCCCATCGAGACCACAGCACCCATGCGGCCGCATTGGTTGCTGCCATGACGGCCGCCAACAGTTGAACCAATCCTCTAGTCACGTCATACCTCCCTCACGAGTCGTCAGGCATACGCCATAGTGGGATGGGGCCTCGCGGAGACGCTGGATGGGAATAGCGAGAGTTTTCGATGATGCCCTGGTTCGAGCCTCGGCCGGTGTCCATACAGGATGGAAGCGCGTCAGGATGCAGGATGACGGTGACGCGAGGATGGCAACAGGCGACATGATCTCAAGGGCGCCGGCCGGGGACGGCGACGCGTTCCGAGAGCTCGGCTTGGCGGATGTCGGGGTCAGGGCGTTTCGATCTCCACAGAGACATCGACGGCTCGCTTCGTAGCGTCGCACACCGGACACCGCCGCGCCCCACGGTCGAGAATCTCCCTGAGACGATTCTCCTCCACCCCATCGGCCCCGGCTCGGATCCTGATCCTGGTCGAGAGAGGCCCAGCCGGAACGGTGGATGCCATCCCGAGAATTCCCCGGTCATCCGACTCACTGTCCACCTCTACCTCCAATGAGGTGAGCGCCACTCCCTCACGGGCAGCCCCATGCCGATTGTGGACGCCACACAAGAGGCGATCGCGGCACGGAACAACCATCCCGGAGTCGGCTCCTCTCCCCTTCCTCCCACCCCGCCGGGCATGTCGGTGAGGATGTGCTCGCCGTCGGGTCCCTCCACCTCAACCCGGAGTGCCTCATCCAGTGTGGCCCGGGCGTAGGAGTCCGTGTATCGAGACTCGTCGGGATGCTCGGACAGGTAGCGCACGGCGCTCTCGATGGACTCGCGGATGCCGGCCACGTACTTCCTCCTCTTCCGACCCTGCGCCAGCCTACCCAACCTGTTAGCGGGCCTGGATGCTCGTCAGCCTCAGCAACCCAGACCCTTGGCGATCTCTTCCGCCCGTTGGGCATCTTGAGCCGCCTGATCCGCTTCGGCCCGGGCTCGTTTGGCTCGACGTTTCGCCTCCCCCACCGTCTTTTGCGCCTGCTCCAATCGTCGTTCGGCTTCGGCTGCCTCCCTTTCCAGGCGTTCGGCTCGCTGCCGCGCCTTCTCAGCCGCTGCCGCTTCCCGATCGTGGGTGGGAACAGACGCCTTCACGGTTAATCCGATATCACCCCACCCGTCCCCCGACGGTTCCAGCTCACGAACCAGCCGGCCGGCCTCGAAATCGGCCTCACCCTGGGGGTCGGTGGCAACAGCCAGCAGGGTCGAGGCGATCCGGTCCCGGATCTGAGCGGATACCCTGCGTCCGTCCCCCGTCAGCTCCTCCACCGCTGCCTCCACCAGGGCCGCCATCGCCACTCTCCGGGACTCCGAAGCCGATCCCAACGACTCCACCGAGTCGGAATGGCGTAGCTGGCGGTGAGCGTCTAGAAGCTGCCCCACAAGTCCAGGGCTGTTCCGGGCCACCCGGTTGAGCGCCCAGGCTGCAACCGAGGGCTTACGGAGCCTCCCCACCTCGTCGGCCTCATCGTTCCTTCCCTCCGTACGAAGCCGCGCCGCCAAGGCATCCCGGGTATCGGTGAACCGGTCCAAGGGAAGTGAGAAGAGAGCGTCCCGTTCCGGGACATCCTCACTCGGCTTGTTGCTGGCCATCCATCCAGTCTGGCGCGTCATCGTGAATCCGGCCACGTCGTCTACAAGCGTGCCCTCATATGCGCATGCGGTGTTGACGAGGACACGGGTATCGCCGCCGCTGCCGCCGCCGTCAGAGTCTCATCGTCGCCGCGCCGCTACCCGCTCCAGGCGGCGGACCCGAAGGGACTCCTTTGCGTCATCACCGTACCGGGGGGTGGACGCCGTTAGTCATCCATTAGTGGCTTCCTCGAGACTCGTGGAGATACCGCAAGCAACACAAGAGGAGATGCAGCCATGCCAACCACAAGCCTCATCCGCCCTGGTGGGCTAGCAGGCATATTCGGAGGAGTGCTCTACGCCCTCGCCGCCCTCCTTCACCCGGTTGGCGAGGATCTTGCCGCCGCTACCAGCTCCACCTGGGTCCCAGCGCATAGCGTGTTCTGGGTTTCAAGCACGCTCATCCTTCTGGGGCTGGTGGGGATCCATGCTCGCCAGGCGAAGGAAACAGGATGGCTCGGCCTGGCCAGCTTCGTGCTGTCATTCATTGCCGTTGCGCTCGTGGGTGGCTTGATGATGATGGTCAGTACGGCCGTGCCGTTGATCGTCACAGAGGCCCCTGCGCTGTTCGAGCAAGCGATGACGCCTCCGGTCCTCGTGTTGACTGCCGTACTTGTCGGCTATGGCCTCGGGTTCATCGTGTTTGGCCTGGTGACAATGCGGGCACGCGTGTTGCCTCGCTGGTCTGGGCTGTTGTTGATCATGGGGGTTGTCTTGTCATTGGCGGAGGGGTCACCGATCGACCAGACCGTTCTCCACGTGGTCGTCACCGTCGGTCGTGTCATGTTTGGCTTGGCCATCGCGTGGATGGGCTACGCCCTCTGGTCGGAGAAGCGTGAGGTCGCGACCTCGTCGGGTGACAAGCACTCATCCGTCACGGCACATCCGGCGGGTTGAACCTCCGAGGAGGACGGTGATGGCACAACCGGTCATCTGGATCGACATCCACAGGATCAAGCCGGACAGGGCACTGCTGGCTGGCAGACACGGGCTACCGCCCCGAGGCCTGAACAGTTGATCTTGAGTGGCCTTGACCGGGGGCGGGGTGAGCGTTCCTATCGAGATCTCTCATGGACGGCGGAGTGAACCGGGATGGGCCCGACCCAAGCTACAACTGCAAGCGCTTGATCCTTGGTGGCCGCCCCAGGGGTTCTATGAGTTCGCGCGGAGCGTGCTGAGCACCGCTTTGACCACATCGCCCGGTTGGTGGGTGTGAGCCTTGTAGTGATCGCTTTCCACCATGGACATGAACTCGGCGTCAGGCACTTCTTCCGCTGCCCGCCGAGCTTGGTCGAGGAAATCCACATCATGCTCACCGATAACGATGAGACACGGAACCGCCCAGGAACCAAGGTCATCTGAGATCGGACCTTCTCCGAACGCCGCTCGCCACGCCGCCTGGAGGGCTGCCGGGTCGTTGTCGAGGGTCTGCTGCCGACGTTCCTCGGGGAATGTGACGTTCCAGAATGCTTCGAAGGCCTCCAGCAGCGGCAGCATGGTGTCGTCCCTGCGTGCCTGCGCCAGCGCCTCAGTCACTATCCGCGCCAGAGGACTGTCGGGCCATCGATACGGCTGCTGGCCGAGGATCACCAGCGACCGGACCCGCTCGGGGGCGTGCTCCCCGATACCGAAACCAAGACGGCCGCCCCACGACATGCCGACAAAGTGGGAACGTCCGAGGTCGAGCTCATCCAACACCGCCACAGCATCCGCGGCACGCGTTGCCATCGAGTAAGCCTCGGGATCGTGGGGTTTGTCGCTCCGCCCATGTCCACGATGATCCACATAGATGTGACGGAACTCGTCGGCAGGCACCGCCCGGGCCAGGGGTGAGTCACGCACCAGGTCGACCGGCTCGCCGAATCCGCCGTGAAAGACGACCGGTGTTCCCCGTCCCCCATCGTCCTCGAAGTAGATTCGAAGGCCGTCGACCGGGTTACGTGCGTAGGGCATCGACCGTCCAATCTTACGAACGCAAGCCCTGATGTCGAGTGCGCTTGTCCGGCCTACCCGAATGGGAAGGCTGCTCTACTGCTGCTCAGGTCTGTGGTGAGAGTTCATCTCGCTGACCGAAGTAATGACTTGAGGTCGGCGACTGGTCCGAGGTGGGCCAGCTTGTCGGGGTTGACGATCGAGTTGATGCTCGTGATCTGACCGCCGTTGATGTCGAGCGCCATCACGCCGATCAGGTGCTGTTGACCGTCGAGAAAGAGGGCTCCGGGGCCGCCGTTGATCTCGACGGGACGCCACGACACACCTGGGAGTTCGGAAACCTGGCGGATCCCGTTCGCCAGGACGCGTGCGACCCGGCTGCGTCCGCGCAACGAGCGCGCAAGGGCCGGGACCTTGCCACCGCCGTCGCCGGTCAGCTCCACGTCGTGAGCGAGGAGCGTCTCGAGTCCAGCGAGATCGCCTTGCTCGGCGGCGGCGAAGAACCGTCGTGCCAGCTCGTCGCGCTGTTCTCGTGTCGTTTGAAAGCGGGGTCGACCCTGGGCGACGTGACGTCTGGCGCGAGTGGCGAGCTGGCGTACGTTGTCCTCACTCTTGCCCACGATCGCCGCGATCTCCGGATACCCATAGTCGAACACATCGTGAAGCACCAGCGCGGCACGCTGTTCGGGCGAGAGCCTCTCCAGCAACACAAGGACGGCCAGCGACAGGGAATCGGCTATCTCGGCGTGCCAGGCCGGGTCATCGAGACCGTCGGTGATGATCGGCTCCGGCAGCCACTCGCCGACATAGTGTTCGCGGCGGGCCCGCGCCGAGTTGAGCTCGTTGATCGCCAGCCGGGTGGTCAGAGTGGCCACGAACCCGCGCGGTGATGCGATCTGCTCGCCGGCCTCGAGCGCCTGATGAACTCGCAGCAGCACTTCCTGCACGATGTCCTCGGCCTCGGAGACGCTGCCAAGCATCCGGTAGGCGATCGCAAAAGAAACCGGCCGCAGCTCGTCGAGTAGGCGCTCGTGATCGGTCATTGCGGGCTGATCCTCTGGTGGGTGCTCTCCTCCGAGACGGCTGCGAAGCCCTGCCGCCAGCTCGGATGCGCCGGGTTCCAAGCCAGCTCGCGTTTGGCCTTGGCGTTGGACGCGCCGCGAGCGTCGGTCATCATCACCACGCCGGCCTTTCCGGCGAACAGGCGCAGAATGAACCGCGGTATACGCCTCGGCTTCTTGCCGCTGAGCATGTGCGTCAGGTTCGGCAGCCACTCGGCCACAGGGGCGGGGTCATCGTCGACGATGTTGTAGACGCCGCGACTGCCGTGCTCGACCGCTGCCATCGTCGCCTCCGCCGCGTCGGCGATGTGGATGAAAGACCATACGCCGCCACCGTCGCCGACCAGCGGGAATCTGCGCTTGCGGATCATCTCAAACATGTCACCGCCGGGCGCCATGTTTGTGCCCGGCCCGTAGAAGCCGCCGTAGCGCAGCACGATACCCTCGGTCCACCTCGCCTCCAGGACCGCCTGCTCGAGGTGCCGGATGGCCGCCAGGCCTTCGCGCAACTTGCCCGGGGGCGCGGGGTCGAGCGGGTCCTCCTCGGTCTTGACCGGCCCGCCGGTGCGCGCGTATGCGGCGAAGTTGCTCTGCGCGACGAACCGCCGCACTCCCACCGCCTGCCCGGCTGACAGCAGGTGATCAGTCCCCTCGGTCCGCAGACGGTTGGTCAGCGCGGCCCCGCGCTTGAGGCTGCGCATACCCACCCCTGCGAGGGCGGTGAGCTGATGGACGATCACGTCCGGCTGCGCCTTGCCCACGGCCTCCGCGACCTGATCGGCATCGAGCGCATCCGCCACCACCGGCACAGCCCCCATCTCGTGGAGCATCGTCTGCTTCGACTCGCGGCGCGTCATGCCATGAACCTCATGACCCGCCTCAACCAGACGGGGCACCAGCTGCTTTCCAATCGCCCCGGTCGCTCCCGCGACAAACACTTTCATCATCGACTCCTTCATCGAGAATTACCTACACCCCATACGACAAGACAGCACCCCTTTCTGTGACACCCCCGAGCACGCAGGTCAATGGAGTGACGTTGCTGGGGAGGCAGCTGGCATCGCCAGCACGACGAAGCTTCGGCGCCGGGCGGTTCATGTTCGGAGTGATGGGAGCTGGAGCGGGGTACTGCGGTGCCGAATCTTGCGGTCGGCTGGGGCGGCGCCGGATGAGGCCCGGCCGTAGCTCCAGTCGGGCTGTTTGCGGCGATGGCGTTCGTCGATCACCGCTTTCCCGTCACGGATGTCGAGCAACTCTGCGATGAGCACCGGTTCGGCAGGGGGCAGGCTGCGGGTGAGGTGGGCTTCGAACTCGGGACGGAAGCGCTCGTGGATGCTGGCGAGCACGATCGCTTGTTGGCTGCCCAGATAGCACCGGGCGCCGTAGTCGACGGTGCCGATGCGTCGCTCGATCGTCTCGAGATCACCAGCCCTCGCCCGGGACAGGGCAAGCCGCTCGAGTAACGCGGCAAGCTCGCCTCCATCGATCTTGCACGGGGTGCACTGCCCGCAGGACTCGGTGGCCAGAAAACGAGCGATGCCGGCGGCGACGGCGACCATGTCGGCTGGGTGGGCGAAGACGATGAATCCAGCCGAGCCCAGCCCACAGCCGGCCGCGCGCATGCCCTCATGGCTTACAGGCTGGTCCAGATGTTCTTCCAGGATGACAGGGTTGGCGACGCCGCTGAACACTGCCTTCACCGGCCCTAGAGCCCCGCCTCCGATCTCGTCCAGGACTCGCCGCAGTGGCACGCCCATCGGGACCTCACCAACGCCCGCCTCGCGCACGTCGCCGCTCACGGTGCACACCACACTCCCCGGCGATTCAGGGGTGCCGATCGTCCGAAACCAACGAGCGCCGCGGGCGACGATCGCAGAGACGTTGGCGATCGTCTCCACGTTGTTGACCAGCGCTGGTCCGGCGACCAGGCGCCGGTGTTGGTCGTGCAGACCGACTCGATACGGGGGAGCGTTGCGAGGGAACGGACCGCCTCCTCCGATGGTTTCCAGCAGAGCCGTCTCTTCGCCGTACAGGTACTCGTCAGGGCCCTCGAACACCCCGCACGCAATGTCCGTCGGCAGCGCATCCGCGGCGCGCAGCTCGGCCAGCGCGGCACGAGTGCGGGCCACCTCCTCGGTAAACGACGCCTTCAGTGCGATGATGACACGGTCGGCGCCGACCGCGTGGGCTGCGATGAAGGCTCCCTCGATCACAAGGTAAGGGTTGTGGCGCAAGATGCTTCGGTCCTTGAAGGTTCCCGGCTCTCCCTCGGCACCGTTGACAACCACATCAGCAGGGCGTCCGGCGGTGGTCTTACCTGCGACGGTCTGCCACTTGCGGCCGGCAGGGAAACCGGCGCCACCCCGCCCCCGGAGCCCCGAGTCGAGCACTGTGGCGACGAGCTCCCCGGGTGCGGTCGCGGTCGCGGTCTCAAGGGAGCGAAGTCCACCCTGCCCGATAGTCGGCAAGCGAGACGATCGGCGCCGATGGCAGCAGGCGCAATGACACCCATGACCTCTCGTGCTTGGCCTCAACAGCAGCACCTTCCGGCAGAGCCGCATCCCCATCGACCAAACGAAGCTTCCGCTCACTCGAGCGCTGTTGCGGGACAGGGGATTCGCTGTGGTAGGGGTTGATTGCCATCGTCATCTGAAGCTCCTCACTCGAAGGTCTGTGGGGTGTCGAAGTCGCATCCGAGTTCGGTGATCTGATAGATCACGATGTGGGGATGTGCCCCGGCAACGACACGTCGGTCCGCATCGGGGAGGTCCCTCGAGCAGGACCCGTTGTCGCGCCTGCCGGAGGAAGACCGTCCAACTTGGGAAGGAGGGCGGGTGGTGCCCACGTGGTGACCGGCGGCCACCTGGCGACGGATCGCAGCCAGGTTCTCGCGAACCTCGCCCCTGGGCGCGGGGTCGAGCGGATCCTCCTCACTCATGACCGGCCCGCCGGTGCGCGTGTAGAAGGCGGCAGTGCTCTGCGCCGCGAACGATGTTTCCCAACCACGCTCCGCCGACAACATCATCAACTCCCTCATCGAGAATGACCTACAACCAAAGGACAAGACAGCACCTCTTTCTGTGACACCGGCGAGCACACCGGCGCGAGAAACGCAGGCCAGCGACTGGCAACGCGGGGGACCGGCTGGCACTACCCCCGATGGCTGCGGATGATGCTGGCCGCCTCGCGGAAGCGGTGCTGCTCGCCGGGAAAGGCCAGGTAGGTAGGGGAGCCCTTGGCCAGGACGGCTACCTTCGCATCCGCCTGGGAGGTAGGTTCACTCGCTCGATCGAGTCGACTCGTCGAGGTTGGCTCGAACCGTTGCGATCAGCCTCATGAGAGTTGATCTTTCCGTCTTGGACAGGCCGGCGGTTGCGAGAGCATTCACCGACTCGGCGGCCCCGGTCAGTGGGCTTTCGAGAGCACGTGCCTTGTCGGTGAGATAGATCAGTTGCTTGCGCCTGTCGCTGGGATGGGGCCGTCGCTCGATCAGCCCGTCCCGCTCCATGCGTCCGAGCGTGTTCGCCATGGTCGGCTGCTCGATCCCGACGATCTCGCAGAGCTCCTGTTGGGTGATGCCGTCAGATTCGTAGAGGGCGAGCAGCTGAGCGAACTGCCCTGGAACCACTCCGAGTGGTGCGATCCGGTCATGTAGCGCCCGGGCGAGCTGACGGGCGACGTGGTTCACCACATATCCCAGGGACTCGTCTCGGCGCATGGGGTCCACACTACTAGATAGCCTGCTATTGACAAGCCCATTGCTAGCTATGTAGTGTAGATAGCACGCTATCGAAGAGAGTGAGCATGTCCATTGCAGTCTCAACGACGCGGAGCCACCGGACCGTATCGGCGATCCGCTGGGTCTTCGGGATCTACTTCGTGGCGGTTGGGATCCTCCACTTCGTTGTCCCCGACGGCCTACCTTCCTTGATGGCCTGGATGTACGAGCTCAGCGGGCCCCTGCATGCCGTCGCCGGCACCGCCGAGATTCTCGGAGGCTTGGGCCTCGTGCTACCCCGGCTGATCGGTGTGGCTCCACGACTGACCAGCCCCGCCGCGTCAGGCCTCGTCGTCGTCATGATCGGTGCCGCCGCATGGCACGGCGCCCGCGGCGAATGGGCTCAGATTTTCGGCAATCTCGTCGTGGCGGGGCTCATGGCCTACGTCGCGTTCCGCGAGTGGCGGAGACCGACGCCGTAGGAGTCGAACCAGGAGTCCAGTCGGCGGGAGGGAAGAGAGGCTCCGTGATGGCGGGCGAAGCGAAGGAAAGGGGCGCTCAATCCTCTGATATGCCCGATCCAAGTTCCAGTCCGGTTTCGGCGACCCATTCTCGAGAAGCATCGAGGAATGCTGCGAGAGGCTGGGCCAGGCCAGAAGCCAACCTGGGATCACCGCGCCGCAACTCGTCGAGGAAGGCTTGGGTGGCGACGTCTATCGCTTCGATCAGCGACGCGGCGCTGAGATCGTTGACCAAGCTGGCGGTCAATGGTTCGAGCTCGGCGGCTGGAAGCTCGTCTACGTGTTTGAACTCGTCGGCGTCGATGCCTCGCCGCTCAGACGCCAGAGCCAGTGTTCGGTTTCGAATTCGTTGAAGATAGAAGAGTGACTGCCAGGGTTTGTTCCGGTTGGCTGCAACACAAGCATGAAGGACGTCGTGCCAGGCAAATCCCGCTTGACCTTGCCAATCCGGTGTGGGCACCCATTCTTCCGGAACGGCAGCGATCTGGGTCGTCCTTCCCCTGCGATCGAACACGACGCTTACCGGCGACCAGACGGTGAACTCGGCACTGGGGGTGAAGGAAATGTCAACCTCCAGACCGTTATCAAGGAGGAATCCACGAACCAGAGTCGTCCCGAAGGCCGTTTCGTAGTGGTGGGCAACCGGAAGGCTCCGGTAACAGCCCTCCTTCCAGTCTTCAGCAATCATCTCGCAGGACTCGGTATCCGAAACCACGAAGGCGACGTCGATATCGGACCACCGGTCGGCGCTGTCACTGCCTATCGAACCCGTGAGCACGGCAGCCTCGAGCCGATGATCCGCTTCACCCAGCTCGAGTACCCGAGAGAGCACGGCCTCCCTGTCATCAGCACTGAAGATCATGTTGTCCCCGGATTGGCAGTGGGTCCACAACGGCCCAACGGCCGTCGTCGCAGTCTCTCAGCTTCACAAACTACCCCCGCGAGCACCGCTTCCGAAACGGGCGCTGAGATCGAGTGTCTGGTCCCCGGAGCCTTCACAGAAGGGCAGTAATCAGATAATCTGATCCCATGCCGGATGTCTCGGCCACCGAAGCGGCCCGCCACTTCGCCGACCTGCTCGACG
>CAZTXD010000115.1:0-12300 GCA_964617995.1 uncultured Acidimicrobiaceae bacterium
TCCTCGTCTGAGGTTGGTCACCCGCCGCGGGGCTCGTTCCTTCTGCGGACGGCCTGGTCGAGGTCGCCGAGGGCGTCGTCGACCTCCAGCAGGCGTTCGGCGGCCGAGAGCTGCTGCCGCTCGGCCTGGATGATGCGCTCCTGGGCCTCCAGTTCCTCCATGCGCAGCCGGTGACGGTGGGTCATGAGGGAACGGATTGCCAGGGTCACGGCCATCAATGCCACGACGGCCGCCACGGTGGTCGTGAGGATGGTGTTCTCGCCTATCACGGCGAAGATGGGAATGCTGAGGGCGGCCAAAGGGATCAGGATCCAGATGTTGTCGCCCAGCCCGTCACGCTTCTCGGACATCTCCTCAGGATAGAGGAAGGGCTCCCGGCCAGGCGCCGGGAGCCCTTCCTTTTCGGTAGCCGGTACTGGTCAGGCAGTGCCGCAGATGGCGTGAGGAGTCACGTCGATGTCTTCTACGCCCGTGCTGTCGATACTCATCGTGGCGGTGTCACCTTCGAGAGTCACCGTCACTGTGAGGTCCTCGTTGAGCGGGGTGATTCCTCCTGCCAGGGCAACCTGTCCCTCGGGGCATGTGGCCGTGGCTTCTGTCCCGACTGCCGCGGCCTCCACTGTCACCGGGTCGCCCATCACGGCAGTGAGGCCGCCGTCGGCGACGAGCCTGTCGGCGCACTGCCAGGCGGCACCGTCGAACTCGGCGATCTGACCCTCTTCGCAGTCCTCGGGCACCAGGCGGGCCTCGATGGTCCCCCGCAGATACGTGTCGTAGCGGTGGAAGAAGGCGGCCTCCTGCTGCCTGGTGAGGAAGTCGGTGGGGCAGAACTCGGTGTTGTCCGGCGGGTTACATCCCCGGGTCACGTCGGCATCCTGCATCCACTGGATGTCGTCGTGGAAGATATTCGAGTCGGGTACGTCCTCGAATCCCCCCTCGTGGGATGCGAACGCCAGCGTCGCCGGCACTGCTGCCAGTGCCACGGCGATTCCGATGACCCAGATCCTGCGCCGTGATCTCTCCCGGCTCATGACCTCTCCTTTCGGTTGCGAAACGGGTGGCCGTTCGGCCACCCGCCGGTAACCACTACCCCCGATCCAGGCGCCTCAAACCTGGCTCACAGGCGGGTCACCCGGCCGGGAGGAACGCCGTGGTGAATGCTTCGTTCACGTCGATCGACGAAGACAGGGCCCCGTAGCGCAGCAGGAGGTCGTGAAGCGACTGCCACTGCTCTTCGGTTTGCCAGCCCAGCCCGTGCCGGTCGGTCACGGGGCTGCGGGCGTCGACGAGTTCGGTGTCGAGGATGAATCGCTGATGGTCGGCGTCTCCGCCTTCGCCTACGTGTGCCATGACGATGTCGATTGCCTCGGAGGGCCGGTCCTCCGCATATTCGATGCCCCGGATGACCGCGTCCATGAAGGCGCCCAGTGTCTCCGGCTCGGTGGTCACCGTGGACTCGGTCGCCACGTAGGTGAGACCAAGGGTCGGGATCCCGTAGTCGGCCGCCTCCCACATCTTGAGCGCGAATCCCAGGCTCGCGAGCGTGTCGGGTTCGTTCGACTTGAACACGGGATAGACGTCGACCTGCCCCTCGGTGAGGACCCGTGGGTCGAAACCCACGTTGACCAGATCGACCTGCCCCCGATCGACACCGACGGCATCGAGAATGGCGAAAAGGTCGGGAGGGGGCGTCCCCTTGAAGCCAACCGTCCGTCCTACCCAATCGACGGGGCTCTCGATGCCGCTTCCCTCCAGGGCCACGAATGCCTGCTGGCCCTTCTGCCCGATGAGCCCGATGGACACGAGCGGAAGTCCCGGATCGGCGCGGCGCTCCAGGAGGACTGCGGCGTCCTGGGTGGTGACGTCGATATCACCGGCCGCCAGGAGCTGCAGATGCTCGCCGCCACCGCCGGAGTGCTGGATCGTCACGTCGAGGCCGACATCGGCGAAATAGCCCAGGCTGTCGGCCACGTAGACGCCGACGAACGGCAGGTTGGCCTGGGGAGCGAACCCGGCCATGAACGTGACCGGGGTCAACCCGGTGGGCGGGGCGGCGTTGCCGCCGCAGGCGATGACGAGAGTGAGCAACAGAGGGGGGAGGAGCCTGCGCATCCGGGTTCAGGTCCAGTGGATGGTGCGCTGCTCGACCGCGACTATGAGTCGGTAGACGCCGGCACTGAGGATCGTGAGCACCGCGACGGCGGCGAACAGAGAAGGCATGTCGAGGTTCGTGTAGGCGAGGTACATGGCGCGCCCCAGACCGGACGAGGCACCCATCCATTCGGCCACTACGGCACCGATCAAGGCGAGCGGGCCGGCCACCTTCAGGGCGGCGAACAGGAACGGTCTTGCCGACGGCCAACGAGCTTGGGTGAAGAACTGGCGCGGCGGGGCATCGACGGAGCGGAACCAGTCGGCGATGGCCGGGTCGACCGCCCGGAAGCCTTCCAGAGAGTTGATCAGGACCGGGAAGAAGGTCAATAGCGCCGTCACCACCACCTTCGGCCCGGGTCCCAGACCCATCCAGATGGTGAGGATGGGAGCAACGGCGATTATCGGTGTCGACTTGATCAACAACGCCAGCGACATGACGCCATGCTCGAGATTGCTCCAGAACGTGACGGTGGCGGCCATTGCCAGACCCACGGCGCCTCCCAGCAGCAGGCCGGCCAGCGCCTCGCCCAGAGTCACACCGGCTGCGGACAGCAGCGACCCCGCCTCGCCGAAGAGGGCGGCCACCACATCGGTGGGGGCGGGAACCAGGTAGATGGGAGTGCCCGTTGTCCAGACGGCCATCTGCCACGTCCCGAGGGCGACCGCCACCAGAGCCCACCCGGCCGGCGACCAGCGTCTCATTTCGCCACCTGGGGCCGGCGGACGTCGCGGAGGAGAGAGCGAGCCGCCCGGACGAGGTCCTGGAAGGAGGTAGAGGTGACATCGCGGGGACGGGGGAGATCGATCTCGATGCGCCCGGCGACCGTTCCGGGACCGGGGCTCAGGAGGACCACCTGGTCGGCCATCTCGATCGCCTCGGGGATGTGGTGGGTGACCCACACCACGGTGGTCCCCACCTCGTTCCAGATGTCGAGCAGGTCTCCGGCCAGGACCTCCCGGGTGAGTTCGTCGAGTGCGGCGAAAGGCTCGTCCATCAGCCACACGGGAGCGCCGATCGCCAGGGTCCTAGCGAGGGCGGCGCGTTGCTGCATACCCCCTGAGAGCTGGTTCGGGTAGGCATCGCCCGACTTTTCCAGCCCCACCATCTCCAGGAGCTCGGAAGTGTTCGGCATCCTCCGTCCCGGTTGCGGGTTGATGGTCTGAGCCAGGGCCACGTTGTCGCTCACGGATCTCCAGGGCAGCAACGCCGGCCGCTGGGCCATCCAGCCCACCTCTTTGCGGCGGCGCAGCTCCTGGGGGCTCCGGCCGAACACTGTCACCGTCCCCACACTCGGCTCGATCAGGCCGCCGATGATCCGGAGCAACGTCGACTTTCCCGAACCGGACGCTCCCACCACCGCGGTGAAGGAGCTCTCCGGCGCCGACAGGTCGACGTCGAGGAGGGCGGGAGTGGGTGGCTCTCCGTACGACTTGGAGACGGCGAAGACCTCCAGAGCGTTCATGAGGCCGCGGTGTCCATCGACAACGGTCCCAGGCCCTGGCGACCGTGAACGCGCTCGGGCACGATCCGTACAGCCGACCACCCTTCCACGTCGCTCAGTTCCGACTGGAGCTCGGCTCCCTTCCCCAGGTACCGGATTGCCAGGCGACGCCGCAACCCGGCCAGACCTCCCGGCACCTCCCCGTCGGGAACCTCGGACGCCTCACCCGACAGGAACACCCGACGCAGAGGGGGCCAGGGCTCGTCCAGGGTCACCGACACCTCGGGGTTGTCGGCGACGTGGGACCGCCACGACGATCCGGGAGAAGCCGCCAGCCAGATCGCCTCTCCATCCCACTCGTACCAGAGAGGAACGACGTGGGGAGTGCCGTCGGAGCGAACACAGGCGAGCTGAGCACCCCACAGACCCGCGAGGAAATCGTCGAGTTCGGTGTCGTCGAGCTCCCGGCTGGGGCCGACCGGCTCGGCGACGGCCCACCCGTAGGGCTGGTACACGGCGGCTCCGAGACGGTGAGAGAGACGAGCCGCCAATCGTCGCAGTCGGTGGACATGATCGCCCATCGCGCCCTGCCTGCGGCGCTGGGCCGGAACACCGAGAAGCAAGGCCGCCGTCGGCTGGACACCGTCCCGGCACACCGGGGCGGCGATCTCGCTGATCTCCGTGTTCCGGGTGGAAGCGACACCCTGGCGGCGGATCAATGCCAGCTCGGCCTGATCGCCGGATCCGGCGGCGGAGAAGAGCTGAGCGTCGGCGGAGCCTGGCGGTCGGGTCGAACCGACACGGTAGGCGACCCGCACCGGCCGGTCCGTCTGGGTCTCGGCCACGACGATGGTTCCTCCATGATGGGGCCAGGTGAGGGCGACGGTCTCGTCGAACGCTCCCGAAGCCACCTCATCGGTGAAGCCTCCGATGAGGGCCTCCATGTCCCGGGGACGATCGGGCACGAGGCGCCACAACGCCGGTCCCAGCCGGTGACGCCCGTCTTCGGACACCACATAGTCATGGGTCTTGAGCGTGTTGAGGAGGGCATACAGGCCACTTCGGGATCCCTCCACCTCCTGCAGCAGTTCGGCAGTGGTGAGCCCGGCAGGTTCGATGGCGAGGGATTCGAGGACACGGAGGGTCCTCTGGGCAGCCGGGACATGCTGGGAGTAGTCGCCGAGCGTCATAGAGCGAGCATCTTAGCCAGGGCATCCAGTATGAGAGAAAGGAGTCCAGCCTGCTGGACACCACGAGAGGCTCGACTGGCCAGGTCGGAGACGAATCAGCCACTAGCCTCCGCCCGGCATGCTCCAAGCCCAGACCACGACTACCACGGTTCCCATTACGACCGACGGAGCCCGTCCATTGACGGATTTCCTCGTCGAGTTGTTCGGCCTGCAGGAGGGATCGCTCACGGCCGGCGTCCTCGGCTCGATCATCGAGCCGTTGCTCCAGGTGCTCCTGATCGTGGTCCTGGCCTGGACGGCGGTGCGGCTCGCCCGCCGATTGGTGCGGAGAACGGTGCAACGACTGAAGCAGCGTCCCGGGGCCGGCCCCCTGGGGATGGGGTTCGGCGACGCGGCACCCCCCTCGACCCGCCGGTCGCAACGGCTCGATGCCCTGGGCACCGTGGTGGCCAGCGCCATCGGCGTCATTGTCTGGGCCGTGGCCATCATGACGATCCTCGGCTCGACGTTCGGCCTGAACGTCGGCCCGTTGCTGGCGGGAGCGGGGGTCGTCGGCTTGGCTTTCGGATTCGGGGCCCAGGACCTGGTCAAGGATGTCCTGTCGGGCATGTTCATGCTCGCCGAGGACCAATACGGGGTGGGGGATGTGGTCGACGTAGGCGAGGCGATAGGCGTGGTCGAAGGTCTCGGTCTACGATCCACCCGCCTGCGGGACGTGACGGGAACCCTATGGCATGTTCCCAACGGTGAGATCCGACGGGTGGGGAACATGAGCCAGGAATGGTCCCGGGCGCTTCTCGACGTCGGGGTCGCCTACGGGTCCGACGTCGACCAGGCGGCCGAAGTGATCAAGGGTGTCGCCGACGTCATGGCCACCGAAGAGACCTATGCCGACCTGTTCCTCGCCGATCCCGAGATCTGGGGGGTCGAGGCACTTTCGGCAGACTCGGTGGTCATCCGCCTGGTCGTCAAGACGCGTCCCGGTGAGCAGTGGGCCATAACGCGGGAGCTGCGCCGGCGGATCAAATTTGCCCTCGACGATGCCTCCATCGAGATCCCCTTTCCCCAGCGCACCGTGTGGGTACGCAGGGGGTCGGAGCCGCCGCCCGAGCCGTCGCACCGCGATCCCTCCGAGCCGTCGGCGGCGACCGGAAAGGCGGCCGCCGAGGAAGGAGCGTCGGCCACCGCCGAGGAAACCGACTAGGGCGTCAGCTCAGCGGAGCGAACAGGTCGACGGCGTTGCCGTCCGGGTCGAGCACGGTGGCGTAGCGCTGACCCCAGAAAGCATCGAACGGGGCCAGGTGGCCGTGGCCGCCGGCGGCGACCATGTCGGCATAGAGCCGATCGACGTCGTCGGCGCCGTCACAGAGGAAAGCCAGGGCGGTGCGGTGATCGCCCCGTTCCGGAGGTGTCCAGTCCGAGAACGACCGCACGTTCTCTTCGGTGTCGAGCATGATCCGCAGTCCTCCGGGACCGCTCGCCTCGGCGTGGGCTTCGCCGTCCGCTCCGTCGGGGAACTCCAGGCCCAGCCGCCGGTAGAACGAGATCGCCCGTCCCATGTCGGAGACGATCAGCCCGATGGCGTCGAGTCTGGGCATGAGATGAATATAGCTCCGGCCTCAGGTTGGGGACGCGAAGCGCATCTCACGTCGGAAGCGTTTCCAGTCCGAGCTCCGGGTCGACCAGACGATGTCGAAGATCAACTGCAGGACCCCAAAGCCCGCCAACGCCCACGGGAACCATCCCGGCAGGTCCGCTGCGATGGTGGCGGGAACGAGGAGAAACGGGATCGCTTTCCCGAGCAGTGCCCCGGAGGCATGCATCCACGCCCTCCGCCGGGGTGGGGTCCTCAGGTAGGAGGCGTAATCCAGCTTCACCCCCGGCTGTGGCCGGGCGAAAGAGGCCATGAACCAGTGGGTGAAGCGGATCCCGACGGCCCGACCCACGAGGAGGTGGGCCAGGCCGTGGGTTGCTCCCAACAGGGCGGCGACCCCGGCGCTGAAGAGTATCCAATTGAGAGGCTCGTCCACTGCATAGGCGATGGCGATGCCCACCAGCCCGAGAAGTGTGCCCCCCGCGGCCAGGGTGGTGCCCACCGGTAGCGGCAGGATGATGCGCGGCCACTGCTCGAATGCTCGGCGGTCGATCTCGGCGATGCGCTCGCCCAGGAGGAGAGCGAGTTCGGGAGACTTCTTCACCGCGGCGACGGCACCCCAGAATCGGGTCTCGGCCAGGGCCCCGCCCGCGTCCATGGTCGCTTCCGTCTCGTCGAGAATCTCCGAGATCTCTGCTTCGGTCACCCCCCCGACAATAGGGACAACCCCGTTTTCGCGCATCGAATGCGCGCTATGGCGCGCATTCGATGCGCGAAAATGGGTCGGCGGCCGACCGTTCGTGGTGGAGAGGGGGTGTTGACCCGTTAGCCTTTGTTGTCCGGAGAGGTGGCCGAGTGGTCGAAGGCGCTCGCCTGCTAAGCGAGTAGGGGGTGATCAGCCTCCTCGAGGGTTCAAATCCCTCCCTCTCCGCCAAGGTGTCAGAGATCGGATCGAGACGGTGGACCGTGGCCAGAACCCGCCGGCACCCCCGAAGCGGGATCGGCCGTCACTCTTCGGTTGCGATGTGCCGGCGCCGGTTCAGCGACGGCGACTCTCTATCCACGTCCCGACCAGTCGGGAAAGCACGGGCACCGACACCGAACCCGAGGTGAGGACGGCGTCGTGGAAACCGACGATGTCGAAGTCCGGGCCCAGCTCCTTCTCGGCATGAGCGCGGAGCCGGTCGAGCTCGATGTGACCCATCTTGTAGGAGAGAGCCTGACCCGGCCAACCGATGTATCGATCGACCTCCTGCTCCACGGTCTGGCGGTTGACCGCCGACCACTCGACCAGGAAGTCGACAGCCTGCTCCCTGTTCCATCCCAGGTGATGGATGCCGGTATCGACCACCAGCCGCCCGGCGCGCCACGAGTCGGCTGAGACCATGCCCAACCGCTCCACCGGCCCCGAGTAGAGACCCATCTCGTCGGCGAGGCGCTCGGCGTATAGGCCCCAGCCCTCGGCGTGGACGTGGTGGGCGCGCAGACGCCGAAAGGCGGGCATATCGGTGAGGGCCGAGGCGAGAGCACGGTCGAAGTGGTGGCCGGGTATGGCCTCATGGAACGCCACCGCCTCGGCTCCGAAGCGGTCGCGGGTTCGCGGCTGGTACGTGTTCAGGAAGTAGGTTCCGGGTCGGGACCCATCGGGGGAGGGCTGCAAGTAATAGGCGGGCGGCATGTCGGGAGCGAGAGAGTCCGGGACCGGGAGCACCCGGCAGGGCCCACCGGGGCGGGCTCCCAGCCAGCCGTCGATCGACGCCCACGCCCTCCCCACGATCTCGGAGGCGTGCGAGAGCATCTCCTCTGCGCTCCGGTATCGGAGTGAGGGATCGGTACGCAGCCTCTCGAGGATGCGCGCCAGGTCGGTCTCGTCGAAGACATCCCCTCCGATCCGGGCGTACTCGTCGGGGAGCACCTCGGTGGCGTGCGCCCGGCCGATACGGTGGATCTCGGCGGGATCGTAGGGAACGGTGACGAAACGCTCGACCAGGCGCAGATAGATGTCTTCGCCACCCGGTAGGTGGCAGATTCCCGGGGTCTCATCGGGTCGGGATCGAGGCAAGATCTCGTCGGCGAGAGCAATTCTGTAGGCACCGAAGGCGGGCTTGATGAGCGACACCACGATCTCTTCCATCTCCGAGCGCCACGATCGTTCTCTGTTCCAGTCCGGGGGAAGCTGCAGCCCGACGAAAGGGTCGGTGTCTATGGGGGATGCCACATACGCATCGAGCTGATGCAGGACCCGGTGGACGGAGGCAGCGGCGGGCGGCCGCCCCTCGTCGAGCAAGCGCCGCTGTCTGTGCAGCGCCTGCTCCAGCATCCAGGGGATCTGTCGATAGCGAAGCATGAGATCCCGGGCATGGTCGGGGATGAGGGCCGAGGTCTGAGCGACCGAACGCAGCGTCTCGCTGTGGGGCCCCAGATAGGAGTCGACGGGACCGATCAGGATCTCGGTCTCGTGCTCGGCCAGGTCGGCGCCGACGACGGTGACGAGAAGCGAGCGGGTGATGAGATCATGGGAGGGATCGGTGGCCTCGACCTCCGACAGGATCCGTCGCAGCGTCGCCGTGTGGGTATGGCGGAACTCGTCGGTGAAGTCATCGATGCGGCTGTCCCGGGAGTGATCCCCGATCAGCGTCGCATAGGTCGGTCTGGCGTCGAGGTACAGGTCCCAGTAGCGGGCAGACAGCTCGTCGATCGAGGGCAAGCGGCTCCTCCTGGCTCGGTGGCCGCACCCTAACGGGGTCCGTTGGAGGTCCCCGCCGGCAGCAGCGTTGGAGCCCCCGCGGGCGAACCCAGGGTTCCAGACCCCGCCAGGGCTGGCGTGGGACCCACAGTTGGCTACGGGGTCGTCTCGGGGGACAACCCTGGGTTCCAGACCCCGCTATGGGTGGTCTGTGGCCCACAGTTCACGCCGCGGCCAGCTCGCAGAAGTCGTCTTCGTCGACTTCGACCCGCCTCCTGTCACGGGGCGAACCACCGCCGTTCACTGGCGGCAACCCCCCGAATCAGTCATTGGAGCCGTTTCTCCGCTGTGGGATCGAGTCATCGGAGCAATGGCGGACGATCAACCGCCGGTGGGCGGGTTCCACCGCCAGGCATCCACGTCCTCGGGGACGTAGCAGCATCGATCCCACATCAGCAATTCTTCTCCGGTCCACACCATGGTGCTGTCGGTGCCGTAGCCGGGAAGGTCAACCCGCGTCCATTCGTCGGTGGCCGGATCGAATATCGCTCCTTCCGACCATCGCGTGACCAGGAACCGATCGCCGATGGGTACGGGCCCGACCGGCTGTTCGAGGCCGCGAAGGGGGATGGGAGAGGCCTCTTGCCATGCGTTGCGTGACAGGTCGTAGACGAAAGTCGGATGGCTCTCGTCCCGCCACAGGATGAACCGGCCGTCGACGGCGCCGACCTGCTCCATACGGGGACAGCTCCGGTCGGGAACCGCCTCTGACGGCGCCTCGACGACCTCCTCCCAGTCATCACCGTTCCAGGCGTGGATGACCCGACGGTCGCAACCTTCCGGCCCGACGGCATACAAGCGTCCGTCCATCACCCGCAAGACCGATCGACCCGAACCCGGACGGCCAAGATCGACCCATCGCCCCGCGTCAGGACTGAAGCTCTGCGCTCCGTCCCCGGTCCAGGTCACAACCTCCTTCCCCGTCCACACAGTCGCCCGGGGCTCGGTGGGCGGGTCGATCCCCTCGCCGATGCGTTCCCACGAGTCGGTCTCAGGGTCGTAGGCGACGGTGGCTTCCTCCGAGAGAACGACCATCCGCGTATCGGTCCACACCGCACGGGTCGGCTGCTGAGCCGCAAGTGGAGCGGGCCGAAGCATTCGCCACGCATCCGCCTCAGGGTCGAAAGCAGCGCCCTCGACCTCCATCGGCGCGGTCCCACCCCACACGACCATCTCTTCGCCGGTCCACACGACGTCGTGGCCGCTTCGCCCGGTGAGCGGACCGGGATCCATGTAATGCGGGTGGGAGGGACGGCGCAGGGCGTATGACACCACCGCCGCCTCGTCGTACGGCCAGACCGGAGCATCGGGTGAGATCTCCTGAAGAGGGATCACCTGGACGGCCTGAGGGGGATTGCAGGCCGCCGCCCTCTCGCCACAGCCCCGGCGCACGGCGAAGGTCTCGTAAACGACCTGCATGGGAACCTCGTCGTCAGCTGCCCACCGCAAGGGTGGAGACAGGTCGAGCAGCGGCAACCCCAGGTGGGTCGTCACGGCGACCGATTCTTCGACGGCCGGGCGCGGGTCCGGGCCCATGGCGACCAGGGCGTCCTCGGAGAACGACAGGTCGACAGTCCAGGCCCCGTCCTGCATCCGGTATTGGTTGTCGTGCCAGCCTGTGGTTCCCGCATCGAAGCGGCTGAAGGACACGTCTACGACGTGGGTCGTTCCATCGCCCACCACCTCGATCCCCGCTGACACGGTGGTCACCTCCTCGTGCCGGATCGGTTCGACCACGACGTCGTAGATGGTGCCGTCGGGTAGTGCGCCCCGGATCGGACCGTCGACGATCGACGTTCCGGCCGGTGCCGTCACGGTGGCCGGCACCGAAGGCTCCGGCGCATCGGACGCCGAGCGACAGGAGATGAGCGTCACCACGGCGACGACAGTCATGACTGTCAGGCGTATCGGAAGTGGATGTCGACTACTTGGCGAGTGGATCACATCAGATCGACTCGGGCCGTGAGAGGGCCAAACAACGTGAGGACTTCGAGCGGGCGCCCTTCGGTGCCCCCGAGCCGTAGGGTCCCTGCGCGCGTGGGGACGTCCATTGATCCATGATCGTCGGTCGGTCCGGCCGGGGCCAGCCGTTCCAGCGTGACAGAAATCTCCGTCGCTCACCTCGAGCCCGCCATCTCTATCGGGGTGGTCGGTCGGGTGATCCAGGCCCTAGATCCACCCCAGAGCACGCGCCGCCTTGACATCGTGTCCCACAGCAGAGATACTGAACCAAATGGTTAAGTCTCATGCCTTGGACCGCAGCTTCGCGGCGCTGTCCGATTCGACCCGCCGGGAGATCCTCCAGCAGCTCATGGAGGGTCCGGCGTCCATCAGCGACCTGGCCATGCCTCTCGGCATGTCTCTCCCGGGCGTGATGAAGCACGTCCGGATCCTCGAGCGTGCCGACCTGGTGCGCTCTGAGAAGCGGGGACGGACCCGCGAGTGCCGGCTCGGTCCCGGGCGGCTCGACGACGCCACGAACTGGATCGAGTGGTACCGGCGGGAGTGGGATCGGCGCCTCGACCGGTTGGAGGCCCATTTGGAGAAGAAGGGAGCAGCGACATGACATACGACCTGAGGATCGAGCGGCTGATCGATGCGACACCCGAGGCGGTCTTCGATGCGTTCGTGGATCCCGAGGCACAGAAGGTGCTCTACGACAATGAGGAGGAGAGGGACTGGACGGTGGAGTCCGAACTCGACCTCAGGGTCGGGGGGACCTGGACGATCGTGTTCGGAAAGGTAGGGGAGGTGCCGTTCCGCGAGACCAACACGTTCACCGATGTGGACCGGCCCCGACGGCTGGTCTTCACGTCGACGATGTTCAAGGGCAAGTACGGGGGGAGCTTCGACACCACGGTGACCGTCACGTTCGAAGACCGGGAAGGGAAGACGCTGCTGACCATCTTCCAAACGGGGTTCGAGAACCGTGAAGAGCGAGACATGATCCAGGGCGGCTGGCCCAGCATCATCGACGCGCTCGAGAGGGTCATCGACGCCGATCGAGGATGACTCGACCGTCCCCGGTCAGATGGAGAGGCAGATGAGGAAGATACTGGGCCCAGCTCAAGGAATGGGCGGATCCCTATCACGAAGTCAGAGGCAAACCAGTATCTGTTTGCCTCTGACTTCTCCCCGGTGCCTCCCAGCCCCGAGCCACTGAAGGGCTCACCA
>CAZTXD010000116.1:0-12249 GCA_964617995.1 uncultured Acidimicrobiaceae bacterium
TGGTCCCCTCCCCCCGATCTTGGTGCCCCCTTCCCCCGTTTTGGGCCCTTCTTTTGCGAAATCTCGCGCGCATTCGATGCGCGAAAACGGGTCAGGTGAAACGGGCGAGGTACTGGCGCTTCTTGCCCACACGGATGACCAGGGTGGTGGCGGTGGCGAGGTCGCCGGTTGCAACCGTTCGCGACGAGTCGTTCACCAACTGGTCGTTCAGGCGAACCGCTCCCTGTTGGACGAGCCGACGCGCCTCGCCATTGCTGGAGGACGCTCCCACACGTGTCATCAGGTCGAGCAGGCCGATGCCTCCGTCGAGCTCTCCCGCCGGGAGCTGCACGGTGGGAGCCTGCTCGAATGCCATGGCGAGGGTGGCGTCGTCCAGTTCGGTGATAGGGATATCCCCGAACAGAACCCCGGTGGCCCGCTCGGCGGCCCTCAGCCCGTCGTCTCCATGGATCGTCCGGGTTGCCTCACCCGCCAGCAGCCGCTGGCCCCGACGGGCGCCGGGGTCGCCGCTGTGGTCCTCGACCGCGTCGGCGACGTCGGCCAGGGGGAGAAAGGTGAACATCTTTAGGAAGCGCTCCACGTCACGGTCGTCCGTGTTGAGCCACCACTGGTAGTAAGCGAACGGGGAGGTCAGCTCAGCGTCCAGCCACGGGGCGTTGCCCGCCGACTTGGAGAACTTCTTGCCGTCGACTCCTTCGACCAGCGGCCATGTGATGGCGTGGACACGCGCGCCGTGCCGACGGCGGATGAGGTCGACTCCGGCGATGATGTTGCCCCATTGGTCGGACCCGCCGGCCTGGAGCGTGCAGCCGTGATGGATGTGGAGGTGGTCGTAGTCCATTGCCTGGAGGAGTCCATAGCTGAATTCGGTGTAGGAGATCCCCTGCTCGCGATCCTGTAGCCGGCGCCGAACCGCCTCCCGGGACATGAGCTGGTTGACCGAGAAGTGCTTCCCGATGTCGCGGAGGAACTCGAGGATCGTCACGTCCTTGGTCCAGTCGTAGTTGTTGACGACCGTCGTGTCTCCGAGGTCGAGGACGCGCCCGAAATCGCGCATTATCCCGGCGAGGTTTTGGTTGACGATCTCCTCGTCCATGAGGGTTCGCTCCTCGTCCTGGAACGAAGGATCGCCGATACGCCCGGTGGCACCCCCGGCGAGGGCGATGGGGTGATGACCAGCGCGCTGAAGCCACGCCATCGTCATCATGCCGACCAGGTTCCCGACGTGGAGAGATGGAGCGGTGGGATCGAAGCCGACATAGAAGGTGCGTCGGCCCGAGCCGAGGTGCTCGCGCAGGCTCACCTCCTCGGTGTGGTCCTCGAGGAGCCCGCGTTCTCTCAGAGTATCGACCGGGTTGGGCGCGGACATCGGGGGAACGGTACCGCCTGGCGCGATGGCGTCCGAAGTCTCAACGGAGGATGACCTCCACCAGCAGGGTGGTCATCATGGCCACGAGGGCTACCCCGAGTGTCAGGAAGAGGCGGTCGAGGCGAGTGTTGATCCCGTCGATTCGCATACTCAGGCGCTGGTCCATGATCTCGATCCGCTCGCCGAGATGATCCACGCCGTGCTCGAGGCGCTCGAACCGCTTGTCCATCTGCTCGAACCGCTTGTCCACCTGTTCGAACCGCTTGTCCACCTATTCGAACCGCCGGTCGACCTGTCGGAACCGCTCGTCCACCGTGTCGAAGCGGAAGCCGACTTCGGACCGGAGGGCGGAGACCCCCGTCTTCGTGGCGAGTTGGACTGGGTCTTGGGGAAGCAGCGCCATGAGGGTTTGCGCCCCGGTGGGACCGAGGACACCTTCGAGGTCAGTGTAGAGGCTGTTGCGCTGCACGTCGGAGACGGCCATGGGCACGAATCTGTCGGGGATCCAGGCGGGTTTCAAGGGACCCGTCCGGGGAGAAATGGACTTCTTGGGGACCGGCGGGCGGCGTTAGCCTTGACTGGACATGCCCTACGACCATCAGAAGATCGAAACCAAATGGCAGGAGCGCTGGGCCGAAGCGCGGGTCTTCGAAGTGGAGGAAGACCCCGATCGACCCAAGTTCTACAACCTGTGCATGTACCCCTATCCGTCGGGGACGCTCCATCAGGGACATGTTCGCAACTACACGTTCGGCGACCTGCTCACGCGCTACAAGACGATGCGGGGATTCAACGTCCTGTCACCGATGGGCTGGGACAGCTTCGGGCTCCCGGCGGAGAACGCCGCCATCTCCACCGGCGTGCATCCCCGGGAGAACACCGAGGCTCAGATAACCCAAATGACCGAGCAGATCAGGCGCCTGGGGGCGATGTATGACTGGCGGAGGGAGCTGGCGTCACACAAACCCGACTACTACCGCTGGGATCAGTGGCTGTTCCTGCTTCTCTTCGACAAGGGCCTGGCCTACAAGGCCGAAGCGCCCGTCAACTGGTGTCCCAACGATCAGACCGTGCTCGCCAACGAGCAGGTGATCGAGGGACGATGCGAGCGCTGCGGGTACGAGGTCATCCGCCGGAACCTGAGTCAATGGTTCTTCAAGATCACCGACTTCGCCGAGCGGCTGCTGGCCGACATCGACCTGTTGGACGACTGGCCGGAACGGGTGCGGACCATGCAGCGCAACTGGATCGGTCGCTCGGAAGGAGCCACCTTCACCATGGCTGTGGCCGACAGTGACCTGTCGTTCGAGGTATTCACGACCCGACCGGACACGATCTTCGGCATGACCTTCGCCGTCCTCTCGCCCGAGCATCCCCTGGTCGACGAACTGGTGTCGGGTACCGACGTTGAATACGAGATCCGCAGCTACCAGGAGCAGGCAGCCCGGGCGTCGGAGGTGGAGCGTCTCGCCGCAGGTGACAAGACGGGTGTGTTCACCGGTCGCTACGTCCTCAACCCGGCCACAGATTCTCCGGTACCCATCTATGTGGCCGACTATGTGCTGATGGGCTACGGCACCGGAGCGATCATGGCCGTGCCCGGACAGGACCAGCGTGACTGGGAGTTCGCCACGAAGTACGGCCTGGAGATCATCCGCACGGTGCAGCCCCCGCCCGACTTCGACGGAGAGGCGTACCTGGGTGACGGCCCGGCGATCAACTCGGGCTTCCTCGACGGACTGGAGATGGACGCCGCCAAGGAACGCATCATCGCCTGGTTGGAGGCGGAGGGGATAGGGCGCCGCACGATCAACTACCGCCTGCGAGACTGGCTGATAAGCCGTCAGCGCTACTGGGGTTGCCCGATACCCGTCATCAGCTGCCCCGAGTGCGGTCTGGTCCCGGTTCCCGAGGACGAACTGCCCGTCCTGCTGCCTTACATCCAGGATTACGTTCCAAAGGGTCGTCCTCCTCTGGCGGCGGCCGAGGAGTGGGTGGTCACCACCTGCCCGGCATGCGGGGGTCCGGCCCGGCGGGAAACCGACACGATGGACACCTTTGTCGACAGCTCCTGGTATTTCCTGCGCTTCACCGACACCGGCAACGAGGATGCCATCTTCGACCCGGAAGCCGCCCGCTACTGGATGCCGGTGGATCAATACATCGGAGGTGTGGAACACGCCATCCTCCATCTCCTGTATGCCCGTTTCATCACCAAGGTGCTGTACGACGAGGGTCTGGCACCGGTGCAGGAGCCCTTCGCTCGCTTGTTCACTCAGGGGATGATCACCCTGGGCGGAGCCAAGATGTCCAAGTCGAAAGGCAACGTGGTCGGTCCCGCCGAGCTGTTCATCACGCACGGTGCCGACGCCCTCCGCCTATATCACCTGTTCATGGGGCCACCCACCGACGACACGGCCTGGGACGAGAACGGGGTCGACGGGACGTCGCGGTTCCTTGAGCGCGTGTGGCGCCTGGCCACCGGAGAGGCCGGCGAGCCCTTCGAGCGGGAGGAGACCTCCGACGACCGCGAGATCCTCGCCGAGACGCATCGGGCCATACAGAAGGTCACCGAGGACATCGAGCGGTTCTCCTTCAACACCGCCGTCCCCGCCCTGATGACCCTGACCAACACCCTCACCGACTATGTGAGATCCGGCGCGAGGCGGGAGACCTTGGACCATGCCATCGAGAGCCTGCTCCTCCTGCTTGCCCCGATGGCGCCTCATGTCGCCCATGAGCTGTGGGAGCGGACCGGTCACGACGCAATGCTGGCCAACGAGAACTGGCCCGAGTGGGACCCGGAACTGGCCCGGCGGGAGGTCGTGACGATGGTGGTGCAGGTCAACGGCCGGGTTCGGGATCGTTTCGAGGTCGATGCCGACATCGCCGCCGAGGAAGCGGAGTCACTGGCGCTGGCTTCGGAGCGCATCCGGGAGTGGGTGGGTGACGGCGAGGTGGAGAAGGTCATCGTCCGACCTCCCCGCCTGGTCAACGTCGTCGTTCGGTGAAACCCAGCGTCGATCTGCTGGGACGCCTGGACGGACCAGCGCTGCGGGTCCGGCTTCTACCGGTGGTCCCCGATTCCGTGCCCGTTCGTCCCGCTCCGGGTGCCCTGATGCGCCTTTGGCCACCGTGGGTGGCGGCGATGACCCTTCCCTGGGGTATCTACGTGCGTCCCGCGGTCCTGTCGGCCGACCCCGACAGGCTCTCTCGTCTGATCGCCCATGAACTGGTTCACGCCCGGCAATGGCGGACGATGGGCCCCATCGCATTCCTGAGCCGGTACGTGACCGACTATCTCCGGGGACGCCTGGAGGGGATGAGCCACCGGGCCGCCTACGAGGCGATCACCCTGGAGTCGGAAGCCCGCGCCATCGCCGGTCGGATCCTTCAGAGCGACGATAGGGAACCGATCGGAGACGAATGAGAACTGATACTCAGTCGATGACGACAGCGGACAGATCCTCCTCGCTCTCCGGATACGACAGCTCCAACGAGCGGAGGAGATCGACCATGATCTCGCCGATGACGAGCTTGCGGTACCACTTCCTGTCCCCGGGAACTACGTACCACGGTGCGAAGTCCGTGGAGGTCCGCTCCAGCATCTCGCCGTAGGCAGCCTGGTAGTCGTCCCACCGGGAGCGGGTGTCGAGATCCCCGCTGTCGAACTTCCAGTGCTTGTCCGGGTCTGCGAGCCGGGCTTCGAGGCGCTCCTTCTGCTCGGTGTGGGAGATGTGGATGAAGAACTTGACGATCGTCGTGCCCTCCTCGGCCAGGAGGCGCTCGAAGGCGACTATCTGGTCGTAGCGCCGTCTCCATCTCTCCTCCGGTACCAGGCTCTCCACCCTGACCACCAGCACGTCCTCGTAGTGGCTGCGGTTGAAGATGACGATCTGACCGTCGGCGGGGACGTGAGGATGGACACGCCATAGGTAGTCGTGGGCGAGCTCGATCGGGGTGGGCACCTTGAAGGAGGCGACCCGGACTCCCTGCGGGTTCATACGACCGAACACGTCGCGGATGGTCGAGTCCTTTCCTCCGGTGTCGAGGGCCTGGAGGACCACCAGCAGTCGTCGCCTCCCGTCGGCATAGAAGGGCCGCTGGAGATGGGACAGCTCCCGCGCCAGTTCCTTCACCCGTCGCTTGCCCCCCGATTTGTCCCCATTCCAAGCCGTCTCCGAGCGGGTCGGGAAGGCGGCCAGGTCCGCCGGCTCTTCGGGGACCACGCGCAGTTCCTGATGCCTCATGAACGGGCACCCTACAAGGGGGTATACCGGGCCGCTCCGATTCGGTACAACAGGGGAGGAGCAGGCCGGCGGGAGGGTCGGGCCGAGACGAGGAGAGCGATGGATCGGCGATGGGTCCTGGCCGGCCTGGTTGCGGCACTGTCGGTGACGTCGGGGATGTGGCTGGGCCGGGGGGTCCATCAGCCGGCCCAGATGCCCGCGTCTGCGAACACGGCCCCGCCGTCGTCACCGGTGGCGGAAGCGTCCGGCACCATTCTCGTCCACGTCGCCGGTTGGGTGACCGATCCCGGTGTCGTGTCCATTCCCCAAGGAGGTCGGGTGGGCGACGCGGTGGCTGCCGCCGGCGGGGTGCGACCCGGAGCGGATCTCGACCGGGTCAACCTCGCCGAGCTGCTGAGCGACGGCCAGCAGGTCTCCATCCCCGGTCCCGGTGCGATGCCAGAAGGGGAGGCCGAAGATCCCGCCGGTGCGGTCACCGATGACGGTCGGGTGCGGCTGAACACCGCCGGGCCCGCCGAGCTGGAGAGGCTTCCGGGAGTGGGACCGGTGCTGGCCGAGCGCATCGTCAGCCACCGGGAGTCGGTCGGTCCCTTTCAGCAGGTGGAGGACCTTCTCGACGTGGCGGGGATCGGTGAGTCGAAGCTCGCTTCTCTTCGCGACCACGTCGTTGTGCCGTGACCCTGATTGCGTTCCGCTCGGTGTCACTGCCTGCCCTGGCCGCCGCCGCCACGGCCTGGGGAGCGGCCGTTGCGGGTCGCTGGTGGGGGCTGTGGGGCCTGGCAGGGCTCGCCGCCGCCGGAGTGGGGGCGCTGTCGTGGAAGTCCCGCAGGCGGCTGGTGCTGGTGATACTCGTCATAGGTCTCGCCGGCTGGTGGTCCGGCGTGACGTCGGCGACCCGGGAGGCGGCCATCCTGGCGTACGAGTCCACTGCCGGCTCCGTCTCCGCCCGCGTGAGGCTCTTGGGCGATCCCCGGCTCGGCCGGTACGGATGGTGGGCCCTGGCATTGGCCGATCCGCCCGAGGGTGGGCGCCCGCCATCGGTGCCGATGCTGCTGACGCTCCCGGCGAGCCCTCCCGCCGAGGCGGGCGAGTATCTGTGGGTGGAGGGCCGCCGCAGCTCGCGGACCGGGACGGCCCGCGGCCAGCCCTACTCGGGCGTCGTGGTGGTGCACTCGGCTGCTCCGGTCGACGCTTCCGTTCCTCCCTGGTGGTCACTCGGCAACGGCGTTCGCCGGCGAGCCCTGGAGCGTCTGGAGGACCGGGGACCCTCGAGAGCGCTCCTGGCGGGGTTTCTCGTGGGTCACACCGAGGGCATGCCCGACGCCGACCTCGAGGCCATGCGGCGAACCGGGTTGACCCATCTGGTGGCGGTGTCGGGTAGCAACGTCGCCTTGTTCCTCATGCTCACCCTCGTGGCGGCGGGTCCCCTGGCAGCAGGTCCCCGTCGTCGGGCGGTGGTGGGGCTAGTCGCCCTGGTGGTCCTGGTGATAGCGACCCGGTGGGAGCCGTCTGTGGTGAGAGCGTCGGTGATGGCGGCGCTGATGCTGGCGGGCCGGGTGGGCGGCTGGGCGCTGGACACCGCCACTGCCCTGGCCGTGACCGTCATCGGTGTGGTCGTCGCGTTCGGTGACCTGGCCACCGACGTCGGCTTCACCCTCTCGGTCCTGGCCACCCTCGGGGTGATGGTGGGGGGCAGGGCCAGGGCCGGCGCCCTTCCCCGTCCGGTGGTGGCGACTCTGGGGGCCACCGCCGGGGCGCAGGTGGCGGTCGCCCCGGTCCTGCTGGCGGTCTTCGGATCGATGCCCCTCATGGCCCCCGTGACCAACCTGGTGGCGGTTCCGGTGGTGGCGGTGACCACCGTCGTCGGGGCGATAGGCGTGGCCCTGGGCTGGGAGCCCGTGATCTCCCTCGCCAGCCTGGGAGCAGCAATCGTGCTGGTCGTGGCCAGGCTCGGAGCCGATTGGCCCCAGATCGGATGGCAGGGCTTCCTGATCGGAGCCGTCGCGCTGGCACTGGCCACCCGTCCGAGGCTCAGGCCCGCGGTGGCCGTTGCCGGTGCCGTGACCGTGGCGGCCCTGCTGCTGGCGGGTCACAGCAGCATTCCCCGGCCCGGAGCGGTAGTGCTCGACGTCGGCCAGGGCGACGCCATCCTGGTGGCATCCGGCGACGGCCGCATCCTGCTCGTGGACGGCGGACCCGACCCCGCCCTCCTGGACGCCAAGCTGTCCGACTACGGGGTGGCCGCGCTGGATCTCGTGGTTCTCACTCACGTCCACGCCGATCATGCCGCCGGACTCACCGCCGTCCTGGGGCGCCGGCCGGTGGGCCGGGTGTGGCTGCCCGGCCCACCCCACAGCACTCCTGCCTCCCGGGAGGTGGACGCCCTCGTCGCCGCGGTGGGCCTGGAGGCGACCCCGCCTCCGGTCGGCCGGACCGTCCCCTTCGGGGATCTCGAAATCGAGGTACTCGGGCCGGTCCGCCGTTACGCCGGCGCCAACGACCAATCGACGGTGCTGCGAATAAGTGCTCCCGGAGGACGGAGCCTGCTTCTGACCGGCGACATAGAGACCCACGCCCAGGCCGACCTCGTCGGGTTGACGGCCGACATCCTCAAGGTCCCTCATCAAGGTGGCGCAACGTCGGACATCTCCTGGCTGACGGGGGTAGGCGCCGCCCTGGCGATAATCCCGGTAGGACCCAACGACTTCGGCCATCCGTCCGACGAGGTGATCGCCGCCCTCGAGTCGACGGGAGCCGAGGTGACCCGCACCGACCACGCCGGCGACGTGGCGGTATCGCTGTCGGCGGAGACGGGTGCGCCGCGTTGACTGGCGGGCGACGCATATCGAAACTCCATGCCATGTACCGAGGTGAGATGGCCGCAGGTGAGCATGTCCTCCCGTTCGGGGACGTCACCCATGTCATGGGTGTGATCAACGTATCCCCGGAGTCGAAGAACCCTCACACCATCGCCGTCAACCCCGACGAGGCCCTGGCGCTGGCGGGACGCTACCGGGACTGGGGAGCAGACCTCATCGACGTCGGCGGCCAATCCTCGCACTTCGACAACCCCACCCTCGAGGCGGACGAGGAGATCGAGCGGGTCGTGCCGGTCGTATCGGCGCTCACCGAGAGTGGCTTCATCGTCTCCATCGACACCTGGAAGCCGGCGGTCGCCGAAGCTGCGGTGAAGGCAGGGGCCGCCATCGTCAACGACACCGGCGGATTGGCCACATCCGAAATGCGACAGCTCGTGGCGGCCACCGGCTGCGGTGTCGTAGCCGTCCACGTCGACGGAGACCATCCCCACGACGTTGGCGCCGTGTCGTTGGGAGCCGACAAGGCAGCCCGAATTGCCGAGGGATTTCGACTCCTGATGGGGGAGCTCGAACCGTACGTGGCCGAGCGGCTCATCCTCGACCCGGGCATCGCCATCAACTACCGCGGGAATTACGAGGAGTACACCAGGCTCCAGCTGGATGTGATCCGCAATAGCGCGGTCTTCGCCCCGTTGGGCCGACCCTGGCTCGTCCCCATCCCTCGCAAACGGGACATCCACTGGGTGTCCGCCTACATCACCCTCGCCCTCGAGCACCGCGCCGACATCATCCGCGTCCACGACGTCGCCGTGGCGGCGGGACTGGTCGACCTCTGGGACAGGAAGGTGGCGCGATGACCCTATCGGCGGAGCTCAACCACCTCGGCCCCGAGGCCCTGGCGGTTCGTAGGACGCGGGTCGCCATCGAGGCGGTCGTGATCCTCATCGTGGGGGCGGTGGCGCTGTGGGGGCTCCGTAGTTGGACGACGCAGTCGATCCCGCTGTGGGTCCTCCCCATAGCCGTGGCGGCGATATCGATACCCGCCTGGTGGTGGGCCGCCCTCGACCACTCTCGGTGGGCGTGGCGTCTGACGGATGATCTCCTGGAAGTGAGGCGGGGCGTGCTGGTCCGCCGCACGAACCTCGTTCCCCGCAGCCGCATCCAGAACGTGACCACCACCGCCGGGCCTCTCCAGGCCCGATTCGGGGTCCTCACCCTCACCGTCCACACGGCGGGAGCTCGAACCCGCAACGTCTCCATCGAGGACATCGACGCCGGACACGCCGAGGCCATCCGCCGCCGCCTGGGACTGATATGACCCTCACCCTCCAGGATGGATGGCATCGTCTCCACCCCCTCACGATCCTCAAGGAGCTGGGATCGCTCGCCTGGGCGCTGGTGGCGGCCCTGGTCCTCGACCTCGACTTCGCCCCGGTTCCCGAGCAGGTGGCGAGCACCGAGGCCGTAGTCGCCGTGGCGGTATTCGGATATGCCGTGACCCGATACATGTTCACCTCTTACCGCCTCACCCACCAGGCTCTGGAGCTCAGACGGGGAGTTCTGGTCAAGTCGTTCCAGTCGATGCCGCGTGATCGGATCCAGTCCGTGGGGGTGACGACGAGCCTGGTGGGCCGCTTCGTCGGGATCACCACGGTGGAGGTGTCGGCGGCGGACGCCGAGGACATACGCCTGGGGTTCGTCTCGGAGGGAGCCGCGACCCGGCTGCGGACCGTACTCGATCCCGACACCCATTCGGAGGCCGGCGGCGACGAGACCGTCGGATCACCGTCACGGGAGTTGGCGACCCTCGACGTCGGACGTCTGCTGGTCTTCGGGCTCACCGAGACCGGCTTGATCCCGGCCATCGGGGTGGTCGGGCTGGCCCTCCTCCTCGCATTGGCACTGGGGTGGGTGGTGGCCCCCGTGGCGGCGGCTTCGCTGGCGGTGTGGCCGCTGATGAAGACCGTCGGATTGGCCGGGTTCCGGTCCTGGATCGACGACGACCGTGTCCGCATCGAGGCCGGGGTCCTGGGACGGCGCCAGACCGTGGCTCCGCTGGAGCGAATCCAGACTCTCCAGGTCCGCCGACCACCCCTGAGGCGCCTCTTCGGCCAGGAGACCGTCGCGATCGTCACGGGAGACGTCGCCATATCATCCGAGCACGCCGTGACGGCCGGAATCGTCGCTCCGCTGGAGGCCATAGGTAGCTGGCGGCGTGTGGCGGAAGAGCTCATCGGTCGGGTGGCGATCGGGGAGACCCATCTCCGGCGATCCTCGCCCCTCCTGATCCGCCGTACCGTCCTGCGCGGGGCAGTGGCCACCGTCCTCCTCAGTGCGGCGCTGGCTGCCGCCGGCTGGCGATGGTGGGCCGTGGCGCTGGTCGTGGCGGCGGGGACGACGGTCTCTGTCGCCTACGCCCGGGCGCGCTGGCGGGTTCTCGGCTGGGCCCTGGACGAGCACCATCTGATGGTCCGCCGGGGCGTGCTGGCCCGGCAGGTGTCGGTCGCTCCGGTCAGGAAGATCCAGGATGTGACCGTGCGCCAGACCCTCTTCCAGCGCCGGCTGGGGATAGCCACCGTGGAGGTGGACACGGCCGGGGTGACGCTGACCGGGAGCATCAAAGCGATCGACCTGGACGTGGCCACGGCCCATCGCCTCGCCCGCCGGCTGGCGGGGACCGCCGCACGAATCGCGTTGCCGGACGGCGTGTGACCTTGCGACTTCCTGCTACGGGCGTGGCCGCGGAAGCGGTAGGTTGGCCCCTATGACACTCCACGTCGTCTCGGGTCCCAGCAGCCCCGGTCCCGGGGAACGAGAAGAGATGCTGGCCAAGGCAACCGAGCTGCTGGCGAGGGCAGGCGTGGAGCCGGGTGACGTCGTGCGACTGGATGTGCCGGGACGCGGCGCCGGTGAAGAGGGGGACGGAAATCTCAGGGCCGAGTTGGAGCCGGCGGTTCCGATCCTCCAATCCGGCTCCCTGTTTGGGGGGCGGCAGGCGTTGCTGCTCGTCGACGCCCATCTGGTCCAGGCCAAGGAGGCGGAGATACTCGCCGAGCTCATCCGCCATCGCGACCCGGAGGCGGTGACCGTGGTGCTGGTAGCAGCCGGTCGCTTGCTGAAGCCGCTGGCAGCCGTCGTGTCGGAGGCGGGAGAGACGGTCTCCATCCAGAAGATGTGGGAGCGGCAGGTCGCCTCATGGCTGGAGAAACAAACCGCCGCGAGGGAGCTGACCTTGGAGAAGGGAGCCGCCGAGGCGCTGGTGCAGCGGTTCGGGACCGACACCGCTGCTCTGTCCCGCGCTCTCGACCAGCTCCGGGAGCATCGAGGCAAGATCACCGCCGAGCTGATCCTCTCCCGTTTCAAGAACCGTCCCGAGGAGCCGCTGTATCTCTATCTCGACGCCCTGGAGAAGGGTCGGGCCGGTGAGGCCCTGCGCCGCCTCGCCGACTTCCTCACCCACGGTCATCCCCTCCAGGTGATCGGAGCGATCGACGGCGACCTGCGTCGCAAGTCACTGGCGGCGGCGGCACCCGATCGGGACACACTCTTCCAGTGGATGGGAGCCAAGCCCTCCGACCGGCGTACCGACCGTCTGTGGAGGATGCGAGGCCGGGTCCCCGAATCGTCTCTACGGCTGGCCCAGGAGGCGCTCCTGCGAGCCGACCGGGTCCTCAAGACGGAACCGGAGGACACCCACCGGGTGACGATGGAGCGCCTCACCGTGGCCATCAGCCGCTGGTACGGCTAAAGCATCCCTACCTTGGACGTCCACGAACGGTGACCTCCTTCTTTGGTTGTCCACAAACGGTAT
>CAZTXD010000117.1:0-3590 GCA_964617995.1 uncultured Acidimicrobiaceae bacterium
GCACGCCCTGCCACCACCGAACCACCCCACACGAAAAATCGACAAGCCCATACCGATCGTCCACAACCAGAGAAGCTGGTAGGCGTTTGCCGGCAACCAGAGAAAGGGGCCGGCGCCTTGCTCGGGAGAGGCCGGGAGTGGCGGGCGATCGTGCGTCTTTCGCCGGGTGTTCCTATGATCGCCGGGCCGGCACCCGAGGAGGTTCTGTGGTTCCGAACAAGATACGAAACGTGGCCCTCGTCGGTCATGGCGGGAGCGGAAAGACCTCGTTGGCAGAGTCACTTCTCTACGTCGCCGGCGCCACCAGCCGTCTCGGATCGGTCGACAACGGCTCCAGCATCCTCGATCACGAACCCGAGGAGATCGAGCGGAAGATCTCACTGAGCCTGGCGGTGGCGTCGATCGACTGGAAGGGCCATCGGATCAACCTGCTCGATACCCCCGGCTACGCCGACTTCTCCGGCGACGCCCGCGCTGCTCTGCGAGCAGCCGACCTGGCCCTGTTCGTAGTGTCGGCCGTCGACGGCGTGGAGGTCTCGACCGAGCTGATGTGGCGGGTGGCAGGAGAGGAGCGGATCCCGCGGGCGATCATCGTCTCCAAGCTCGACCGGGACAGGGCATCTTTCCAGCGCACCCTCGACCAGCTCAAGGAGACCTTCGGCAAGCGTGTGGCCCCCGTTCAGGTACCCATCGGTGAGGAGGCCGGGCTCGAAGGCCTGGTGAGAGTCGTCTCGGAGAGAGCCTACGTCTACGCCGACGGAGCCAAGACCGGCACCCAGGTCGACCTGCCCGACTCCGTCGCCGACCTCGTCCACTCCACTCATACGGCGCTCATCGAGTCTGTCGTCGAAACCGACGACGCCCTGATGGAAGCCTATTTCGAAGGCGAGGAACCGGAGCGGGACGTGATAGTCGACACGGTGCATCGAGGAATGCTGGGCGGGGAGATCTTCCCGGTTCTGGTCTCGTCGGCGCACCGCCTGGTGGGCATCGACACCCTGGCCGAGTTCCTGATCGACTTCGGACCCAACCCGCTGGAACATGCCGTTCCTCCACTGGAGTCGGGGACACTGGAGGTCTCGGAGTCGGCGCCGGCCGTCGCCTACGTCTTCAAGACGATCTCCGACCCGTTCGTCGGCCGTATCTCGATGTTCCGGGTTTACTCCGGCTCCATCCCCGTGGACTCCGAACTGGAGCTGGTGGGGGGTGAGCGACTGCGGATGCACAACCTGTTTCGTATGCAGGGAAAGGACCACCACGACACCGACTCGGTTGAGGTGGGAGAGGTGGCAGCGGTGGCCAAGGCCGAAAACGTCAGGGCCGGTGACACGCTGCGCTCACCCGGCTCCGACGTGGTCATCGTCCCCATGCCACAACCGACCCCGGTGATGGAGTTCGCGATCTCGCCACGGTCCAACCAGGACGAGGAGAGGCTGTCGGGTGCGCTGGCCCGAATCACCGAGGAGGATCCGACGATCCGGGTGGAGCGTCGGGCCGAGACGGGAGAGACGATCCTCGCCGGGTTGGGGGACAACCACCTGGAGGTGACCCTCGCCCGTATCACGCGTCGCTACGGGGTGGAGGTCGACACTGCCTTGCCGCGGATCCCGTACCGGGAGACGATCGCGGCCACGGCCGAGGCGGAAGGAAAGCACAAGAAGCAGTCGGGAGGGCGGGGCCAGTTCGGGGTGGCCATCGTCAGGTTCGCTCCCCGCCCGCGAGGCGCCGGCTTCGAGTTCATCGACAGCATCAAGGGTGGAACCATCCCCCGCCAGTTCATACCGGCCGTGCGAAAGGGCGTCGAGGAGGCGCTGGCCGGCGGCATCATCGCCGGCTATCCGGTGATCGACCTCTCCGCGGAGTTGCTCGACGGCAAGTACCACTCCGTCGACTCGGACGAGCTCTCCTTCCGGATGGCGGGAATCCAGGCGGTGAGGACGGCGGGTCCTGCCCTGCGGCCGGTGCTGCTCGAGCCGATCATGCACATAACCGTGCGGATTCCCGAGGAACATACCGGGGATATCATGGGTGACATCAACGCCAAACGCGGGCGAGTCCTGGGCATGGACACCGACGGTGGCGGGCGCGTCATCGAGGCACAAGTGCCGATGTCGGAGGTCCAGCGGTATGCAGTCGATCTTCGATCGATGACGTCGGGCCGGGGCACCTTCGAGGTGACCTTCGACCACTACGAGGAGGTTCCACACCAGGAGGCTCAACGCATCATCGCCGCCGCCGAGGCGACCGAACACTGAAAGGAACGAACGACATGGCCGAGGCCGTCCTCAAGTACGGAGACCACGAAACCGCACTTCCGGTGGAGGTCGGCACTGAGGGCGACGTCGCAGTCGACATCAGCCGGTTACGCGCCGACATGGGGCTCGTGACGGTCGACCGGGGCTTCGGCAACACCGCCGAGACTCGCTCGGAGGTGTCCTACATCGACGGGGAGAGAGGCATCCTCCGCTATCGCGGCTACCCCATCGAGCAGCTCGCCGAAAAGTGCTCGTTCCTGGAGGTGGCGTACCTGCTGCAGTACGGCGAGCTGCCGACCCGGGCCGAGTACAACGAGTTCGAGACATCGATCACGCACCACACGCTGCTGCGAGAGGACATGAAGCACCTCTTCGAGGCGTTTCCGCATGACGCCCACCCGATGCAGATCCTGGCCTCGGCCACCTCGGCGATGGCGACCTACTACCCCGACGCCCTCGACCCTCTCGACTCGGCGGCAGTGGACATCTCCGCCCGCAGGCTCCTGGCCAAGCTCCCCACGATGGTCGCCTGGTCCTACAAGTACCGGGCCCACCAGCCGTACGTGTATCCCCGCAACGACCTGGAGTACTCCGCCCGTTTCCTCCACATGATGTTCTCGGTCCCCTCCGAGGAGTACGTTCCCGACGCGGTCGTCGCTCAGGCCCTCAACATCCTGCTCATCCTCCACGCCGACCACGGCCAGAATTGCTCTGCCTCGGCGGTGCGTCTCGTCGGTTCCGGCCACGCCAATGTCTTCAGCTCCATCTCCGCCGGGATCCACGCCCTGTCCGGGCCCCGGCACGGAGGAGCAAACCAGGCAGTTCTGGAGATGCTGGAGGAGATCGTCACCAGTGAAGGCGACCTGTCCACGTTCGTGACCCGGGCAAAGGACAAGAACGATCCCTTCCGCCTGATGGGCTTCGGTCACCGCGTCTACAAGAACTTCGACCCCCGCGCACAGCTCATCAAGGGAGTGGCCGAGGATGTCCTAGACAAGCTCGGCATCGACGATCCCCTGCTGGAGGTGGCGAAGGAGTTGGAGCAGGTCGCTCTCGAGGACGACTACTTCGTGGAGCGCAAGCTGTATCCCAACGTGGACTTCTACTCGGGCATCATCTACCGGGCGATGGGATTCCCGACGGACATGCTCACCGTGCTCTTCGCCCTCGGGCGACTACCGGGGTGGTTGGCGCAATGGCGGGAGTTGGCCGACGACCCCGCCACCCGCATCTTCCGCCCCCGCCAGCTCTACACCGGCTCCGCCTTCCGCGACGTGACCCCCCTCTCCGAGCGGACCTGAACCCGTTTTCGCGCATCGAATGCGCGCCATGGCG
>CAZTXD010000117.1:3600-11812 GCA_964617995.1 uncultured Acidimicrobiaceae bacterium
GCCGCCGCGCGCACCTCCCCCGGTGGGCGCCCAGCGAGGGGGCCCTATGGCGCGCATTCGATGCGCGAAAACGGGTCGGCTTCAGGTGAGGGGTTCGACGTAGGGCTCGTCGGCGATCTGCCCGGAGACACCGTCGACCACCACGAGGGCGCGGTGATCGGGTGGTTCGGAGGCCGAGTAGATGATCACCGACCACTGGGGTCGGGATCGGAGCCCCCGGAAGCCGACCGCCGCGGAGACGTGGCCCACCGGGAAGTCGATGGCGCTTGCAGCGGCCGAGAGAGCATCCTGCTCGCGCACCCGCAGTGGCCACGTCCCCAGGAGATGCCAGATCGCCAGGCCGGCGGGCAGCAGAGCAGGGAGTGGATCGATCGTCAGCGCCATCGCTATGGCCAGCGCACCGTATATGTAGGCGGGGATCCGCCGTCGGGTGGGATCGGGGAACTGATACGGGCCGACCACCGTAGAGTCGAGCTCAGCCTCGATGGCGACGGCATCGGCCACCTCGCGGTCGATGTGGATTCCCTCCCGGCTCACCTTGCGCTCGTCGCTCATGAGGGAGGCCGCGCCGCTTCGGCCAGATCCGACACCGCCTCAGACAGCGGCACTCCCCGGCGCTCGGCTTCCTCACCGTAGAGGCGAAGGCCGACCGTGCCTGCTTCCACGTCGCGGTCGCCCACCACCAGCACCGCCGGGTGCTTGGCGGTCAGGGCCCGGCGGATCTTCTCACCGACGGTCTCGCTCGATTCGTCGACTTCGGCTCGTAACCCGGCATCGGAGAGGGCGGCGACGACGTCGTTGGCATAGGGCAGGTGCCGATCGGCCACGGGTACGACCGATGCTTGTACCGGGGCCAACCAGGTAGGGAAGGCGCCGGCGTAGTGCTCTGTGAGCACACCGAGGAAACGCTCGATCGACCCCGCTTTGGCGCAGTGGACGATCACGGGGCGCTCGGGGATGTTGTCGGAGCTGGTGAAATGCAGGTCGAAGCGCTCGGGGAGGAAGAAGTCGACCTGGATCGTCGACACCTGCCAGCTCCGTCCGATGGCATCGCGCACGTTGACGTCGATCTTCGGTCCGTAGAAGGCGGCCTCCCCTTCTTCGATCTCGAAAGGAACGCCGGCCTCTTCGAGGGTGCGTCGGAGATGCTCCGTGGCCTCATCCCACGCCTCGAGGTTCCCAATCGACTTGGCCGGATCGCGGGTGGACAGAACGGCGTCGTACTCGTCGAAACCGAAGTCTCCCAGCCAGCGGAGGACGAAGTCGAGATGGAGCGAAAGCTCGGCCGGCAGCAGCTCGGTGCTGCAGAAGGTGTGACTGTCGTCCTGGGTGAAACCGCGTGCCCGCAGGAGGCCGTGGATCGTGCCCGACCGCTCGTAGCGGTAGAGACCGCCGAGCTCGGCGAACCGCAGCGGCAATTCGCGGTAGCTGCGCGCCCGCGACGAGTAGATCAAGATGTGGAACGGGCAGTTCATGGGCTTGACGCGGTACTCGTGATCCTCATCCAGAGAGAGCCCGGGATACATGCTCTCGGCATAGAAGTCGAGATGACCCGATCTCGCCCAGACCTCGGACTTGGCGAGATGGGGGGTGAACACGAAGTCGAACCCGTACTCCTCGTGCAGGCGACGGCTGTGGTCCTCCACCAGCTTGCGAAGCATTCCCCCTTTGGGGTGCCATAGCGCCAGCCCCGCACCCAGATCGCCGGGGAACGAGAACAGATCCAGCTCAGGTCCCAGGCGACGGTGGTCCCGCCGTTCGGCCTCCTCCAACCGCGTCAGATAGGTATCGAGGGACTCCTGATCCTCCCAAGCGGTTCCGTAGACGCGCTGGAGCTGGGGGCGGTTCTCGTCGCCGCGCCAGTAGGCGCCGGCCGAGCGGAGCAGCTTGAACGCCCGCAGCCGCCCGGTCGAGGGGAGATGCGGTCCCCGGCACAGATCCACGAAGTCGTCGTTGCGATAGACCGTGACCTCTTCGCCCGGGGAGACCTCAGCGGGGTCCACCGCTTCGATTATCTCCGTCTTGTAGGGATGCTCGGCGAAGATCTCCAACGCCTCCGCCCGGGAGAGCGACTCCCGCACGAAGGGTTGATCCTCGTCCACGATCTCGACCATGCGGGCTTCGATTTTCTGGAGGTCCTCCGGTGTGAAGGGGCGACCGATGTCGAAGTCGTAGTAGAAGCCGTCTTCGATAGGGGGGCCGATGGCGAAGGTCGCGCCCGGATACAATGTCAAGACCGCCTGGGCGAGGACATGAGCAGCGGAATGCCGAACCACCGCCCTGCCCTCCTCCGATGAATCCGTCACCACTGCGAACTCTCCGGAGCCGGGCAACGGACGGTCGAGATCGAGCACGGCACCGTCGAGTCTGACCGCCACCGCGGCGCGAGCTAGACCGGGACCTATGGAGGCCGCGACCTCGCGACCGGTTGTCCCGTTGGGGTGGCTGTGGGAGCTCCCATCGGGGTAGGTCAGCTCGATGGACACGTTCGATCAGCGCTCGTTGATAGTTGAGGGAGGTGCATAGAAAACCGTGGTCTCCCGACTAGCCTGTGCACCCACGAGCGTACAAGGCTTGGACGAGGTCCCAGGCACAATAAACAAGGCATCGCTCAGGAGCCGCTAGGAGGCCTAACAACGTCATGGACGCTTTGAGCTTGGTCGGGACGATCGCTCCCCGAGCGTCGGTTCGAGAGGTCACAACCATGGGTCGTGGCCAGAAGAACAGGGTTTTCCGACTGCTCGAGGAAGGAGGGCGCGCCACCGTCGTCAAGGTCTACGCCACTCCCGGCCGGGAGCGACGGGAGCGTCATGCCCTGGAGGCCGTGGCGGACGTGGAAGGTGTGCCTCAGCTCATCGACCGGGGAGTGACACCCGACGGGACCGCCTGGGCGCAGCTCACCGACGGTGGCGGGTGGAGCCTGAGGAGCCTCACCAAGAACCACGATGTGCTCGCCCGGGCCGGTCGGGTTCTTCGTGGTGTCCATGAGGCGTCGGGGCCGATAACCAACCTCGAGGGAGGAATGGACGCTGCCTTCATCGCCAGTCACTACGCCTCGACCGTCGAGCGGCTCGGGCGCTTCCGACGCAAGCTCCAGATCCCGCCGGCGGTCCTGGAGGCCGCTTCCAACGCTCCCCCTCCGGTGTCGAGCGATCCGGTGACCGCCCATACCCACCCGACGCCTGACAAGTTCCTGGTCAGCGAGGGCGGTTCGGTCATGCTGGTCGACTGGGAATGGGCCACCCTGGCCCCACCGGAGTGGGATGTGAGCCTGGCGACGTGGTCGCTGGGCAAGATCCACGACGAGGATGCCGTCGATGCGTTCCTGGAGGGCTACGGCGGAACCATGCTCAAGTCACGGCTGGAGAGCTGGACGGGCTATCACGCCGCTATGAGTCTGCTCGATGCCGCCGAGTCACGCGACGGTCGGCTGGCCGATCTGGCGGGAACGGTGGACTCGCTCGCTCAGGCCGTCGGGGTCGCCTGACACCCGACGAGCCACGATGCCGGGGCTCGTCTCGGGCGCCTCCCAAATCCACGGTTCCGGGGGGCTCTTTGCCTATCGTCAGAGGGTCAAGAGCAGGAGGATTGGGAAGTGCTGGAGGCGCTGGTAGCAGCAACCGCCACCACCGGGTTGTTCGCCCTGGCCCGTCACTCACGCCAGGAGACCTTCGTGATCGACCCCCGTCTGGTGGTCGACCTCCACGCCGAGGACCGTGATCTCCCCTGTCCGTGGTGCAACGCCGCCACCGACGAGGGGGACGAGCGCTGTCCTTCGTGCGATCGTCGCTTCGGCTAGACCTACGGTATCGCTCCCCACAGCGGCAGCGCACCGGTGAGAGGCCCGTTCTCCGGGTGGTCATAGGCGGCGCATGAAAGCGCGGTGGACCCTGTCCACCACGAAGCCAAGTGCTTCGTAGAGACCGACGGCCCGTTCGTTGTCGGCGTCGGTGTAGAGGAGAACCTCCCGGCAGCCCAGGGTCGCCAGGTACCGCATGCCCTCGGTGACGAGAGCTTTGCCCAACCCCATGCCCTGGTAGGCGGGCGCCGCCCCGATGATGTAGATCTCACCTTCCCCTCCTGGATGGACCTTCGTCCAGCAGAAGCCGGCCAGGGTATCGCCATCCCATGCCATGCGGACGCCATCGGGGTCGAACCAATCCATCGCCATGCGGCGGTGCAGGTCGTCGAGCGTCATCGCGCCGTTGTCGTGGTGATGCACGAACGCAGCGTTGTTCACGGCTATGAGAGCCTCCTCGTCGACGGCCGGTCGGAGGCCCGCCACCGTGATTCCGCCGGGGAAATCGCTCCGGTCGTCGGTCGGGAGAGAACGGATCATTCGGAAAAGGTCCCGCTCGGGCTCGAAACCGTGTGCGGGCGGGAACCGCTGAGAGTCGGGATCGTATGCCCACCACCGCAGGCTGTGTCCTCCCAGTCTCCTGGCGGTCTCAATGGCAGCTTCGACCGCGGATGCCGGCTCGGTGACGCCCGCTCCCAGCACGGTCTCCATCGCCCACTCCCCCGCCGCCCGGGCCGGAGCCAAACCGACGTAGGCGACGATCGTGTCACCCTCGGTGGCCAGGATGCCGGTGCCGGGTCGCCCATCGTCCCGCTCGACGAGGGCCTTCTTGTTCTCGCTGAGGCCGTGACGACCGGTTTCGGCCTCTGCTCTCTGCAGGAAGCGGAGCACCGCCTCCCTGTCGTCTGGAAGCTCGAGGAGGCGGGTGCGCATGGTGAGACCGTAACTCACACGCCCGTCACCTCTATGCTCATCCGCTCATGAGTCGAGTAGGCCTGGTGCTGGGCGCCGGCGGCATCACCGGTGCCGCCTTTCAGATCGCGACGTTGATGGCAATGGAGCTGGCCTGCGATTGGGATCCCAACGACTCCGATGTGGTCCTCGGGACCTCCGGCGGCGCCTTCGTGGCTTCCCTGGTTCGGGCGGGGTGTCTGGAGCTCGATTCGCTCGTCAGACCCGGTGAGGATCGAGACGGGGTCGCCGACCGGATCCGAGGTCATGTGTTCGTGAAGCGACCTCGCGCCCACCTCGGACGTTGGGTCAGGAGTGGTTTGCTTCCCGGGTTGAGACGCCCCGGGGTGACGATGTTGATGGGCTCGCCCGCCCGATACGATCCCGCCGGTCTGGCGGGATGGGTGGAGGAACAGATCGGGATGCATGCTCATCGTTGGCCGTCCCGAGCGACGGTCATAGCCGCCTACGACATCCTCGCCCGGGAACGGGTGGCTTTCGGGACGGTGTCGGCGCCCGAAGTGTCGCTGGCGGATGCCGTGGCGGCCAGCTCTGCCATCCCGCTGCTGTTCCATCCCCATGTCGTGGATGGGCGAGCCTACGTTGACGGGGGGGTGGCGTCGGGCACCCACCTCGACCTGATGCTGGGATCCGAGGACCCCCTCGACCTGGTGATCGTGATAGCGCCCATGGCGGCGCTGGACGAGCGTCCCGGGGCTTGGGCCCACGAGCGTCTGTTCGACCGGGTCGGGTGCCGCTCACTCGACGAGGAACTGGCGTTGGTCAGAGCAGCCTGGCCGTCGACGGAGCTGCTGGTCATCCGCCCCTCACCGGCGGTGCTGTCGTCCATGCGTCCCAACCCCATGGCCGCCGACGCGGCGGTGCCAACGTTCATTCGGACTCTCGGCGCGATGAAGCGGAAGCTGGCCGAGCCGGAGGTGTGGGGGCTCCTCGACGGCCACCTGCGGCGAAAGCGTCTGAAGGTAGCCCGCTGACGGATCACTCGGCGGGGATGCTGCCAAGGCGGCCCTGCTGATAGTCCTCTACGGCCGTGGCGAGCTCTGCGTGGGTGTTCATCACGAAGGGCCCCATCCACGCCACGGGTTCGCCGATGGGTCTCCCCCCGATCAGCAGCACGTCGAGGTCGGGGCTGCGCGTTTCCTGACGCATGCCGGCCGTGATCGTCATCACGTCGCCGGGTCCGAAGAGAGCGAGTTGTCCAGACCGTATCGGGCGGGCTTCCGTCCCGACGGTTCCCTGTCCCGACAGCACATAGGCGAGGGCGTTGAACTCCGGCCTCCACGGGATGCGGAGACGAGCACCGGGCGAGACCGTGGCATGAACCATGGTCATGGGTGTGTGGGTGGAACCAGGTCCTTCCACCCCGGCGACCTCACCGGCGATCAGACGGAGGAGAGCTCCCCCATCCGATGACGAGAGGAGGGCGACGTCCCCTCCCCGCAGATCTTGGTAGCGGGGAGCGGTGAACTTCAGAGCGGCCGGGAGATTTACCCACAGTTGGAAGCCGTGGAATAGCCCGCCCGACATGACCAGATGCTCGGGAGGTGTCTCGATGTGGAGGATCCCGGAACCGGCCGTCATCCACTGGGTATCACCGTTGGTGATGCTCCCACCGCCTCCGTTGGAGTCGCGGTGGTCGAATATGCCGTCGATCATGTAGGTGACGGTCTCGAAGCCTCGGTGGGGATGCCAGGGCGTGCCTTTGGGCTCACCGGGGGCGTACTCCACCTCGCCCATCTGGTCGAGGTGGACGAACGGGTCGAGGTCGGTCAAATCGACCCCGGCGAAGGCTCGTCGCACGGGAAATCCTTCGCCTTCGAAACCGCGAGGAGCCGTCGTGATCGAGCGCACGGGTCGATCCAGTGGACCGACCGCGGCCGGTTCGGCTACCCGCGGAAGGGAGAGTACGTCGGATACGGTGACGGCAGGCATGGGCTACTCCAGTGTAGATCGTTGCGATGTGCAACTACTGTTTCGCCTTGGGTATTCCCCGGTTGCCGGGATGAATCGGTGGCGATCAGCCGTGACGACGGCGGAGGATGCGCGGCATCCAGTCGCAATCGCCGCGTTCGAGTGCCTCCTCTACCTCGGCGAGGGCGTGCTGTTCGCAGCGGAGACCTGACGGGGTATCGGCCCAGGCGGGTTGCTGGCAACGCTCGCATTCGGGAAGGGCTCGGGCGGTTCTCCGTTCGAAGACGCTCAGTGCTGTCATGGACTTCTTTATCGACTCGACCGTCGACCCAGCCGATGGCTAGATCGAACATCCCCCGAGTGACTAGTTCCTTCTTGGCAGGAGTTTGCTTCACCTCCTTTTCGGTAGGGACCATGCAGGCACCGCCACCGCTTCGGCGGCGTTGCCTGCCCGTGGGTACCGGCGGGATCGAACGTCGGCCATGGACGCCTAGCAGATCAACCCGCCCGTCACGTCCACCAAGCGTTAACGTCCCGGGGATCGGTCGCGGGTCGAGAGAAAGACGTGTCGTTACAGGGTCAGGTCCACATCGGCCGAAACGGACGCCGGGAGTTCCTCCAAACCGGTGAGGAGACGAACGGTCGCCTCGTCGAGATGAGAGTGACGTACCCCCCTCGGACGTCCTTTCCGTTCGCGCACCTGCACCCGTACCAGACCGAGACATTCTCCGTCGAGGCCGGCGAGTTGGTCGTACGGATCGATGGGGAGGAATCACTGAACCGATCCGGTGACACCTTCGTGGTTCCGCCGGGAGCCGTGCACCAGATGCGCAATGCATCCGACGACGAGAGCACCGTCAACTGGAGGGTGGAGCCGGCCTTGCGAACGGCCGAGTTTTTCGCTGTGAGTCATCTGGTCGAGAGCGCGGGACTACTCGAGCATGCTCTGCTGGTCTCCACGTATCGCGACGAGTTCCGGCTGGCCGGCTCCCCCCTGATGCGCGCGGGAGTCGTCCTGGTGGCGACACTCGCCCGACTGGCGGGAAGGTCGCTTCCGTCCCCGGGTGGTGAAGGGAGTGGGCGCTAGTCGGACCGAACCACTGACCTCTACTGTGGGGGCAATCGGCAGACTGGGTTGAATATGACCGTCGTTGGCGTCCATCACGTCCAGCTCGCCATGCCTCCCGGGGGCGAGGACGAGGCCATCGTTTTCTACGAGGGACTCCTCGGAGTCGCTCGGGTTCCCAAACCGACGCACCTCGAAGCGCGGGGTGGCTGCTGGTTTGAGTCCGCCGGCGTGCGGATCCACCTGGGCGTCGAGGATGGCTTCCGCCCTGCTCACAAGGCCCACCCCGGTCTGTTAGTGGAGGATCTCGCCGGGCTTCGTAGACGCCTCGAGGATGCCGGCGTCGAGGTGACGTTCGACCAACCCCTCTCCGGGTTCGATCGGGTCTACGTCTTGGACCCCTTCGGGAACCGAATTGAGCTCTTGGAGCCCACCGAGTTCGAGATGCCGGTGATCGGCGGCAC